>NZ_JBQQBX010000033.1:0-96895 GCF_052245475.1 Streptomyces sp. 7N604 | reverse complement strand
CCCCCCCCCCCCCCAGGCCGCGAACGGGGCTGTGATTCCCTTCGCCGGACGCTAGCCGCCGATGTTCACGTCAATGCACGCGTAGAACGCATTGGCCGTGTCCGCGATGTTCCACACCGCGAGCACCTTCTGCTTGCCGCTGATGCCGCCGAAGTCGACCTGGTGCGTGACGGTCTCGCCCGGCTGGGCTCCTCCGTCGTCGAACTCGGCGACCTTCGTGCCACCGACGAAGTACTGCCAGGTGCTGGTGGAGTGCCGTGCGGTCAGCTTCCAGCTGAAGCCTGCCGTGCTGCCGACGGGCGTGACCGCCCAGCCCTTGCTGTCGTCGTCGAGCTCGGCGAACTGCGAGTTGCCGCCGCTGCAACTCGTCAGGCCCTTCGGCCCTTCGACGCTCTGCGGCTCGTACTTGATGGGACCGCAGGGTACGGTCCCCGCGGCGCACTGGGCCTGCCTGCTCGGGGGCGACGACACGTAGCCGTGTGCGCTGGCCGTGCTCGCCGGAAGGCTCAGGGCGAGGAGAGGGGCGACACCCGCACCGATGACGACGGCCAGCTTCCTTTTCTTGTGCATGTCAACTCCTTCACAGCGGAGGCCGCCGTCAGGGTGGGGTGGCGGCCCCGCTGATGGTGGGGGGACGTGAAGTCGTCAGTGGTCGGCCACGGTCGGCGGCGCAGTCGCCCGCAGGAGGGCAACTGCCAACAGGGCGACTCGAGTTCACGCCCGTGGACATTGGTCTAGACTTTACCCCTCGTCAGCCCTCGGTCAAGGGCACTCCCACCGACCTGCGTCTCTGCCCCAGACTGTGCGCATGGAGCTGCAGATCACCGCGACCTCGCCCGAGCACCCGGCCGCCCTCCTCGACCTGCCGTGGAGCGTCCCGCTGGCGGAATGGCCGGACGAGCACCTGGTCGCGCTGCCCCGCGGCATCTCACGCCACATCGTCCGGTTCGCGCGAGCGGGCGACGAAGTGGTCGCGGTGAAGGAGGTCGGCGAGTGGGCGGCCATACGCGAGTACGGGCTGCTGCGCGACCTCGACCGGCTCGCCGTCCCCGCGGTCGACGCGGTCGCGGTCGTCACCGGGCGGACCGGCGAGCGCGGCGAGCCGCTGGAGCCGGCCCTCGTGACCCGCCATCTCAAGGGCTCGCTGCCGTACCGCTCGATGTTCGAGACGACGATGCGGCCCGGCACGATCAAGCGTCTGCTCGACGCGCTCGCCGTACTGCTCGTGCGACTGCACCTCATCGGATTCGCCTGGGGGGACTGCTCGCTGTCCAACACCCTCTTCCGGCGCGACGCGGGCGCGTACGCCGCGTACCTGGTGGATGCGGAGACCGGACAGGTCCAGCCGCAGCTCACGGGCGGGCAGCGGGAGTACGACGTCGAGATCGCGCGGGTGAACATCGCCGGCGAGCTGATGGACCTGGAGGCGGGCGGGTCCCTGCACCCCTCGGTGGACCCCGTGCTGTTCGGCCAGGCCATCGCCGAGCGGTACGACGAGCTGTGGCATGAACTGACCCGCCAGTCGGTCTACCCGCTCACCAAGCGGCACTACATCGACCGGCGCATCCGGCGCCTCAACGACCTCGGTTTCGACGTGGCCGAAATGCAGATCCAGCGCTCGCCGGACGGAGACGCGGTCACGTTCCTGCCGAAGGTCGTCGACGCGGGCCACCACCAGCGGCAGCTGCTGCGGCTCACCGGCATGGACGCGGAGGAGAACCAGGCGCGCAGCCTCCTCAACGACCTGGAGACCTGGATGGTCTCGCAGGACGACTACGCGCCGGGCGATCCTCTCGGCGCGCGCCCCGAGGTCCTCGCCCACCGATGGGTCCGCGACGTCTTCCGGCCGACCGTACGGGCCGTTCCCCGCGAGCTGCGCGGCTCCACCGACACCGCGCAGATCTACTACGAACTGCTGGAGCACCGCTGGCTGCTGTCCGAACGAGCGCAGCGCGACGTGGGTCTGGAAGCCACCGTCGAGGACTACGTGCGGACGGTGCTGCCGCACCATCCGGAGGTATGAGCAGCCGGCATGGGTGGACGTCTCAGCGGCGCACGGCGTACGCGGCGCGCGAGCGAACCCGATCGGCCCCCGCACCCTTGAAGCCCCATGCCGTCGGAGCCCCCCCGCCTCCGGTCCGGGAGCATACCCGCGGACACGTGCTCAGGCCTCATGATGACGGGAAACCGGACCGACGGCACCGCCGGGGGCGGGCGGCGGCTCAGCGGAAGCGCGCAGGCGGGAGGTGCGCAGGCGGGAGGTGCGCGCCGAGTGGCGGTGGCCACCGTTCTCCGGGAGCCTGGGCGGTGGCGGGGGAGTTTTCACCCGGCCCGTGGCCGGACGGGGCCCGTGGCGGGGATTCACGTCGTTGGAGGCGCATCATGCCCGAGGTCACCGCTCCGTACGCGCCCGGAACCCCGTGCTGGGTCGATCTCATGGCCCCCGACCAGCAGGCCGCCCTGGACTTCTACCGCGATCTGTTCGGCTGGCAGGGCGAGATCGGTCCGCCCGAGTTCGGCGGCTACGCGACCTGCGAGCTGCACGGCAAGCCGGTCGCCGGGATCATGTCCGCGCAGCCGATGGGGGAGGACCAGCCGGCGCCGCCCACCGTCTGGACGACCTACATCGCCTCCGCCGACACCGACGCGACGGCGCGGGCGATCACGGAGAACGGCGGCACCATCGTATTCCCCGCGGACGATGTCTCCACGCTCGGCCGGATGTTGATCGCCGCCGACCCGGACGGCGCGGTGTTCGGGGTCTGGCAGGCGAAGGACTTCCCCGGCGCCCAGATCGTCAACGAACCCGGTGCGGTGATCTGGAACGAGCTGGCGACCTGGGAGCCCGACCGGGCCCGTGAGTTCTACCCGGCCGCGCTCGGCATCGGCATCTCCCTCATGGAGGGCTTCGAGGACTACTTCTCGCTCGACGCGGGCGGCCGCACGGTCGGCGGCATGCGGCCCCAGGGTGAGGAGACGCCGAAGGAAGTGCCCTCGCACTGGCTCACGTACTTCGCCGTCGACGACGCGGACTCCACGGTGGACGCCCTGGTCAGGGCGGGTGGCACGGTGCTGCAGCCGGCGTTCGACATGCCGGCGGGGCGGATGGCCGTGGTCCAGGACCCGCAGGGCGCGGTGTTCGCCGTCCTCAAGCCGGTCCCCATCACGCCGCCTGCCTAGGAGCGGCCGGTCAGCGGGCGGCTGCCGCCCGACATGCGGCCTCCATCCCGTGGTGGGAGGCTTCGCGTATGGCGACCGCCCTGAGCAGCGCGATCACGCTGCGCATCAACGGAGAGGACCGTTCCCTCACCCTCGACAACCGCGTGACCCTGCTCGACGCGCTCCGGGAGCATCTCCGGCTGGGCGGTACGAAGAAGGGCTGCGACCACGGGCAGTGCGGGGCGTGCACAGTCCTCATGGACGGGCGCCGGGTGAACAGCTGCCTCGTCCTGGCCGTCGCCGCGGCCGGACACGACATCGTCTCCATCGAGGGTGTCGCCGCACTCGACCCGACGAGCGATCTCCATCCCGTACAGCGGGCGTTCATCGACCACGACGGCTTCCAGTGCGGCTACTGCACGCCGGGGCAGATCTGTTCGGCGATCGGTGCGCTCGACGAGGCGGCGCGCGGTTGGCCCAGTGATGTCACCGAGGATGTGGCGGCAGGGATTTCCTCGCCGAGCGCTCTGGACGCGGACGAGGTCCGCGAGCGGATGAGCGGCAACCTGTGCCGCTGCGCGGCCTACGTCGGCATCGTGGACGCGATCCTCGAGGCGGCAGGCGCGGCGGTCGGCGCGAGCGGGGGCGGGCAGCGCGCCTCCGCCGGGGGATCCGCTCCCCGGCCGGCCACGGGAGCCGCACGATGAGGCCCTTCACGTACGAGCGCGTCACCGAACCCGAGGCTGCGGCCAACCTTCTGGCGGACCGCCCGGACGCGATGTATCTCGCGGGCGGCACCAACCTCGTGGACCTGATGAAACTCGGCGTCGCCAGGCCCGCGGTGCTCGTGGACATCTCCGGGCTGCCCTACGACCGGATCGAGCACCGGCCCGACGGCGGCGTGCTGATCGGTGCGACCGTGCGCAACAGCGAGCTGGCCGGCGACCGCGGTGTCCGCGAGCGCTTCCCGCTGCTCGCCGAGGCACTGCTGTCCGGGGCTTCCGGCCAGCTGAGGACGCTGGCCACCACCGGCGGGAATCTGCTGCAGCGCACCCGCTGCGTGTACTTCCAGGACGTCACCAAGCCGTGCAACAAGCGCGAGCCGGGAGCGGGCTGTTCGGCCATCCACGGCAGTCACCGCGACCTCGCCGTGATCGGCACGTCGGACGCCTGCGTGGCCACCCACCCCTCGGACATGGCGGTGGCGCTGGCCGCCCTCGATGCCACGGTGCATCTGCAGCGCAACGGCGGCACGGACCGGGTGCCGCTCTCGGAGTTCTATCTCCTGCCCGGTGACAGCCCCGACCAGGAGACGGTGCTGGGGTCCGGTGACCTGGTCTCCGGCGTCGAGCTGCCGCCGCCTCCCGCAGGGGCAGCCATGCGCTACCGCAAGGTCCGCGACCGCTGGTCCTACGCCTTCGCGGTGGTCTCGGTCGCCGCCGTGGTCGCGACCGGGCCCGACGGCGCGCTCCGCGACATCCGGCTCGCGCTCGGCGGAGTGGCCCCGAAGCCGTGGCGGGCCCGGCGGGCCGAGGAACTGCTGACGGGCCGGCAGCCGACGCGGGACCTGCTCCGGTCCGCCGCGCGGGCCGAACTCGAGCCTGCGCGCCCCCTCCCCCACAACGCATTCAAGATCGACCTCGCCGTCGACCTGATCGCGGCGACCGTGCTGGACCTCGCGGGCGGAGCGGGCGGAGAGCGGGCATGACCACGCTGGAGAGGTCCGTCGGCGCGCCGGTCTCGCGGATCGAGGGACGCGACAAGGTCACCGGGGCCGCGCTCTACGCGTACGAGTACCCGGTGCGGGACGTGGTGTACGCCTGGGCCGTGCAGTCGACGGTCGCGCGCGGCCGCGTACGCGCCGTGGACGGCAGCGCCGCGCTGGCCCAGCCGGACGTCCTCGCGGTGCTGGACAGCGGCAGCGTCCCACGGCTGCACCATGCCGACGACCCCGAGCTGGCCGTGCTGCAGTCCCCCGAAGTCGCCCACCGCGGGCAGATCGTCGCCGCCGTGGTCGCGACCACGCTGGAGGCGGCGCGCGAGGGGGCCGCGGCGGTACGGGTGGAGTACGACGAGGAGGAGCACGACGCCCTGCTGCGCGCGGACGATCCGCGGATCTACGTGCCGGACGCGGTCAACGGGGGCTACCCCGGCGAGCTGGAGTCCGGTGACGTCGAGAGCGCGCTGGCCACGGCCCCGGTCGCCGTCGACGCCACGTACACGACGCCGCCCGAGCACGCCAGCCCCATGGAGCCGCACGCCACGATCGCGGTCTGGGAGGGCGACACGCTGACCCTCTACAACGGCGACCAGGGGCCGTGGGTGTCCGCGACCGTGCTCGCCGCGCTCTTCGGCCTCCCCGCCGAGTCCGTGCACATCGTCGCGGATCACGTGGGCGGCGGCTTCGGCTCCAAAGGGCTCCCCCGCCCGCCGACCGTGCTCGCCGCCCTGGCCGCCCGGGCCATCGGCAGGCCGGTCAAACTCGCCGTCACCAGGCAGCAGATGTTCACGATGGTCTCCTACCGGACGCCGACCGTGCAGCGCGTGCGCCTCGGCGCGGAGAAGGACGGCCGGCTCACCGCCATCTGGCACGACGCCGTCCAGCAGAGCTCCAGAATCGCCGAGTTCTGCGAGCAGACGGTCACGCCCACCCGCGTCATGTACGCCGCCCCCAACCGGCGTACGACGCACCGGCTCCTGCGCCTCGACGTGCCGACCCCTTCCTGGATGCGGGCCCCCGGCGAAACACCGGGCATGTTCGCGCTCGAGTCCGCCATGGACGAGCTGGCGTACGCGCTGGCCATGGACCCCATCGAACTGCGCGTGGCCAACGAGCCGTCCGTGGACCCGGAGTCCGGGCTGCCGTTCAGCAGCCGCAATCTCGTCGGGTGCCTGCGGGAGGGCGCGGCCCGCTTCGGCTGGGACCGCCGGGACCCCGCTCCCGGCGTCCGCCGCGACGGCCGCTGGCTCCTCGGAACCGGCGTCGCGGCCTCCAACTACCCCGTCTATCTCATGCCGGCCACCGCCACCGCGCGCGTGGAGCCCGGCGGCAGGTTCCTCGTCCGGATCGCGGCGGCCGACATCGGCACGGGAGCCCGTACGGCCCTGACGCAGGTGGCGGCGGACGAACTCGGCGCGCCGCTGGACCGGGTGACCGTGGAGGTCGGGCGCAGCGCCTACGGTGCCGCACCGTACGCCGGCGGGTCCCTGGGAATGGGCTCCTGGGGGTGGGCCGTGGGCAAGGCATGCCGGGCGCTGGCAGCGGAACTCGACGACAGATCCCGGGCGGTTCCACCAGGCGGTCTGGAGGTACGGGCGGACACGACCGAGGACTTCCGGGCCAGGAAGAACCTCTCGCGGTACTCCTTCGGGGCGCAGTTCGCGGATGTCCGGGTCGACGCCGACACCGGGCAGGTCCGGGTCGACCGGCTGCTCGGCATCTTCGCGGCGGGCCGCATCATCAACGCCCGTACGGCGCGCTCGCAGCTCATCGGCGGCATGTGCATGGGCCTGTCCATGGCCCTGCACGAAACCCTCGAAATGGACCCGCGGTTCGGCGACTTCGCCAACCACGACCTGGCCACGTACCACGTGGCGACGCACGCCGACATCCGCACCGTGGAGGCCCACTGGCTCGAAGAGCAGGATGACGAGCTCAACCCGATCGGCGCCAAGGGCATCGGCGAACTCGGCATCGTCGGCACCGCGGCGGCCATCGCGAACGCCGTCCACCACGCGACGGGTGTCCGCGTCCGGGACCTGCCGATCCTGCTGGAGCGTGTCCGGTCCGGTCCGGCGACCGCCTGACGGGCGTGGACGGCCCGAGGAGCTCGATCGGCTCGATCGGCTCGATCAAGCCGATTAGCTCATACGTTCTAATCCGAGCATAGACTGTCGCCATGACCATTCACCTGCAGGGCTCTCTCTTCGACGAGACCGACGAGGTCGGCCTGCGGTCGCTGGACCCCATCCGCCGCACGCCACTCGGCCGCGGCGCGTGGATCGACGTACTGCCGGGCTGGCTGACCGGCGCCGACGCGCTGTTCGAGTCGCTCGCCACCTCCGTGCCCTGGCGCGCCGAGCAGCGGCGGATGTACGAGCGCGTGGTTGATGTGCCACGGCTGCTGGCCTTCTACGGGGCGGACGATCCCCTGCCTCACCCGGTGCTGACGGAGGCCCGTACGGCGCTCAGCGAGCACTACGCGGAGGAGCTGGGCGAGCCCTTCACCACCGCGGGACTCTGCTACTACCGCGACGGCCACGACAGCGTCGCCTGGCACGGGGACAGGATCGGCCGCGGCGACACCGAGGACACGATGGTCGCCATCGTCTCCGTCGGAGAACCGCGGTCCTTGCTCCTGCGGCCGCGGGAGGATCACGGGCGGACGGTCCGGCAATCACTGGGCCACGGCGACCTGATCGTCATGGGCGGCTCGTGCCAGCGCACCTGGGAGCACTCGATCCCCAAGACCAACAGGCCCGTCGGCCCCCGCATCAGCATCCAGTTCCGGCCGCACGACGTGGCCTGAGGCGAACCCGTCGGCCGACCGCGCCACGCCACGCCTCCCTGCGCACAACCCCTTCTCCCTTGCCCGCACCAATAGCCAGAGTTATAGTCTCTAACTAACGCGAGGTACCGTAACGAATAACTCATGGAGGAGCCGTCATGTCTGCTGCCGAACGCGACGAACTGCACGTCGTCCTGGGGTCGGGACCCGCCGGCACCGCCCTCGCCGCCGAGCTGGCGCGCAGGGGGCACGAGGTCCGCCTCGTGAACCGCTCAGGGTCGGGACCCGCCATCGAGGGGGTGGACCGCGTCGCCGGGGACGCGAGCAGCGCCGAGCAGATGCGCGCCGCCATGACGGACGCCGCGGTCGCCTACCACTGCGTCAACGTGGGGTACGAACTCCAGGTCCAGGTGATGCCCGGCATCCAGCAGGCGGTCCTCGCGGCGGCCGAGGCCACCGGGGCGCGCCTGGTGGTGCTCGACACCCTCTACCCGTACGGGAACACCGGCGGCGCGGTGATGACGGAGGACACCCCTTGGCGGGCGACCACCCGCAAAGGCCGGATGCGCGCCGAGCTCGACCAGAACTACCTGACCGCCCACCGCGAAGGCCGGGCCCGCGTCGTACTGGGGCGCTCCGCAGACTTCGTGGGGCCCGGGGTCGTCAACTCCACGCTGGGCGGCGCGGTCTTCCCCGGCGCGCTCACCGGCGGGGAGGTCCTGGCCCTGGGCGACACCGACCTCCCGCACAGCTACACCGCCATCGGCGATGTGGCCGCGGGCCTGGCCACACTGGGCGAAAACCCCGAGGCCGACGGCCGGGTATGGCACCTGCCCACCGCACCCGCACTCACGACGCGCGAGGTCCACACGATGATCGGGGAGCGCGTCGGGCGTCCGCTGAACCTCGTGGTCCTGGAGGAGGCCCGCCCCTTCGGCCCGTTCGACAAGGTGTTCATGGACGAGTACGCCGAGATGTTCTACCAGCACACCGAGCCGCAGATCATGGACTCATCCGCCTTCGAGCGCGCCTTCGGGGTGTACCCGGCCCCGATGAGCGAGACGCTCGACGCCACGCTGTCCTGGTACCGCGACTGGCTTGCCGGCCGGTGAAGCCCGGTCACGTCCGCCTGCCCTGACCCGGGCCAACGGCCCGTGGGGCAGCGGGCGTTACGCTTGGAAGGCGGCCGTCGCCGTCCCAGCTGAGCGGCGAGCGGAGCGAGGACTACGGCATGGTCATGGCCGACGGCGCTTTATCGCGGACCTGGCGAAAGGTGCGGTTCGCGGCTGACGCTCTCGAGCGCGGCGAGCCGGGCGTCGGCCCGGTCGGGGGCGTAGAGGTGCTCGACGACCATCGCGGCGGCCCCGGTCAGCCCCGCGCGCTCGCCGAGCGAGGAGGTGACGACCTGGAGGTTGGCGGTCGTACGCGGCATGGCGCGCTGGTAGAGGAGTTCGCGTACGCCGGTGAGGAACGGCGCCCCCGCGAGATCCCCGGCGATCATCAGCACACCCGGGTTGAGCAGGGTGACCACGGTGGCCAGCACCTCCCCCACCCGACGGCCCGCCTCCCGGGCCAGCCGGACGGCCTCGGGCCGGCCGGCCGCGAGATGCTCGCGCACCCCGGAGCCCGAGGCGGCCGGGATGCCGAGCGCGCTGAGCTGCCCGGCGAGCGCGCGGCCGCTCGCGACAGCGGCGAGGCAGCCGAACGAGCCGCACTTGCACAGGGCGTCGGTGCGGTCGGGCAGCCGGATGTGCCCGATGTCTCCCGCGCCGCCGTCGATGCCCCGGTAGATCTCCCCGCCCACCACGACCCCGGCGCCGATCCCCGTGGACACCTTCACCAGGAGGAAGGCGCCGCAGTCGCGGAATCCGGCGCGCTGCTCGGCGTACGCCATGAGGTTCGCGTCGTTGTCCAGCAGGACGGGCAGCGGGTCCGACGACACGGGGCCGACGTGCTCGGCGTAGGCCTCCCGCATGCGCCGGCGGACCGGGTAGCGGTCCCAGCCGGGCATGATCGGCGGCTGGACGACCTGCCCGGCCTCCCAGTCCACGGGTCCCGGCACGGAGAGTCCTATGCCGCAGACCTTCCCCGGCGCGGTGCCCGCCTCCGCGAGCAGTGGCCCGAACCACTCGGCGAGCCGGACCAGCACCTTGTCCGGCCCGTCCTCGAGCAGCAGGGGCTCGGTCCGCTCGGCCAGGACCGTGCCCGCGAGGTCGAAGACGGCGAGACGGGCGTGGCGGGTCTCCAGGGCCGCGGCGAGCACGACGGCGTGCGCGGCGTCGAACTCCAGCCGGGTGGAGGGGCGGCCGCCGGTCGAGATGCCGGCGCGGTCGCGCAGCCACTCCGCACGGAACAGCTGGTCGAGCCGGTGGCCGACGGTGGACCGGGACAGCCCGGTGGCCTCCTGGAGCTCGCCCCTGGTCGTGGCCTCGCCGGTGCGGATCAGCCGTAGCAGGTGGCCGGCGCTCGCCTGATTCCCCGTCATCCCGTCCTCGTCTCGTCAGCCGTCACGGCCAGGCTACGGCGAGTGCGATCGCGATCGCCCCCGACCGCGGGGAACTTCCACGTATGCCAAGTCCTCCCGCACTTACGGTCGTTGTTCAAGCATCAGAGCACTACTTTTGTATGTTGCCAAGGCATAACCTTGATATATCTTCGACGTTAAGCGAGCACCCAAACCCTCGGAGCCCCGTGTGGAACGCGTGCGCATGCCCAGGACCGCCTGCCAGGAACAGCTGCTGCCCGGCGAGAACCTCCAGCAGAAATGGGAGTTCGCGCAGGACGCGGGCTATGACGCGATCGAGCTTCGCGGGGGACCAGGCGGCTTCCGCTTCCGCGACCGGCTGCCCGAGCTGCGCCGGGCCCTCGCCGACGGAGTCGTCATGCCGACCGTCTGCGCGCAGATCCCTCAGTTCTCCGGGGCGTTCGAGGAGGAACAGCGGCGCGACGCCATCGTGCAGCTGAAGTCCCAACTCTCGGTGATCGCCGAACTCGGCGGGCTCGGCGCGCAGGCCCCCGCCTCGTACGGCATGTTCTCCCGCGGCCTGCCGCATTTCGAGCCCGCGCGGCCGGCGGACGAGGAACGGGAGGAGCTGCTCGCGGGCGTCACCGAGCTGGGCGAGCATGCGAAGCGGGAAGGCGTGGTCCTCTTCCTCGAGCCGCTGAACCGCTACGAGGACCACCTCGTCAACAGGCTCGGCCAGGCAGTGGAGTTGATCCGTACGGTCGGCATGGACTCGGTGCGGATCGGCATCGACAGCTTTCACATGAACATCGAGGAGAGCGATCCGGCCGCCGCAATCCTCGCCGCCGCGCCGTACATCGGCCATGCGCACGTGAGCGACTCCAACCGGTGCCAGCCGGGCGCCGGTCACCTCGACTGGCCGGTCTGGCTCGGTGCGCTGGACGCGGCGGGCTACGACGGCCATCTCACGGTCGCCTGCCGGCTGAGCGGCGATCCCGCCCAGGCCCTGCGGTCCATTCCGGCCTTCCTCCACCGGGCCGCGGCGTGACGGCCGGGCTCCTCGAATCCCATGCGACGCGGAGCCGGGACGGGGACGACGAGCGGTCGCTGGGGCGCGCCGCCACCCGCGTACTGCTGCGCAACTGGACGGGCGGAGCGACCGTGCCCTCCCGCTCGCTGTATCCGCACCAGTGGAGCTGGGATTCCGCGTTCATCGCGATCGGGCTGCGGCACGTCTCGCCCCGCCGGGCGCAACGGGAGCTGGAGACGCTGCTCGGCGCCCAGTGGGGCGACGGCCGGATCCCGCACATTGCCTTCAATCCGGCCGTGCCGCTCGACGCCTACTTCCCCAGCCCCGACTTCTGGCGCTCCTCGGAGGCGGGGCGGGGTGCAGGCGCGCCGCACTCCACCGAGACTTCCGGCATCGTGCAGCCGCCGGTCCACGCGCTGGCCGCCTGGCTGGTGCACCTGGCGGACCCGGCGGAGTCCCGGCGCCGCGGCTTCCTGCCCCGGGTCTTTCCGCGGCTCGCCGCCTGGCACCGCTATCTGACGGGCCGTCGGGACCTCGGCGGCCACGGACTCGCCGCCGTCGTCCACCCCTGGGAGCCGGGCCTGGACAACAGCCCGAGCTGGGACGCCCCGCTGCGGCGCGTCGAGCCCGCGCCGGACAGCTCGTTCCGCCGCGCCGACCTCGCCCACAGCCCGGCCGCCGACCGCCCCACCGACCTCGACTACGGGCGCTACGTACGGCTGGCCGCCACCTATCGCGACCACGCCTACGACGACGGGCGCACCCCGCACGCCTTCGCCGTCGAGGACCCGTCCTTCAACGCCCTGCGCATCGCCTCCGAGTACGCACTGGCGCGGATCGCGGACGCCGTGGGCGCCGACCCCGCGGGGCACCGGGAGTGCGCCCGCGTCACCACCCGCGCCTTGGTGGAGCGGCTGTGGGAGCCGGCCGCCGGGATCTTCGTCTGCCGCGATCTGCGATCCGGCCTGACCTGCCCCGACCGCACCGTGTCCGGGCTGGTGCCGCTGATCGTGCCGGACCTGCCCCGGGAGGTCGCGGACGCGTTGCTGGCGACCGCGCGCGGCGAGCACTTCGCGCTCGGGAAGGTCCATCTGGTGCCGAGCTACGACCTGTTGGGGCCGGAGTTCGACGGCAGCCGCTACTGGCGCGGGCCCAGCTGGTTCAACATGGCCTGGCTCCTGCACGGCGGGCTGCGCGCGCACGGCGAGTACGGCGAGGCGGAGCGGCTGCGCGAGACCTCTCTGACGGCCGCGCATGCCACGGACTTCGCGGAGTACGTGGACCCGTACAGCGGCGAGGGCCGGGGCATCCGCGGCTTCAGCTGGACCGCGGCCCTGGCACTTGACCTGCTGTACGCGGACCGGGACGCGCACGGCGCGTTCGGTTTACGGAATGACGAAGGGGAGGGGTGAGTGCTATGACGGGACGTCATCTGCTGGTCCACGAGGGCGCCTTCGCGATCGTGACCGACTCCGGCGACATCACGGGGGTGCGCGGCACCTCTCCTGACGGGCTGTTCGCCCGGGACGCCCGGCACCTGAGCCGCTGGCAGCTGACCGTGGACGGCGCACCGCTCGACGTGCTGGTGGCCGCCGGGCAGTCCGGGCCCCAGCGACCGCTGAGCACGGTGCTCACCCCGCCCGCCGGCCGTGACCGGCCGCCCGCGTTCACCGTCTTCCGCGAGCAGGCGGTAGGCGACCGGGCCCTGGCCGAGCGCATACGGCTGGCGAGCAACCGCCCGGAGCCGACGACGGCCCGCATCTCCCTGACCGTGGACGCCGACTTCGCGGACCAGTTCGAGCTCCGCTCCGACCACCGCTCGTACGACAAGAACGGCGCCGTACGGACCGCCGAAGCGCTGCGCGAGGGGGTGGTCTTCGGGTACGAGCGGACGGCGACGGACGAGGGTCCCGCGTGGCGTTCGCGCACGGTGGTCAGCAGCAGGCCGGCACCGGACGCCGTCCACCGGCCGTCCGAGGGCACCGAGCACACGCTGGAGTGGCACCTCGCGCTGCCCCCGCACGGCAGCGTGGCGATCCTGCTCCAGGCGTACGCGCTGCCCTCGGGAGTCCGCGGTGCGCCCCGGGCCGCGCTCCGGTCCCCGCGCGAGGTCGTGGCACGGCATTCGGCGGACCGGGCCGTCTTCATCCGTGCCACCCCCAGGCCGCGCCAACTGACCGGCTGGACCGAGCTGGCCAGCGCCTGCAAGCAGGGCCTGGCCGACCTGGCGGGCCTGCGCGTGCCGGCCGCCGGCCCCGACGGGGAGCCGCTGCGCGTGCCCGGCGCCGGTATCCCCTGGTTTCTCACCCTCTTCGGCCGCGACGCCCTGATCACCTCGCTGTTCGCCCTTCCGTACCGGCCGGAACTGGCCGCCGCCGCCCTCCCCGCGCTCGCCGCGGCCCAGGGCACGGTCCACGATCCGGCCCGTCAGGAGCAGCCCGGCCGCATCGTCCACGAGATCCGGCACGGCGAACTCGCCCGCTTCCGCCAGGTCCCGTACGGCCGTTACTACGGCGCCGTCGACGCCACCCCGCTCTTCCTCACGCTCCTCCACGCCTACACCGAGCGGACGGCCGACGACGCGCTCGCCCGCCGCCTCGAACCACAGGCCCGCGCCGCCGTCGAGTGGATGTTCCAGGACGGCGGCCTCGAGCGGCACGGCTGGCTCGTGTACTCCTCGGACGCCGAACGGGGCGGTCTGGCCAACCAGAGCTGGAAGGACTCCCCGGGCGCGATCTGTTTCAGCGACGGAAGGCCGGCGCAGGGGCCCGTCGCGGTGGCGGAGGTCCAGGGGTACGCGTACGACGCCCTGGTCCGCACCGCCGCCCTCGCCCGTAAGACCTGGGACGATCCGCACTTGGCCGACGGTCTCGAGGAGGCGGCGTTCGAGCTGCGCGGGCGTTTCTGCCGGGAGTTCTGGATGCCGCGGGCCGCCTTTCCCGCCCTTGCCCTCGATGGCGATGGCCGCCAGGTCGACGCGCTGGCATCGGACGCCGGGCACCTGCTGTGGTCCGGAATCCTCGAGGAGGCAGAGGCCGAGACGGTCGGCCGCAGGCTGCTCGAGCCGGACTTCTTCTCCGGCTGGGGCATCCGCACCCTCGCCGCGGGCCAGGCTCCGTACCACCCGCTCTCGTACCACAGGGGCTCGATCTGGCCGCACGACAACGCGCTCGTCGTCCTCGGCCTGGCCCGCTACGGGCTGCGGGAGGAGGCCCTCGCGGTGATCCGCGGGCTTGTGGAGGCGGCGGCGGTGCACGGGTGGCGGCTTCCGGAGGTGATGGCCGGGTACGGGCGCGACGAACACCCGACGCCCGTGCCGTATCCGCACTCGTGCTCCCCGCAGGCGTGGGCGGCCGCCACCCCGCTCGCCCTGCTCACTGCCTGGGCTCCCGGGCGGACCTGAGGCCGGGCCTGCCCTTCACCCCGGCGCGGGGGCGGCGGTCAGGACGGCGCGGCCTGCTGCTCCGTCGCCGTGCCCGTGCTCACGGCGGCGCAGAGCGCGAAGACGATGCCGAGTCCCGTGGACGGACCGTAGCCGCGTGCGTCCGGCGGACCGCGGATTGAGGCGAGTCGTCAGACGAGAGCCTCGTGGACGAAGCACCACCGCCAGTCCTCGCCGGGCTCGAACGAGGCGATGACGGGATGGCGGTCCTCGCTCGCGTGCCCGCGGGCGTGCCTGTGCGGCGAGGAGTCACAGCAGCCGACATGGCCGCAGGTCAGACAGAGTCGCAGATGCACCCACATGGAGCCGATCCGCAGGCAGTCCTCGCACCCCTCCGGCGTACGCGGCTCCACCTGCCGGACCATCGACAGGTGCGGATCGGGTTGCGAGATCACCCGGCGGCGTCCGGGTCAGGTCACCGGCGGCGGCGCCCGCACTGCAGCAGGCCGTCGACCAGCAGGGACACGCCGATGCCGAGCATCCAGACGTCCTTGGCCAGCGGCAGACCCTGCTCCGTCCAGCGCAGGCTGCCCTCCTGCCGCATGCCGGGCGTCCGCAGGTACAGGCCGAGGGTGCCGAGCGAGAAAGCGGTCAGGCCGGCCCCCGCGGCGGCCGCCGGGACGACGGGGAGCAGCAGAGCTCCGGCGAGCGCGAGTTCCACCCTCGAGAGGAGCCGGGTGAACCGCTCGGCGTCGAGCTTGCCGAAGAACGGGTAGGTGCCGGTGGCGAAGCCGTGCAGCTGCCCGGCGGTCGCCTCGTCCGCATCCACCTTCGACACCCCGGAGTTGAGCAGAAAGGCTCCGGCGCTGAGCCTGAGCGGAAGTTGCCGGGCCAGGGACCGTGGGTTCATGAGACCACCTCCCGTTCTCCATCCACGCTAACGGGGCAGGGCGGTACCCGCATCGGCGGCGGCCCCCGCCACGGGCCCGGCGGGAGCCCACGTCACCGCAGGTCACCGCCGGGAATAGGACGGCGCGCCGGACCGTTGAGAGCATATAGTTGAACAGGCAACTACAGGAGCTGGTGAGCACGATGCAGTTCGGGATCTTCACCGTCGGTGATGTCACGCCCGACCCCACCACCGGCAGGACCCCCACCGAGCACGAGCGGATCAAGGCCATGGTCGCCATCGCGCTCAAGGCGGAGGAGGTCGGTCTCGACGTCTTCGCGACGGGCGAGCACCACAATCCGCCGTTCGTGCCGTCCTCGCCCACGACCATGCTCGGCTACGTCGCGGCGCGCACCGAGCGCCTCATCCTCTCCACCTCGACGACGCTGATCACGACGAACGACCCCGTAAAGATCGCCGAGGACTTCGCGATGCTGCAGCACCTGGCCGACGGGCGGGTCGACCTGATGCTGGGGCGCGGCAACACCGGCCCGGTGTACCCGTGGTTCGGGCAGGACATACGGCAGGGCATCCCGCTCGCCATCGAGAACTACGCACTGCTGCACCGGCTGTGGCGCGAGGACGTCGTGGACTGGCAGGGCCGGTTCCGTACGCCGCTGCGGGGGTTCACCTCCACCCCGCGTCCGCTCGACGGGGTGCCGCCGTTCGTCTGGCACGGCTCGATCCGCAGCCCGGAGATCGCCGAACAGGCCGCGTACTACGGCGACGGGTTCTTCGCCAACAACATCTTCTGGCCCAAGGAGCACTTCCAGCGGCTGATCGACCTGTACCGGGAGCGGTACGCGCAGTACGGGCACGGTACGGCCGAGCAGGCCGTCGTCGGGCTCGGCGGCCAGGTGTTCATGCGCAGCAACTCCCAGGACGCCGTACGCGAGTTCCGCCCCTACTTCGACAACGCGCCCGTCTACGGGCACGGCCCCTCTCTGGAGGAGTTCACCGCGGACACCCCGCTCACCGTGGGCAGTCCGCAGGAGGTCATCGAGAAGACCCTGACCTTCCGGGAGTCCTTCGGCGACTACCAGCGCCAGCTGTTCCTGATGGACCACGCCGGGCTTCCGCTGAGGACCGTACTCGAGCAGCTCGACCTCCTCGGCGAGAAGGTCGTACCCGTCCTGCGCAAGGAGTTCGCCTCGGGGCGGCCGGCCGAGGTGCCGGACGGCCCGGCTCATGCCGCGCTGGTCGCCCGCCGCGACGCCGACGCCGAGGCCGCGGCCACCGCCAACGCCAACGAAGACACCGACGCCGACACCGGCGCCGTATCCGACGGCCCGGCACCGGCTCCGCGGAGCCGGTGAAGGAGGAAAGATGGAGCCGTTGAAGCTCGTGGTCGTCTCCGCCGGTCTCGGCCGACCGTCGTCGACCCGCCTGCTGGCCGGCCGGCTGGCGGAGGCGACCGGGAAACACCTGGACGGTGAGAGCCGCACGGCCGGCGTACGCGTCGTCGACAGTGGAACCCTTCGCGGGGCTCAGCCGTGCCCGGCGCGGCTAGCTGGACGACCAGGTGGCGCGGATCGGGAGATCCTGGAAGCGACACCGTGGCCGGCCATGGGCACGGTGACCGTCGGCGGACACGCCTGACCGGACATCCGCAGGCGACGCGGACTCCCCCAGCCGCCCTCGTATCCTCACTTGGCCGGACAACTTGACAATTGCCTGGTCTGGATCCTTTTCTGAATGACATAGGGGCAATCTCCGTAGCTGCAGGTCACGGCCCATCACGGTAGGTGGAACCCGCGCCCCGCACCCGGGCGCGCGGAAGGCCGTGAGGATGGGAGCTGACATGACACGCCCGGTCGGTATTGACCTCGGGACGACGAACTCGGTGGTCAGCGTCCTGGAGGGCGGTGAGCCCACGGTCATCCCGAACACCGAGGGTGCGCGGACGACCCCGTCAGTGGTCGCCTTCGCCAAGAACGGCGACGTGCTCGTCGGCGAGGTCGCCAAGCGCCAGGCCGTGACCAACGTCGACCGCACCGCCCGGTCGGTCAAGCGCCATATGGGCGAGGCGGACTGGCGGTTCCCGGACACCGGGGATGTGGACGGCAAGCGGTACACGGCGCAGGAGATCTCCGCGCGCGTGCTGCAGAAGCTGAAGCGGGACGCCGAGGCGTACCTCGGCGAGGACGTGACGGACGCCGTCGTGACCGTGCCCGCGTACTTCAACGACTCCCAGCGCACCGCCACCAAGGAGGCCGGCGAGATCGCGGGCCTCAATGTGCTGCGGATCATCAACGAGCCGACCTCTGCCGCGCTCGCCTACGGACTGGACAAGGAGAACGACCAGACCGTCCTCGTCTTCGACCTGGGCGGCGGCACGTTCGACGTCTCGCTGCTGGACATCGGCGAGGGCCTGGTGGAGGTCAAGGCGACCAACGGCGACACGCACCTGGGCGGTGACGACTGGGACCAGCGCATCGTCGACCACCTGGTGAAGCAGTTCAAGAACGCCTACGGGGTCGACCTGTCCAAGGACAAGATGGCGGTGCAGCGGCTGCGTGAGGCCGGGGAGAAAGCCAAGATCGAGCTGTCCGCCGCGACCGAGACCACGATCAACCTGCCCTACATCAGCGCCTCGTCCGAAGGCCCGCTGCACCTGGACGAGAAGCTCACCCGCTCGCAGTTCGAGCAGCTCACCGAGGATCTGCTGGAGCGCTGCAAGGGACCGTTCCACCAGGCGATCAAGGACGCCAAGATCAAGGTCTCGGACATCAACCATGTGATCCTCGTGGGCGGCTCCACCCGGATGCCCGCCGTGACCGAGCTGGTCAAGGGTCTGACCGGCAAGGACCCGCACAAGGGCGTGAACCCGGACGAGGTCGTCGCCATCGGCGCCTCGCTCCAGGCCGGTGTCCTCAAGGGCGAGGTCAAGGACGTCCTGCTGCTGGACGTCACCCCGCTGTCCCTCGGCATCGAGACCAAGGGCGGCATCATGACCAAGCTGATCGAGCGCAACACGACCATTCCGACCAAGCGGGCCGAGACCTTCACGACGGCCGAGGACAACCAGCCCTCGGTGGCCGTGCAGGTCTACCAGGGCGAGCGGGAGATCGCGGCGTACAACAAGAAGCTCGGGATGTTCGAGCTGACCGGCCTGCCCCCGGCGCCGCGGGGCGTCCCGCAGATCGAGGTCACCTTCGACATCGACGCCAACGGCATCATGCACGTCTCCGCGAAGGACCTCGGCACCGGCAAAGAACAGCGCATGACGGTCACCGGCGGCTCCGCGCTGCCGAAGGACGACATCGACCGCATGATGCGCGAGGCCGAGCAGTACGCGGAGGAGGACCACCGCAAGCGGGAGGCCGCCGAGGCCAGGAACAACGGCGAGTCGCTCGTCTACTCCACGGAGAGGTTCCTGCAGGACAACCCGGACAAGATCCCGGGCGACGTGAAGTCCGAGGTCGAGACCGCGATCGGCGAGCTGAAGGAGAAGCTCAAGGGCGAGGACACCGCGGAGATCCGCACCGCGACCGAGAAGCTCGCCGCGGTCAGCCAGAAGCTGGGCCAGGCGATGTACGCACAGGCCCAGAGCGGCACCGCGGCCGGTGCGGGCAGTGGCGCTGCCGGTGCCGGTGCAGGCTCGGAAGGCCCCGACGGCGCGAAGCCGGACGAGGACGTGGTCGACGCCGAGATCGTCGACGAGGACAAGGGAGACACGGCATGAGCACCCCGTCCGGCCCCCGGCACGGGCCAGACCGGCCCATGCCCGTCGTCCCCCGTGACCAGCGGCGTATGGGCCCGACCACCCTCCAGCCCTGGACAGCCGGCCGCGGCCGGCACCCCCGGAGTGGCCCCGCGCCGCCGTCCGCCGGAGCCGGTCCCCCGGAGGCACCGCCGGCGGCACCTCCCTCCGGCCCGCCCGGCGGGGCCCCCGGCACGGGCGGAACCGAGGACCTTCAGGCGCGGCTGGCCGAGCGCACGGCAGACCTGCAACGCGTGAAGGCGGAGTACGACAACTACCGCAAGCAGGTCCGCCGCGACCGGATGGCGGTTCGCGAGATCGCCGTGGCCAACGTGCTCCGCGGGCTGCTTCCGGTCCTCGACGCCGTCGCACTGGCCCACGATCACGGAGAGGTCACCGGGGGCTTCGCGGCCGTCACCGAGGACCTGGAATCCCGCCTGGCCGAACTCGGCCTCCAGGCCTTCGGAAAAGAGGGCGAGCCCTTCGACCCCACGCGCCACGAGGCGATCACCCGCGTGACGTCGGCCAGTGTCAGCGGCCCGACGTGCACACAGATCTTCCGCTGCGGCTACCGCGTGGGCGACCAGCTGCTGCGCCCGGCCGAAGTGGTGGTCGCAGAACCGGGCGAACCGGCCGACCCGGCTGAATCGACCGGACCGACGGAACCGGCACCCCCGGCGTCGGCATAACGGAGAGCACCGCGGCTGCTCTGAGCGCTGCGGGGGGCGGACCGGAACGCCCAGTCCAGCCGTGGTTCCACGAACGGGCGGAATGCTCTCCGTACGGGCGGGCTGCTGAGGGCCAGGGCAAGTGAGACACCGAGGACCGTGACGGCCAGTCTCCCTGCCGGGGTGTGCCAGAACTCCGGGCGGTACCAGCCCTCCCAGGCGGCTGTACGGATCACGAGACCGTGCAGCAGATACGCGTACAGCGTCCCCGCCCCGAGCGCCGTGAACCAGGTTGGTCCGCGCGGCACCCAGGCCAGGAAGGCCGCCACGAGAAGAAGCGAACAGACGAGCAGAGCCAGCGTCATCGCGGCTCCGACCGGCCAGGCCACCCGCAGTTCGCCCCAACTCTTGCTGCGGACGGCCCACTCGGAGGTCATCTGCCCCTTGGCCAGGTAGGCCACCACCACCGCTGCCCCCATCACGGGCAGTGCGGCGATCCGCGCCCACCTGGCCCGCAGCAACTCCCAGTGCTCGGGGCGCATCAGCAGACCGACCACGAAGAACGGGAGGAACTGCAGGATGCGGTCCAGGTTCAGCACGGCGCCGATCTCGTTCGCGGCGCCGAAGAGTGCGATGGCCACGGCGAGCCCCAGCGCGACGTACCACCGCATCACCAGCCATATCGGGGCGGTGAGCCGCCATACGAACAGGGCGACCAGGAACCACGTGAGATACCACGGGGACAGCAGGCTGATGTCGTTGCCGCGGTCGTCGACGGCGTTGCCGTAGAGCGTGTACGCCGTCTCGAAGATGGCGTAGGGCACCGCGATGCCTGTGATCAGCCGCTTGACCTGGCCCGGCTTGAACGTGAAGCTCCGCGAGAAGTAGCCGGAGAGCACGATGAACACCGGCATGTGGAAGCTGTAGATGAACAGATAGCCCGCCCAGACCGCCCGGCTGTCCTTGAGAGGCTGCCAGGCGTGTCCCACCACGACGAGGACCATCGCCAGCAGCTTCGCGTTGTCGAAGAACGGATCGCGCCCGCTCCCCGCCTCACGCGCCGAGCCCTCCGTCACACAACCGCCTCCCCGGATTGGCACAGGTTTCGCACCATACCTGCCATGGCCGGGCATCTGGCCGTGTTTCCGGGGGGCGTGGCGTTCGCCTCAATTTCCGGAATTTATGAACTGGGTGGCGACCAGCTCCGCGTAGAGGGGGTCCGCGGCGACGAGGTCGGCGTGGGTGCCGATGGCCCGGACGCGGCCCGTGTCCATGACCACGATGCGGTCGGCCATGGTCACCGTGGAGAGGCGGTGCGCGACGACGAGCACGGTCGTGGTGCGGGCGGCGTCGGCGACGGTGTCGCGCAGCGCGGCCTCGTTGACCGCGTCCAGCTGGGAGGTCGCCTCGTCCAGGAGCAGCAGCCGGGGGCGGCGCAGCAGGGCCCGGGCGATGGCCACGCGCTGGCGTTCGCCGCCGGAGAGCTTGGTGCCGCGATGGCCCACGAGCGTGTCCAGGCCGCTCGGCAACCGTGCAACGAGGCCGTCGAGCCGTGTCGTACGCAGGACTCGGCGCAGCTCGCCGTCGTCCGCTCCGGGTGCGCCGAGCAGGAGGTTCTCGCGCAGGGAGCCGGACAGGACGGGGGCGTCCTGTTCCACGTAGCCGATGGCGGCGCGCAGGCCGGGGATGTCCCACTGCCGGATGTCCTGGCCGTCGAGGAGTATGCGGCCTTCCGTCGGCTCGTAGAACCGCTCGATGAGGGAGAAGACGGTGGTCTTGCCCGCGCCCGAGGGGCCGACGAAGGCCGTCATGCCGCGCGGCGGGACGGTGAAGCTGACTCCGTGGTGCACCTGGGGCAGGTCCGGGCCGTAGCGGAAGTGCACGTCGTGGAAGGCGAGTTCGGCGGGCGGGGATCCGGGCGCCGGCAGTTCCGCGGGCGGGCCCTGGGGCTCGGTGGGCAGCCGATGGGCCTCCTGGATACGGGTCACGGCGGCGGCTCCGACCTGGTATTCGGTGACGGCGCCGACGAGTTCGTTGACCGGCGGCATCAGATAGAAGACGTACATCAGGAAGGCGATGAGCGTGCCGATGTCGATCGCGCCGGAGGCGACGCGGGCCCCGCCGACCGCGAGCACGGTGAGGAAGGCGATCTGGGAGGCGAGGCCCGCGGTGTTCCCCGCCAGCGCCGCCCACTTGGCCGCGCGTACGCTCGCCCGCCAGGAGTCGTGCGCCGCACGGTGGATGGCCGCTTCCTCGCGGTGCTCTGCGCCGGATGCCTTGACGGTGCGCAAGTTCCCGAGCATCCGCTCCAGCGCGGCACCCATCAGCCCGACGGACTCCTGGGCGCGTTTGCTTGCGCGGTTGATGCGCGGCACCAGGAAGCCGATGACGGCTCCGGCGAAGGCGAGCACGCCGAGGGTGACGGCGAGCAGGACCGGGTCGAGCACGCCCATCATCGCCACGGTGGCCAGGAGCGTGAGCGCCCCGGTGACGGCGCCGACGAGGGAGTCGGTCGTGACCGAGCGCAGGAGGGTGGTGTCGGCGGTCACCCGCGACATCAGGTCGCCGGGTTCGGTGTGGTCGACGGCGGGGACGCGCAACCGCAGCAGATGGGAGACCAGGCGGCGGCGTGCGGTGAGCACCACCGACTCGGCG
Organism: Streptomyces sp. 7N604; assembly: GCF_052245475.1. Lineage (NCBI taxonomy): Bacteria > Bacillati > Actinomycetota > Actinomycetes > Kitasatosporales > Streptomycetaceae > Streptomyces > Streptomyces sp. 7N604. The sequence continues at coordinate 74,377 of NZ_JBQQBX010000033.1, read as the reverse complement.
GTCCGGCGCAGCACGTACGAACCGAGGGCGCCGATCGCGGCGTTGGCGATGACGAGGACGGTCATCAGCAGGACCGCGCCCGTCACGGCGCGTTCGGCGCCGAGATTGTCCACCAGTTGTTTGGCGGCCAGCGGCAGGACCAGGCCCGTCGCTCCGGTGAGCAGGCTCAGCAGCCCGCCCAGCAGGAGCCAGAGGCGGTAGGGGCGTATGTATCCGAGCAGCACCCGCCAGGGGGCCGGGGCCGCCGGCGGGAGAGGACCGTCCTCCGGGGCCAGGTCCCGGTCCGCGTCCGGGGACGTGGACGGGTGCAGGGACGGAGACGGAGTGGCGGTGGGCGGCGTGGCCTGCCGGGGTATCGCGTCGGACGTGGTGACGTCCTGCGGTGCGTCCACTTCGAACCTCGGATGGCTTGTCGTGACGGGTGACGAGGTGTGCGTCGCTGTCAGTGAATCACCACACGTACGAGGGCGGCGCAGCAATTTCTGCGCCGCCCTCGTAGGTCCGTCAAGAACACCGCTTGATCAGGCGCGGTTCAGCCGGAGGACCGATTCCAGGACCTCCTGGAGGGTCCGCTCCGGATCGGGCACGGGACCTTCCGCTCGCCAGGCCACGAAGCCGTCCGGGCGCACCAGGACCGCGCCGTCCTCCGCCGTCCCGTGGATCCCGGCCCAGTCCGCGCCGTCCTCGGGCGTCAGATCGTCGTCCGGCCCGGTGCCGACGCGGTAGCAGTGCAGCGGTACGTTGAGCCGCTCGGCGACGCCGAGCCCCGCCGAGTGCCAGGCGGTGCCCTCTGAGCCGGTGAGCAGGACGGGGAACCTCTCGTAGAGGTCCAGCGTCGACTCCTGCGCGCCGAACTGACGCAGCCACATGTGCGGCGCCCGGGTGCCCGGGTCACCGGTCAGCTGCATCCGCTCCGGTACGGGCGGCAGCTCGGGGTCCGTGCCGACGACCGCGCCGCGGGTGTAGCGGTAGCCGAGGGCGACCGTGAGCACACCGCTCTGCCGGCCGCCGCCCACGCCGGGCGCGGGCGCGTACCCCGGGTGGCTGTGCTCCGCGGAGCGGGCCGAGGCGCGTGCGCTGGTTGCCTGTGCCACCGGCTGACGCTCCGTCTCGTACGTCTCCAGCAGCCCTGGCCCTGCCCAGCCGCCGAGCACGGCGGCGAGCTTCCATGCCAGGTTGTGTGCGTCCTGGATACCGGTGTTGGAGCCGAACGCACCGGTGGGGGACATCTCGTGGGCGGAGTCCCCGGCGAGGAAGACCCTGCCGTCCGAGTACCGCTCCGCGACGCGCTCCGCGGCGTGCCAGGGGGCCTTGCCGGTGATCTGCACGTCGAGGTCGGGAACGCCGGTCGCTCTGCGGATGTGGTCCACGACCCGCTCGTCGGTGAAGTCCTCGAGGGTCTCCCCCTGGTCGGGGTGCCACGGCGCGTGGAACACCCACTCCTCCTGGTTGTCCACCGGAAGCAGCGCCCCGTCCGCCTCGGGGTTGGTCAGATAGCAGGCGATGAAGCGGCGGTCGCCCACCACTTCGGCGAGCCCGGGGGCGCGGAAGGTGAGGCTCACGTTGTGGAACAGGTCGCCGGGGCCCGTCTGGCCGATGCCGAGCCGCTCCCGGACCGGGCTGCGCGGGCCGTCCGCCGCGATGAGGTAGTCGGCGCGTACGGTGCGGTCCTCCCCGGACTCCCGGTTCCTGACCACCGCGGTCACGCCCTCCCCGTCCTGGTCGAAGGAGAGCAGCTCCGTGGAGAACCGCAGGTCGCCACCGTGCTTGCGGGCACAGCGGACCAGCACGGGCTCGAGGTCGTTCTGACTGCACAGGCACCACCCGGTCGGGCTGAACTTGGCGAGGCCGCCGCCCGGGTCGATCTCCTTGAACAGCCACTCCTGATCGTCCCCGGTGAGCGACCCGGCCTGGAGGATGCCGTGGTTGTCCGCCAGGACCGAAGCGGCCTCGCGGATCATCGGCTCGGCTCCGGCCACCCGGAACAGTTCCATGGTGCGCACGTTGTTTCCGCGTCCGCGGGGGTGTCTCGAGGTGCCCGGGTGCTTCTCCACCAGCATGTGCTCCACGCCGAGACGGCCCAGGAACAGCGAGGCGGACAGGCCCACCAGGGAGCCGCCCACGATGAGGACCGGCACGCGGTCTTCGACATCTCGATTCATGAAGTGCTCCAGCTCCAGCCGCCGGTACAGGACTGGAGGTTCCATGCCCGACCGGGCCCGACCCGGGGGGGGTCCGCCCACCCGTTTCACCCGGATGGCTCACAGATCTCGCGCCGCCCGTGGGAGTGAGCACACGATCGATTCCGTCACTCGGATTCCACCAGCGGTGAATGAACCGGAGGACGTGGGGGGTCACTGAAGCTCTCGAAGGAGATGCCAACATGACAACGCTGTCGGAAAGAGTGTCGCAGTCCGCCTTCGACGGCTCGAGGCTTCGGGTCGTACTGCTCCTGGACCTCCAGGACGGGGCCCAGCAGCGCTTCCTCGAAGCGTACGAGCGCCTGTGCAACCAGGTGGCGTCCGTGCCCGGTCACATCAGTGACCAGCTGTGCCAGTCGATCGAGAACCCCTCCCAGTGGCTCATCACCAGCGAGTGGGAGAGCGCGCCGCCGTTCCTCGCCTGGGTGAACAGCGAGGAGCACGTCGAGATGGTGCAGCCGCTGCACCGCTGCGTACGCGACACCCGGTCCCTGCGTTTCAGCGTGCTGCGGGAGACCCCCGAGATACCCACCTTCGCCCCCGAAGCCGCCAAGCGCCGGCTCCAGACCTCCCCCCGCGTCGGTGACGGCGTCGTCCGGCACGCCCTCACCTTCACCGTCAAGCCCGGCAGCGAGCAGAAGGTCGCGGAGATCCTGTCCGGGTACACCTCCCCGGCCGCGCGGGTCGACGACACCACGCGCCTGCGGCGCACCTCGCTCTTCATGCACGGCAACCGCGTCGTGCGGGCCATCGAGGTGCAGGGCGACCTGGTGGCCGCGCTGCGCCATGTGGCCAGGCAGCCCGAGGTCCGGGAGGTCGAGGAGGCCATCAACCCGTACCTGGAGCAGGACCGGGACCTGAACGACGAGAACTCCGCGCGGGTGTTCTTCACCCGGGCCGCACTCCCGGCGGTGCACCACGTGGGTGCGATCGGGCCGGAGCCCGGGGACCTGCGGCGGCACGCGCTGTACTACCCGGCGAGGCCGGGTTGCGGCATGGCCGTCGCACGGCTGCTGGCGCGCCAGGACGAGGTGGCCGCCCACGACCCCTCGAGCCCCGTCGCGGGCAGCACGATCTTCCAGCGTGACGACATCGTCGTCCGGCTGATCGACCTGCGGGTGCCCATCGAGCAAGAGCCGGTCCTGGCGCTCGGCGTCAGCGGGCCCCGCAAGGCGCCCGTGCTGGGCCGTCTGATCGACACGGGGGCGGACGGCGAACTGGGATCCGAGCGGGAGATCTCGCGCTTCCTCGCACGCTCCGACATGGCCCTGATCACCGATCGCCGGGCGCCGGACTCCTGAGTCACGCACCCCCGGCACACCGCACCAGACCTTCGCGGTCGCCCGGCCGTCGCGGCACCGCTCGTCGCTCTCAGCACCACGCCACCTGGAGGTAGCCATCATGACCACGCCCCGCCCACGCATCGTGGACCTCAGCGAAACCCAGCCCAACCGCAGGCGCGGCGGAGACCTGCGCGCCATGCTCACACCCAGCGCGGTGGGCGCCACGAGCGGCTTCATGGGCCTGGCCATCGTGCAGCCGGGTGAGCGCATCGGCGAGCACTACCACCCGTACTCCGAGGAGTTCGTGTATGTCGTGAGCGGCGCCCTCGAGGTTGACCTGGACGGGGAACCGCACGCGCTGCGGCCCGACCAGGGCCTTCTGATTCCCCCTCATATGCGGCACCGCTTCCGCAACGTGGGGGACACCGAGGCCCGGATGGTCTTCCACCTCGGCCCGCTGGCCCCGCGCCCCGAGCTGGGCCACGTGGACACCGAGGGTACGGAGGACACCGCACAGGCAGACCCCCCTGAACGTGCGGAGAGTGTTTCGTGACCCGCCGCGTGGCGGTCACCGGGGTCGGCGTCGTAGCCCCGGGCGGCGTGGGCATCCCGGCCTTCTGGGACCTGCTCGCGGCCGGCCGTACGGCGACGCGCGGCATCACGCTCTTCGATCCGGAGGGTTTCCGCTCGCGCATCGCCGCCGAGTGCGACTTCGACCCCGCGGCCCACGGACTCGACGCGGAGACGCGGCAACGCGCCGACCGCTACGTCCAGTTCGCGATGGTGGCCACCGACGAGGCCGTACGCGACGCCGGCCTCGACTCCGGAGCCGAGGACCCCTGGCGCATCGGGGTCTCCCTGGGCACCGCGGTCGGTGGCACCACGCGCCTGGAGCACGACTACGTCGAGGTCAGCGAGGCCGGGAAGCGCTGGGATGTGGACCACCGGCCGGCCGGACCGCATCTCCACCGGGCGTTCTCGCCCAGCGCGCTCGCCTCCGAGGTGGCCGAACAGATCGGCGCCCGGGGCCCGGTGCAGACCGTCTCGACCGGGTGCACCTCGGGGCTCGACGCGATCGGATACGCCTTCCAGGCCATCGAGGAGGGCGCGGTCGACGTGTGCATCGCGGGCGCCTCGGACTCACCGATCTCCCCCATCACGGTGGCCTGCTTCGACGCGATCAAGGCGACCTCGCCGAACAACGACGACCCGGAGCACGCCTCCCGGCCGTTCGACGCCCACCGGGACGGATTCGTCATGGGTGAGGGCGGCGCCGTGCTCGTCCTGGAGGAGATGGAACACGCCCGCGCCCGCGGTGCGCCCATCTACTGCGAGATCCGCGGCTACGCCACCTTCGGCAACGCGTACCACATGACCGGACTGACCCGGGAGGGCGTGGAGATGGCCGAGGCGATCAACCAGGCGCTCGGCCACGCCCGTATCAACGCTTCCGACATCGACTACGTCAACGCGCACGGCTCAGGCACCCAGCAGAACGACCGGCACGAGACGGCCGCGGTGAAGCGGTCGCTGGGCGCGCACGCGTACGAGGTGCCGATGAGCTCGATCAAATCCATGGTGGGCCACTCGCTGGGCGCGATAGGAGCGATAGAGGTCGTGGCCTGCACCCTGGCGCTGGACCGCCAGGTGGTGCCGCCGACGGCCAACTACGAGACGCCCGACCCGGAGTGCGACCTCGACTACGTGCCGCGGACCGCGCGCGAACTGCCGCTGCGGACCGTGCTCTCCGTCGGCAGCGGGTTCGGCGGCTTCCAGTCAGCGGTGGTCATGACCCGAGAGGGCGGGAGGACACGATGAGCTCCCAGCAGGACCGGCGTTCGGTCGTCACGGGTATCGGCGTCGTCGCCCCCAACGGGGTGAGCACGGACGCCTTCTGGAAGGCGACGCTGGAGGGGGTCAGCGTCCTCGACGCGGTGACCCGCGAGGGGTGCGAGAACCTGCCGCTGCGGGTCGCGGGCGAGGTCCGTGGATTCGACCCGGCCGGGCTGATCGAGGAGCGCTACCTCGTCCAGACCGACCGGTTCACGCACTTCGCGATGGCCGCTGCCAACCTCGCGCTGGAGGACTCCCGGCTGGGCAGCGGGGACCACGGCGGCTCGCCGTTCGCCGTCGGAGTCGTGACGGCCGCCGGGTCCGGCGGCGGTGAGTTCGGCCAGCGGGAGCTGCAGCGGCTGTGGGGACAGGGGTCGCACTACGTGGGCCCGTACCAGTCCATCGCGTGGTTCTACGCCGCCAGCACCGGTCAGATCTCGATCCGCGGCGGCTTCAAGGGACCCTGCGGAGTCGTGGCCAGCGACGAGGCCGGCGGCCTGGACGCGCTCGCGCACGCGAGCAGGACCATCAGGCGCGGCACCGACGCGGTCGTCGTCGGCGCGGCCGAGGCGCCGCTCGCGCCCTACTCCGTCGTCTGCCAGCTCGGGTACGAGGATCTCAGCACGGCCTCGGACCCGGCCCGCGCGTATCTGCCGTTCACGGACGGCGCCTGCGGATTCGTGCCCGCCGAGGGCGGCGCCATGCTCGTCGTGGAGGAGGAGACGGTGGCCCGCGAGCGCGGGGCCCGGATCCGCGCCGTTGTGGCGGGGCACGCCGCGACCTTCACCGGGGCGTCCCAGTGGCAGCGGTCCCGGGAGGGGCTGGCCCACGCGATCCGCGGCGCGCTGGAGGACGCCCGGTGCGCCCCGGAGGAGATCGACGTGGTGTTCGCGGACGCGCTCGGCGTGCCGGAGGCGGACCGGGCCGAGGCGCTGGCGATCGCGGACGCCCTGGGAGCGCACGCCCAGCGCGTACCGGTGACCGCGCCCAAGACCGGCACCGGCAGGGCGTACTGCGGCGCTCCCGTCCTGGACGCGGCCGCCGCGGTGCTCGCCATGGAGCACGACGTCGTACCGCCAACGCCCAACATCGTCGACGTGTGCCACGACCTCGATCTGGTGACCGGCCGGGCCCGCTTCGCCGAGCTGCGGACGGCGCTGGTGCTGAGCCGCGGCCTCATGGGCTCGAACGCGGCGCTCGTGCTGCGGCAGGGCACCGACACCCCCTGGTGAGAACTCTCGCGAGAAGGAGAACCCCCATGACCGCTCACCTGACCTACGACGAGCTGGCCTCGCTGATGAAGACCGCCGCGGGGCTCACCGTCGACCCCAGGGAGATGGAGGACCGGCCCGACTCCACCTTCGCCGGGTACGGCCTCGACTCGCTCGGCCTCCTCGGCATCGTGGGCGAGCTGGAGAACCGGTACGGCATACCGCTGCCCGCCGACGCCGAGAAGTGCAAGACCCCGGGCGACTTCATCGACCTCGTCAACAGCGCACTCACCACAGGAGCATGACATGTCAGGACACACCGAGAACGAGATCACGATCGCGGCCCCCCTGGACCTCGTCTGGGACATGACCAACGACCTGGAGAACTGGCCGCAGCTGTTCAGCGAGTACGCCTCGGTCGAAGTGCTCGGCCGCGAAGGCGACAAGACCACGTTCCGGCTGACCATGCACCCCGACGAGAACGGCAAGGTCTGGAGCTGGGTCTCCGAGCGGGAGCCCGACCGCGCCCGGCTCACCGTCAAGGCCCGCCGGGTCGAGACCGGCCCCTTCCAGCACATGGACATCCGGTGGGAGTACTCGGAGGTCCCGGGCGGTACGCGGATGCACTGGACGCAGGACTTCGCGATGAAGCCCGAAGCCCCCGTCGACGACGACGGGATGACCGAGCTCATCAACCGCAACTCCAAGATCCAGCTGGAACTCATCCGCGACAAGATCGAGCAGCGGGCCCGGGAACGCGGGATGCACAGCGCGCCCGTCCTGCCCAACTGACGCTCACCACCGGCCAGGACGGCCGCGGAAAGCCCGGACCGGCCGGCCCCGGCGCGCGCGCCCAGCGCGGTGCCGCGGCCGGTCCCCCAGGGCCAACCTCCATCCCCCGAAAGGACCTCTCGCATGCACCGCGCTCTGATCGTCGCCCGTATGGCGCCGGACTCGTCCTCGGACATCGCGGAGGTCTTCGCGGCCTCCGACCGCGGCGAGCTGCCGCACCTGATCGGCGTCACCGGACGCAGCCTCTTCCAGTTCGGCGATGTGTATCTGCACCTCATCGAGGCGGACCGGCCGCCCGGCCCGGCGGTCGCCAAGCACGCCGACCACCCGTCGTTCCGCGACATCAGCGAGAAGCTCTCCGCCTACGTCAAGGCGTACGACCCGGCGACCTGGAGCAGTCCCAAGGACGCGATGGCGCGGGAGTTCTACCGCTGGGAGCGCGACGCAGCGGTGTGACCTGGAGCCGGAGAGCGGGAGGAACACCTGACATGGTGCTTTTCGATGACCGGCCGCCGGAGCAGGCGCCGGAGCGACCGCCCGACTGGGTCCGGTGCGAACGGTGCGCGGAGCTGGTGTACGGCAAGCGGTTCGGCAGACGCTGAACGTGTGCCCGGACTGCGGGTGGCACGCGCATCTGACGGCGCACCAGCGCCTCGACCAGCTGCTCGACCCGGGCACCGCGTCCCCGGTCGACCATGTGGAATCGCTGCACGACCCGCTGGAGTTCACCGACACCCGGCCGTACGCGGACCGTCTCGACGAAGCACGGGCCGCCACAGGACTGCGGGAAGCCGTGGTCTGCGTGACGGGCCGCATCGAGGACCGGCCGGTGGTCGTCGCCGTGATGGACTTCCGCTTCCTGGGCGGCAGCCTGGGCTGCGGAGTCGGGGCACTCATCACCGAAGCCGCCCGTACGAGCCTGCGGCAGCGCATACCGCTGCTGCTGGTCACCGCGTCGGGCGGCGCACGCATGCAGGAGGGCGTGCTGTCCCTCATGCAGATGGCCAAGACCGCCCAGGCGCTGGCGGAACTCGACGAGGCGGGCATCCTCACGGTCTCGCTGGTCACCGATCCGACGTACGGCGGTGTGGCCGCGTCCTTCGCCACGCTCACGGACGTGATCATCGCCGAGCCGGGGGCGCGCCTGGGGTTCGCGGGGCCGCGGGTCATCGAGCAGACGACGGGAGAGCGGCTGCCCGAGGGCTTCCAGACCGCGGAATTCCTGCTGGAGCACGGCATGGTGGACGATGTCGTGCCGCGGTCCGTCCTGCGCCCGGTGCTGGGCCGCCTGCTGGCCCTGGGCTCGCCCGAGCGGGAGCCGCGGGCGGAGACCGTACAAGAGACAGCGGGCTCACCAGGCTCAGCGGGCCGGATTCTGGACAGGGTCGACGAGGTGCACGCGCGGGACGCCTGGGAAGCGGTCCGGCTCGCCCGGCATCCGCACCGCCCCACCGCCCTCGACTACGCGGACCATCTGATGGACGACTTCCACGAGTTGCACGGCGACCGGCTCTCCGGGGACTGCACCGCCATCGTCGGCGGCCCCGGGCGGCTGAACGGGCGTCCTGTGATGCTGATCGGGCACCACAAGGGCGGGCCCGCGGTGGCGGAACGGCAGCATCACCAGTTCGGCATGGCCACCCCCTCCGGTTACCGCAAGGCGGCCCGGCTGATGCGGATGGCCGCGAAACTCGGCCTGCCGGTGGTCACCCTGATCGATACGCCGGGGGCCAACCCGGGCCCGGAGTCGGAGCGCGGCGGCCAGGCCATCGCCATCGCGGAGAACCTGCGGCTGATGTCCCAGCTGACGGTCCCGATCGTCGCCGTGCTCATCGGCGAGGGCGGCAGCGGCGGGGCACTCGCCCTGGCCGTCGCCGACCGCGTGCTCGTGAGCGAGAACGGCGTGTACTCCGTCATCAGTCCCGAGGGCTGCGCCGCCATCCTGTGGAAGCAGGCGGAGGCCGCGCCCGCCGCGGCGGCGGCACTCCGTCTCGACGCCCGGGAGCTGCTCCGCCTCGGCGTCGTCGACGGTGTGGTGCCGGAACCGGAGGGCGGCGCCCATCAGGACCACGCGAGGGCAACGGCCCTCGTCGGCGCCGCGATCCAAGCGGCCCTGGACGATCTGCACCCCTGGGAGCCCGGCCGGCTGCTGCAAGAACGCAGAAGCCGGTACCACCGCTTCGGTGTCGAGGCACGCATTCCCGTCGGAACCGGAGGAGGTTCATCGTGACTCTGGATGCGAGCAAACAGGACCACCACGAGAACGGCCAGCGCCCGTCCTTCACCGGGAACGGCTTCGCCGGCCACGACCTGACTCACCTCGCCCACACGACCCTGGACTCCGTTTGCCGCAGCGTGATGGAGCTCGCCAGGGCGGCACCGAGGCCGCCGCTGCGGATCAAACTCCAGCAAGGCCATATGACGGTCGAGATGGAGTGGCCCGACACGGCTGCCGCGGTGAGCGACGAACCTCCCGAGGAGGGCGTTCCCGAAGCGGGCCCTCCGCCCGTCGCACCGGTCCCGGTCGCCCAGGACGCCCACCTTTATCTCCTCGCCCCGACGGTCGGCACCTTTTACCACGCCCCCGAACCCGGAGCACCGCCGTTCGTCTCGGTCGGCGACGTGGTCAGGCCGGGGCAGCCCATCGGCATCCTCGAAGTGATGAAGATGATGAGCACGATCGAGGCCGAGGCCGCGGGCCGGGTCGTGGAACTGCTCGTCCAGGACGGATGCTCCGTGGAGTTCCAGCAGCGCCTGGTCGCCCTGGAGCCGCTCTCCGAAGCGGAGGTCTGATCCCGATGTTCAGCACCGTACTCATCGCCAACCGCGGAGAGATCGCCCTGCGGATCGCCCGGGCCTGCCGCGAAATCGGGATCCGTACGGTGGCGGTGTACTCCACCGCGGACCTCGACTCGGCCGTGGTGCGCTTCGCCGACGAAGCCGTGCACATCGGCCACTCGCCTTCGAAGGCCAGTTATCTCAACGCCCCCGCGATCATCGAGGCGGCCAGGCTCTCCGGAGCCCAGGCCATCCATCCCGGATACGGATTTCTTTCCGAGGACCCCGACTTCGCCGAGATCTGCGAGACGAACGGCATCACTTTCATCGGTCCGCCCCCGCAGGTCATCCAGCGGCTCGGCGACAAGGCAGCGGCCCGCGCGGCGATGGCCGAGGCGGGCCTGCCCGTGCTGCCCGGCAGCGTCGACGCGGTGACAACTCCCACGGAGGCGAAGGAGATCGCGCAGCAGACCGGCTACCCCGTGATCTTCAAGGCCGTGGCGGGCGGGGGAGGGCGGGGCATGGCCGTCGTACGCGACCCCGACGACCTGCTGTCCGCGTACCGGGAGACCCGGGCGCACGCGCGCGTGGTCTTCGGTGACGACCGCGTCTATCTGGAGCGGTTCATCGACGACGCCCGCCACGTCGAAGTCCAGGTGCTCTGCGACCGGCACGGCGCGGCGGTCCACCTCGGCGAGCGCGACTGCTCCGTGCAGCGGCGGCACCAGAAGCTGATCGAGGAGGCTCCGGCGCCGAATCTGCCGGAGGAACTGCGCACGGCGATGTGCGAGTCGGCCGTACGGGGCGCCGTGGCCGCCGGATACACCGGGGCCGGCACGTTCGAGTTCGTCGTGACGCCGTCCGACGAGTACTTTCTGATGGAGATCAACTGCCGGCTCCAGGTCGAGCATCCGGTCACCGAGATGCTCACCGGAATCGACATCGTCCGTGAGCAGATCCTCATCGCCGCCGGTCTGCCGCTGAACGTACGCCAGGAGGACGTCGTACGTCGCGGTGTCGCGGTGGAGTGCCGGGTCAACGCCGAGGATCCGGAGCGGGATTTCGCCCCCACGCCCGGCCGCCTGACCGAATTCGTGCCCCCGGCAGGCCCTTTCGTACGCGTCGACACGCACTGTTTTCCGGACTGGCTGGTGGGCCCCGACTACGACTCGCTGCTGGCCAAGACGGTCGTCTGGGCGCCGGACCGGGAGCAGGCGCTGGCCCGTATGGACCGCGCGCTGGAGGAGTTCCGGGTGGAGGGCCACGGCGTACGCACCACGATCGGGTTCCTGCGGCGAGCGCTGGCACACCCGGAATTCCGCGCCGCGGCGCACACCACGGGACTGGTCGGAAAGCTGCTCGGCGGTGAGAGCCGCGCGGACGAAGCGGATGCCGCATAAGACTGACAGACACAACCAACAGAAACGACTGACCGCCGGGACATTTTCCCCGGCGGTCAGCCGTTTCTGTTGGTTGTGTCTGTCAGTCGCCTTGTTCAGTCGGCCACGGTGCTGTCGAACGCGTGCAGATAGGCGTTGACCGGGCGGATGTCGCCGACCCGCAGACCGGCTTCCGTCATCCGGCCGACCAGGCTCTCCTTGGAGTGCTTCGCGCCGCCGACGTTGAGCAGGAGCAGCAGGTCCATGGCGGTGGTGAACTTCATCGAGGGACTGTCGTCGACGAGGTTCTCGATGACCAGGACTCTGGCACCCGGGCGTGCGGCGGCGACGACGTTGCGCAAGGTGCTGCGGGTGCTGTCGTCGTCCCACTCCAGGATGTTCTTGATGATGTACATGTCCGCCTGGACGGGGATCTCACGGCGGCAGTCGCCGGGAAGGATCGTGGCCCGCGCGGCGAGCGGGCCGCCGTCCCTGAGGCGCGGATCCGCATTCTCCACCACTCTGGGCAGGTCGAGCAGAGTCCCCCGCAGCGCCGGATGCTTCTCCAGCAGACTGGCGAGGACATGCCCCTGCCCGCCCCCGATGTCCGCGACCGACGACACTCCGGTGAGGTCGAGGAGCTCCGCGAGGTCATCCGCGGACTGCCTGCTGGAGGTGGTCATGGCCCGGTTGAACACCTGGGCCGACTCCGGCGCGTCCTGGTGCAGGTAGTCGAAGAACTCCTTGCCGTACAGGTCCTGGAAGACACTGCTGCCGGAGCGCACCGCCTCGTCGAGGCGGGGCCAGGCGTCCCAGGTCCAGGGCTCGGTGCACCACAGGGAGATGTACCGCAGGCTGTTCGGGGCGTCGTCCCGCAGCAGCCGGGACATGTCGGTGTGGATGTAGCGCCCGTCCTCGGTCTCGTCGAAGATCCCGTAGCAGGACAGGGTGCGGAGCAGCCGCCGCAGCGGCCGCGGTTCGGCCTTCACCGCGGCGGCCAGCTCCTCCACGTCGGCGGGCTCCTCGCCCAGCGCGTCCGCGACACCCAGTCGCGCCGCCGCGCGTACGGCTGCGGCGCATGCCGCCCCGAACACCAGCTCCCGCAGTCGCATGGCCGGCTGAGGGGTGGAACTTACCGTGGTCATTCCGCTTCCATTCTTCCGGTGAAGCTCACAACGGCACTACGGCTGCAGGCACAGGCCGGGGGGCTTGGACACCCGGCACACGTTGCGGATGAATCGGTTGTTCGTTCCCGGGTCCTGGTCGACCAGGTCCGCGGGCTCGTTGCCCAGCGCCACGTTGTAGCTGATGACATTGCGCTGGTTGCGCGCGCCCACGAAGCTCTTGAACAGGACAATTCCGCCGGACAGCGGTGATGCGCCCTCGTTGTCCCGGACGACGTTCCTGGTCACCAGCGTCTCTTCCGAGCCGGTGAGGACGATCCCGGAGCCCTGGATGTAGGGAAGGCGGGTGTTGCCGGGGCAGTACTTGTTGTTCCGCTCGACGACGTTGTGGCGGACGGTCAAGTCCCCGGCCGGCGGGTTACCTTCATCGCCCACGACGAACACGCCGCCGCAGTTCCCGTTGATGATGTTGCGCTGGACCGTGAGGTTCCTGACGCGGCGTACGGTGACGCCGATCCGGTTACCCGAGAGGCGGTTCCTGCTGATCGACGCGCCCTGGGTGTCGATGGCGCCGCCCTCGCGGTCCACCGTGTTGGCGATGAAGATGCCCGCGTCCTTGTTGTCCCGGGCGGCGTTGCGCCGGAAGTCACCCCGGGTGGACCTCTCTTGTGCCAGTCCCCACTGGCCGTTGTCCCGGGCGCTCACCCGCTGAACGCTCAGCCGGTCGGTATGGGAGGCCCAGAGCCCGTTCTTCTTGTAGTCGCGAAGGGTCAGAGAGCGGATGCGTACGTTCTCGATGCGCCGGTTCGACGTACCCAGGACGCAGATTCCGTTGCCGGCCTTGCCGCAGGCGTCCGCAGCGCGCTTGGCCGCGCCCGTGAGCACGGTCCGCGCGCCCGACCCGCGAATGGTCAGGCCCGATGTGGTGACCGTGACGCTCTGCCGGTAGGTGCCGGGGCGGATGAGGACGGTGTCGCCCGGTCTTGCGGCGTCCACCGCCTTCTGGATCGACTGCCCTGGGCGCACGACGAGGGTGCGCTCCGCGGCTTTGGTCACGGTGCCCGCGTCGGCCGGTGCGGCCGCACCCAGTCCCGTGACTATCAGTGCTGTTGTCCATCCGAGGCATGTGATCTGGCGTTTCATCATGGCCCCGAAGCTATGACCAATCGCCGCAGATCGCCACATTTCGTATTCGAACGACCACGTGGCGTGGCCACCGTGGGTCCTGCACTCGGGTTACGTCGCGGGCGGCGCAGCGCCCTCTTCACCCGCGGCCGCTTCTGTCGCGGCGGGAGTGACGGGCTGCGGGTCGCCGCCTGCGCAGGGCTGCGGAGTGGTCGGCCCGGCAGGCGTCTCTGCCATGAGCCACGCCGCCAGGCCGGGCGGCAGGAACCACGGTCGAACACGGGGGACGGTCACATGAGGCCAACGGTGTGACGCTCCCCCACGACACCCACCCGGGGGCAGCCGACCCGTATCACCACCCGAACGGCTTCAGACCGGCGCCGCGGGGCGCCGCTGCGGCGGCGCTCAGGGCTTCCGGCCGACCACGCCGTACTGGGCCACGCCCTCGGACCCGTCCGCCGGCCCGGCGTCGAGCCGCCAGCGCGAGCAGGACACGATGCCCGGCTCCAGAATCTCCAGCCGGTCGAAGAAGCGGACCATGTCCGCCTTGCTGCGGGCGACGATCGGGGGCGTGGCGTTGTCATTCCAGAACCGCATGGCGGCGGCGTTCGCCTCGCCGCCGAGTTCCAGGGTGGGGTGGGTCATGGCCAGGTGGCTGCCGGCGGGCACGGCCTCGAGCAGCCGGTCCACGATCGCCTTGGCGTCGTCGGTGTCCGGGATGAAGTTCAGGATGCCCAGCATCATGACGGCCACGGGCCGGTCGAAGTCCAGCGTGCGGGCGGCCGCGTGCAGGATCGCGTCCGGGTCGTGCGCGTCGGCGTCGACGTAGTCGGTGGCGCCCTCGGCGGAGCTGGTGAGCAGGTCGCGGGCGTGCGCCAGCACGATGGGGTCGTTGTCGACGTAGACGATCCGGGATTGCGGGGCGACCCGCTGGGCGACCTCGTGGGTGTTGTCGACGGTGGGCAGACCGGTTCCGATGTCCAGGAACTGCCGGATCCCGGCTTCACCGGCCAGATACCGCACGGCGCGGCCGAGGAACGCGCGGTCGGCGCGGGCCACCTCGCCGATGGTGGGGTACATGGCGGTCACCTGGTCGCCGACCTCGCGGTCCACGAGGTGGTAGTCGGTACCGCCCAGCCAGTAGTTCCAGACCCGGGCGTTGTGCGCGAGACCCCCGGCATTCCTGGCAAGCTCCGCGTGCCCACTGCTCTCACTCACGCTCTGCCTCCTGATCGTCGCTGTCATCATGCCGGACACACCGCACGGCCGTGCCCCGGGGGCGAGTTGGCGGCCGGTCACCGGCCGGCCGGCGCCGTGCCGGTGCGCCGGCCCCACGGGGCGTACGGCTGCCGATGCGCCGCGGGCGCCGTCCGGGCTGACCTGCGTCTACGCTCCCCCGTGTAGCCGTCGTCATGGTCGCAGGTGATGTGCCTGACCGGTCTCGACTACTTCTCGACCCTGGGCTACAGCCGGGCGTCGCCGCTCTGGCGGCGGGGCTGCTGTCCCCGGTGGCGACGGTGGTGCTCTGGTGATCACGCTCGCCGGTGCGCTGCCGGTGTACCGCAGGGTGGCGCAGGAGAAGCCCGCACGGCCAGGGCTCGATCTCCATGCTGGAGCGGCTGCTGCCCTTCTGGCAGGGCAAGCTCTTCGTACTGGTGCTACTGGGTTCGCCGCGACCGACTTCCTCATCACCATCACCCTGTCCGCGGCGGACGCCACGGCCCACCTGGAGAATCCGCGGCTGGCCGACGCCCTGCGCAGTCACGACCGGCCGTCTCCGGCCTGCCTGCTGGGGTCGACGGCCTCGCCAGGGGCGGGCATGACGTCGTTCATACCCGCCGCCGATTCACAGCGGTGTTGACGGAACTCCGCGTCACCTGGGGTCGTGGAGGTCGAGGGTGACCAGGAGGGCGCGGTGGTCGGTGCCTTCGAGGGCGAGGAAGCGGGCGGTCCGGGGGCGGAGGGTGTCGCTGACGAGAACGTGATCGATCTGCGCCCCGATCCCCGCGCCCGCGGTGGCGGCGGGCCAGCTCGGGGTGCGGCCCGCGCCGAGCATCCGGGCGCTGTCCCGCAGGCCCGCGGTGATGTTCACGCGTCGACTCCTCAGCGCCATCGGTCCGGGTGCCCCGGCCTGCCCGGACTCCCCGGACTCCCCGGACTCCCCGGACTCCCCGGACTCCCCATGCAGAGACGGTGCCACCGCGGCAGCCGGTTCATCGGAGATGCGGTTGGCGCTCTCTCCGTACGAGCCGTGCACGGGGCGCGGCCGGCGGCTGTGAGGCCTGCCACATCCGGAGCCGCGCCGCGTCGGGCCCGGAAGGCGGGGCAGGAGGGCCTGAGCAACCTGCTGGATGCCCCTGATCTGCGCATTCGCCGCGTTCACGGACAGGTCGGGACAAAGATCGTCAGCCGTGCGTGCCTCCCGGGCGCGCCCGGTACGTCACCAGCGCTTGAGTGAGCAGCATCCAGAAAGGCACGAGAGCGTGGGACTCTTCGGAAGAACCGCATCGATATCCGCCCTGGCGGCGGCCCTCCTCCCGATGGCGATAGCCGCGCCCGGTGCCTCTGCCGCCGCCGCGGGCAGCTCCGACGCGGCGATCGCTGCCGCGCTGCGGAACGCCGGGGCGACCGCCTCCGGCAATCTCTCCGTCGCCGTCGTCGATCTGGATACCGGGGCAGCCGGCCAATACGCGCCGACGGACCACAGGTTCGCCACCGCGAGCATCGTGAAGCTCGACATTCTCGCGGCCCTTCTGCTGCAGGCTCAGCGGGAGGGGCGAGCGCTGACCCCTGTCGAGCGGGAGAACGCCGAGCGCATGATCAAGGTCAGCGACAACGACGCCGCCACCTACCTCTGGCAGCGGATCGGTGGACCCGACGGCCTGGCCGAGGCCAACCGGCAACTCGGGCTCGTCGAGACCACACCGGGCACGTCCTGGGGCCTGACGACCACCACCGCATCCGACCAGCTCAGCCTGCTCAGGGCGATCACGACGAGCCACTCCCCGCTCACCCCCCAGAACCGCGCGTATGCCCACGGTCTGATGACCCGGGTGGAGCGCGACCAGGCATGGGGCGTGTCGGCGGCCGCCGACCCGGGGACCACCCCGGCGCTGAAGAACGGATGGCTGCCTCGCAGTGCCACGGGGCTGTGGGTGGTCAACAGCATCGGCGAAGTCCGCCACGACGGGCACCGGCTACTGGTCGCCGTCGTCTCGGACGACCAGCGGGCCATGGATCCCGGCGTCCAACAGGTGGAAACCGCCGCCAGGGTGGCCACCGACGCTGTCACCGAATCCCCGTAGGGGGATCCTGAAGTAGACATCGCGCCGGGTCTGTCAACAGCGTCCCCTCAGGCGGCCTTCGGGCTGCATTCCCGATCGGCTCGCGGGTCTCGCAGGAGAGCGAGGAACTCGGCGACGGAGCAGGCGGAGAGGCGGCGCTGCAGGACGGTGGTGTGCCGTCGGGCACCCTCGACGTCCTCGCCGTAGTCGTAGCTGATGATCAGCTCTCCTCCGCGCCAGCGGAGGTCGACCCCCGTCGGCTGGACGCTGTCGCCCGACTGCAACCCCAGCGTGATGCTGAGCAGTTCCACGGCCAGGCGGCCGGCCTTCATCAAGCGCGAGCCCCGCGTGCCCCGCCAGACGATGTCGAGGTGCTCCTCCGCGGGCGCCGCCGGATCGATGCCCGCGGGGATGGCTGTGGGTTTCTCCGGCATTCCTCTACCCCTTCGGAACGACTCTGCGGAACGTAGCGGCCCGTACGCCCGGTTCACGCGCGCGTGGACGGGTGCGGTGAGGCCTCATGGCCTACTACGCGGGGAGGCGGAACCCGGGTTCACCGGCCTGGCCCGGGATCCGCGGGGTCCTCAGCTCTCTCGTTCCGGCTCCTGGGCGGCCGGGCCGATGACGGCGCGGACGTGTGGCGGGAGTACGCACGCGCGGGCCGCCAACAGGTCGACGAAGGCGGTCGTCATGCGGGGCGGGCGGATTGTTCCGCTGCCCCGCCCCCTTCCCGGCTGCGGGCCATATCCGGCTTCGCCGCGTGGTGGGCTCCTAGACCGGCACGGTCACGAGGGTCTTGCCCTGGGCGTTCCGCACCTCGACGGCCCTGACCCTCTCCAGAGCGACGGCGGCTCCGCCGTCGAGGTTGCTGCCGTTCTTCTCATCCGCCGGGGAGACCAGCCAGCTCACCGCGACCTCGCGGGTGCCGTCCCGCGCGACGACCACGAGGCGGCACTTCTCACCGGCCGGGACACCGGCCACGGAGGCGTTGAGGCGGATCCACCCCGCGGCCGGGGTCACGTTGACCACGATGCGCGCGCCAGTGCGCGGGTCGGTCCTCGACGCGACCTTCACGGGAGCCGATGGCGCGGCCGATGGCGCGCTGGTCGCCGTACGCGCCGTCGACTGCGCCACCACCGGGCCGCCATGGTCGGGTGATGTGGCGCGCCCCACGAGCACCGCGCCGCCGAGTCCGAGGACCGCCACCGCGGCCGCGACCACCGGCCGGACGGCCCGTGACCGCAGCCGCGTACGGGCGGGGCTCTGCTCCCGCACGGCCTGTTCCGTCCGCTGCACCAGAGCCTCACTGACCTGCGGTGGCGGCGCGTCGGGCAGCACCCGGTCCAGCGGGGCGGTGCTCAGCACGGCACGCAGTTCGCGCAGTTCGGCGAGCTCGCAGTTGCAGGGAGCGCACGTCGCGAGGTGCGCCTCCATGGCCCGCGCGTCCTCCTGCTCCAGCGCGCCCAGAGCGTACGCGGCGAGTGACCCGAGGAGTTCCGGATCGTGCTCCGGTGCAGGGTTCATGCGAACCCCTCGCCCTGTGTCATCGTTCACTCGCCCCTTCCGCGCGCCACGAGTCTCCTGCCCGGGTGACGTACGCCCGGCAGGGTTGGTTCACCGGGGTGGCGGCGGCTCCGCACCGGTCGGCTCCTCGGCACGAGCGGCTTCAGCACGAGCGTCCTTCGTCGGCGCAGCACACGACGTCGGCGCGCGCCTCAGGCCGGCCGCCTCGCCTCAGTCGAGACCGCGCAGGAACTCCGCCGCCACCGGGCCCGCGTTCTTGCCGCCCGAGCCGCCGTCCTCCACGAGGACCGCGAAGGCCAGGTCACCGCGGAAGCCGATCATCCAGGCGTGCGTGCGCGGTGGATTCTCGGTGCCGAACTCGGCCGTGCCGGTCTTGGCCGCCGGGCTCCCGGAGATGCCGCGCAGCGCCTTCCCCGAGCCCTCGGTCACGACGGCGCCCATCAGCGTGCGCAGTTGCCGCGCGACGTCCGGGTCCAGCGCCTTCGCGGCCTTGTGCTTGTTCTTCACGGCGCCCGGGACCAGTACGGGCTGCCTGAACGTGCCCGACTGGACGGTGGCGGCGACGGACGCCATGACGAGCGGGCTGGCCTCGACCCTCCCCTGCCCGATCATGTCCGCCGCCTTCTCGTTCTCGTCCGCGGCCTCCGGCACGCTGCCGTCGAACGTGGCGGCCCCCGCGTCCCACTCCCCGCCGATGCCGAACTGCCCGGCAGCGTCCGTCAGTCCTCCGTCCCCGATCCTGCCGCGCAGCCCGATGAAGGCCGTGTTGCAGGACTGGGCGAAGTCCTTGCGGAACGTCGTGCCCGAAGGCAGATCGAATTCGTCCTGGTTCTGGTATTTCTGGCCGCCGACGCTGACCGTGCGGGGACAGGGCACGGCGCTGTCCGGCGTGACCCCGTTCCGCAGCAGCGCCGCCGTCGTGATCACCTTGAAGGTGGACCCGGGTGCGTAGCGGCCGCTGAGTGCCCGGTTCTCCGCGGAGTCGGGGGTGTTCGCGACGGCCAGGATCTCGCCGGTGCCGGGGCGCAGGGCCACGAGAGCGGCCTTCTTCTTCCCCACCTTCGCGAGGGCCGCCTCGGCCGCCCGCTGGGCCTTCGGATCGATAGTGGTCTCGATCGGCGTGCCCGCCTTCCCCTTGCTGCGGTAGAGGGCGGGGCCCGCTTCCTGCACCTCGTTGAGGACGCGGACCGCGATGGTGGCGGTGCCGGCGAGCTGCTTCTGGTAGCGGTACTGCAGCCCCGTGGCACCGACCTCGTCGGAGTTCTCCGCGGCCGGCCCGGCGTTCTTCAACGTCTCGGTCGTGGCGGGCAGGACGCTTCCGATCAGCGGCTTCGCGGTCGTGGCCACCGCACGCTTGTGGTCGCGGAACTGGAACCCGGGTACGGGCAGCAGCTTCTCGCGCACCTTTCTGTACACCTCGTCCCTGAGGGTGATCACGGGGACGGCCTGATCCGGCTTCGCCGCGTCCACACGGGACTTGAGCGCGTCGGTGTCGATGTCGACGCCGAGGTCGGGGTCTTCCAGGGCCCGGTAGGCGCGGTCGGGGTCGGAGAGCTTGGCGGGCCAGATGCTGATGTTCCACACGGTGGTCTCGGGTGCGAGGTTGGTGCCGTCCGCGGCCAGGATCCCGGCGCGGGGGGCCAGGTCGCGGTAGCGCACCAGGCGGCTCCCGGGCTCCGTCAGCTCCGGGTGCAGGAGGGTGGGGGCGAAGTGGACCTTCCAGTCGCCGTCGGACTCCCATACCTCGGCGGCGGACCCGTACGTCCACGTACCCGCCCCGTCAAGTGTGAGCCGGGCCCGGAACGCGACGCTCGCCCTTCCTTCCTTCTTCCCGTCCTTCCTCTTCCCCGGCGTGAACTGCGCCTTGCCGACGCCCAGTTCCTCGTCGAGGCGGGCCAGCTCGGCCTTGGCCGTGTTCGGGTCGTCGGTGAAGGAGGCGGCCTTCTCCTCATCCCCCGCGGCCCAGGCGGAGAGGAACGACGCGACCGCCTCCGTGGCCTCGTCCTGGTCGGAGCAGCCGGTGGCGAGGCTCGCGATCACGGTTGCCGCGAGTGCCGCTGCGCGAGTGCGTCGGTGTCGCATGAAGGTTCTTCTCCTGGGTCGATACCGTCGATACGGTCGATACATGTACTACCCGGGCGTCAGGCAATGCTGATGATGCGAATCCTGCCGGGGCTTCGGCCGCCTTCCGACCGCACGACGATGTCGAAGAGGAAGGAGTCCCCCGTCCCGGGGTGCAGCGCCGCCTCTTTCCCCGTCTCGAGGGCCGGCGTGGTGGATTCGTTGCGCTCGCCGGGCCCCGAACCGCTGATCACAATGATCCTGACCGGCGCCCGGCCGACATTCCGCACCGTGAGGGATCGCGTTTTCGGGCACTTTTCCCCATGCACTCGGGCGCAGTTGAAGCGCGTGTCGCCGAATGCGACGGTGCCGCACGAGATTTCCAGTCCGCGATCGCGCGGGGACGCGCACGTCTGACCGATCTGGATCCTCGGGTGCTCTGCCGGACGGTCTCCCGCCTCCGGCGGGTCCCCCATCGATCCGGCCAGCAGGATTCCCGTCACGACGAGGGGAATCGAGACGGCCCCGATCGCGGCGGTCTCGTATCCGCGCATGGCTGTGTTCCTCCTCCCCCGGGTCACCGATCGACAGACGGCTGTGTGAAGGCTGCCGCCGGAAGGAGGGAACGCAGCGTCACGGGGGGAGGTTCACCCGGGGAGGCGTCGATCGCGGCGCCGACGCCCGGTACCGGTGGGGGCACCCCCCGCCCAGCGGTAGTCCCCCTGCGCCCAGCGGCCCGGGAGGTGTCCCCAGAGGGAGGGCGCGTCAGGGGGCAAGCCCACCGCAGGCGCGGTGGTCCGCCCGATGCGCGCCGGCCGTCGCCCGCCACAGGCGCCATGCGGAGAGTCCCGCGGCGGCGAGCAGCAGCAGATTGCGGGCGTACAGCACGGCGATGGCCAACGGGTCGGCGTCCGCGCGGAGCTGGGCGTAGAGGAACGGGAACTCGGCCACCGTGAACACGCAGGCGGCGAGGAGCAGCCAGGCCACCGGGCGCTGGGTGGTGGCCGGACGCAGCAGACACACCGCGGCCAGACCGACCAGCCAGACCATGTACTGCGGGCTGATCACCCGGCTGGTCACCACGAACAGCAGCACCGCGGTCAGCGCCGCGTCCGGAAGGACCCGTACCGCCGCCCGGTCCGAGCGCGTACGCCACCACAGCAGCCAGCCCAGGGCGAGCACCGACAGCGCCTGGCTGCCCCAGACCACCCACTGCACACCGGGGCCGACGAACTCGTGCGAGCCGTACCTCTCGGCCCAGCCGCCGCTCCACCCGAAGTGGCGGGCCACGTGGAACGGCAGCGAGCCCACCGACTCGATCTGTATCCCCCGCTCCTTCTGCCCGCTGAGGAAGGAGAAGGCGTGCGGCATGGTCAGCGCGAGGCAGGCCGCCGACACGGCAGCGGCCACCGCCGCGTACGTGACGGCCGTACGCGTTCGGCCACCCCTGCCCGTACCGGCGAGCAGCAGCACCGGCCATACCTTGATCATCGCGCCGACGGCGGTCAGCGCCCCGAAGACCCGGTCGGCCCATGCCTTCCGGGAGGCGGCGGCGATCAGCGCGGCCATCGCGATCGCGGTCACCATCACGTCGAAGCGCCGCCACGGCACGGTGCCCAGGAGGGAGAGGCCGGCTATCCAGAGCCAGGGGCCCGCCATCGAACTGCCGCGGCGGGTGGCCGCATAGAGCAGCCCGGCCAGCACCGCGGCGTCGCAGAGCGCGCACAGCACGACGAAGGCGTGGCCGTAGTCCAGGAACGGGACCAGGCCCGGAGCGAGAATCGGGGCGGCGGCGCCGGGCGGGTACTGCCAGGTGACGTCGTGTGCCGGGAAGGCGCCGCCGCTCAGCACCGCGAACCAGCGCGGATAGAACTCGTCGACCGACCGGTCGAGACCGCCGGGCTGGTGGAACGGGCCGATCTCCAGCGCGGCGGAGACCAACCACAGCCGGGTGAGGGCCCAGACGGCTGTCGCGGACCATATCGCGCGTCGCGCGTACGTCCGCTTGACCGGATCCTGGGCGCGGGCGCGGGCGGCGGGTGCGGGGAGATCGGTGGCGGTTTGCAGGCTTTGGTAGGGCAATGGCTGTATCCCTCGGTGCGACGTCGTCGGGCTGATAGACGCTGCGGACGGCGTCCGGGTTCGCGTCGTCGTCCAGGCGCCCGGAGCACCTGCCCGCCGGTACTTCCTGCCCAGGCCCGTACGCCTCGATCGCGGATTCCTCCACCGGCTCCCGAATTCGCCGCTTTTCCCCGGTCGCGCTGCCGATCGGTGAACCGGGCGCCGTCAGGTCCGTACTCCCTGATGAAGGCCCCATGCATGGCCCCATGCATGGGAAGCGTGAGGAGGTCACATCATGGCCGCCACCGAAAGCCACCCGTCCTCGTGGAGCCGGGACGCGGTCCCCCCGGGTCACGACGCGTCGCCGGATACCGCCGGAACGCTCAGGGCGTGGCTACCGCCGGGTGATGTCATCCGCAGCGTGCCGGTCGGCGTCTGGTGGGACGTGGTGCGCATGCCCGAAGCGCTGGGTCTCGACGTGTTCCACGCGCTGCCCGCCTCGGACCGCCACTTCGTCATCCACGACACCTGGGGTCCGCAGCCCCGGCTGTATTTCCTCGTCCCCGCCGGCACCACCGCGTTCTGGCGCGCGGAGCACACGGAGAGGCTCGACTGTCACACCTTCATCGGAGTGCCGGGGCGGCTTCGCCGGGAACCGCCGGGCCCGCACTGGGCCGCGGCCCCCGACTGGCACGCACCCGGGCCCCTGGTCCCCATCGGACTGCTGCTGGCCGCGGTGGGTCACCACTCGCGCTGCGAGCGCTGACGCGCGATACGTGACGCTGTCCCGCCCTACGTGACGCTGCACCAGGGCCCGGCTCCCGGTGCAGCATCACGTATGACGGGCACTTCAATTCCCCGTGCACGGGGGAAGGTTGGCATGTGACCGGGCGTCGGCGCTGCGGCATCGACAGCAGCCGAGGCGGAATCGCTGTGCTGCTGCCGGATACATTGGCCCGGCTCGACATGCCGCCCCCCGCAGCCGAATTGGAGCCGGTCCGATGGAACACCGTGAACGTGATGCCGGCCCCGGCCCCGCCCCCCTGACCGCGACAGCGCCCCACACCATCCGCCGACCGATCCTGACGCAGTGGTGGACCGATGTGACGTTCCTGCACTGGCCGGCCGACCCGGACGCCGTCGCGCCCCTGCTGCCGCGCGGCATACGCCCCGATGTCCTCGACGGCACGACGTACGTCGGTCTCGTGCCGTTCCGCATGGAGCGGGTGTCCATCGGCCGCCGCCCGGCTCTCCCCTATCTGGGCACCTTCCCGGAGACGAACGTGCGGCTCTACAGCGTGGACGGCCAAGGGCGGCGCGGAGTCGTCTTCCGGAGCCTCGACGCGGCCCGCCTGCTGCCGGTCCTCAGCGGCCGGGCCGGGTTCCGGCTGCCCTACCTCTGGTCATCCATGAGCATCACCCGGGACGGCAGCCGGCTCACCTACACCGGGCGGCGCCTGCCCCCGGAACGCCCCAGGAAGTACCGCATATCCGTGGAGATCGGCGGGAAGCTGGAGCGGCCGGGCGAGCTCGAGTCGTTTCTCACCGCGCGCTGGGGGCTGCACGTCGACTGGTACGGACGCACCCTCCACCTCCCCAACGCGCACCCCGCATGGCCTCTCCACACGGCCCGCGTCCACCACCTCGAAGAGGACCTGATACGGGCCGCGGGTCTCGCCGCTCCGCAGGGGCCGCCGTGCAGCGTGCTCTACTCCCCCGGTGTCCCCGTCGTGTTCGGGACGCCCGCGACCGCACAGCCTTCGGGACCGGCGGCCGCCTCGACAGCGTCCCTGTCGTCCGCGTCGTCCCCGTCGTGATCCGGGCCCAGCGTCGCACCGCCACCTCGGCGACCTCCGTACGTCGGCCGCCCGTCGGCCGCCCGTCGCCCGCTGTTGGCCCGGCGCGTTGAGCCTGTACCCACCATGGCGACAGAAACGGCTCCCCGGTGGCGGCGGCTTCCGCTGCGCGAGATTGCCTGCCTCGTCCCGGTCGTGGCCGTGGCCGCGTGGGCCGTATGGTCCTGGCCCGTCGTCGAGGAGGGCGTCCTCCGGATGCTGGCCGCCGACCGCTCCTGGCTCGTGGCGGCCGCCGCGGCCACCGGAATGGCCTGGATCGCCGCGGCCTTCGCGCGGCAGGGTGCCGTGGTCGAGCGGCTGCCCCCGGCCCGTCTGCTGGCCACGCAGTTCGCCGCCTCGTCCGCCAACCACCTGCTGCCGTCGGGCCTCGGCGCGGGAGCGGTGAATCTCCGGTTCATGTCCGTCTGCGGCCTGCCGCCCGCCCGCTCCTCGGCCGCGCTGGCCCTCTATCTCCTCGCCGAGTCCGTCGCGCGGGTGGCTCTGCTGCTGTCGCTGCTCGCCGCGTTTCCGCACGCGCTGCGGATCGGGCACCTGGTGCCGGGCGGGGCCCTGACGTCGCTGGCCATGACGGGCGGGGTACTCCTCGCCGCGGCGCTCCTGGTGATCGCCGCCGTACGCCCCCTGCGCAGAGTCGTCAGGACCTTTCTGAGCACCGCCCTCAGCGAGGCGCGCTCCATCCACGCCAGGCCGGCCCGCGTCCTAGCCCTCTGGGGCGGATCGCTGGCCTTTCCGGCTCTGCAGGCCTTAGGCCTTGTGGCGGTCGGCCTCTCGCTCCACCTGCCGGTTCCGGCGATGCACGTGGCGGTCGCCTACCTCGCGGCCAGCGTCATGGCCGCCGCGGTCCCGACACCGGGCGGCATCGGGTCCGTTGACGCAGCACTCGCCCTCGCGCTGATCACGGTCGGTGCTCCTGCGGCCGTGGCCACGGCGGCGGTTCTGGCCTTCCGGCTCATCACGGTGTGGCTGCCACTGCTTCCCGGAGCGCTGATGCTGGGCGCGCTGGTGCGCTGGAAGGTGCTGTGACCGCGCGGCCCGCGAGGCCGCAGCACGGGCCCAACTCCCGTACAACCGTGGCCCGTTACGCCCGCACTCGTGAGGGCCCCGCGCTCCTTTACGCCCGTGCCCGGATTTCGGTTCCATTCCGGTAGCCGCCCCGGCACTGATCGTGCACATTGGGCTACATGACTCATGATCAGACCACCCCGCCCACGATCGACACCAGCGTGCCGCACTCCGCCCGGATGTACGACTACTGGCTCGGCGGCAGCAGCAACTTCGCCGCCGACAGGGCCCTGGGCCAGGCCTTCGAGCAGGCGATTCCCAGCATCAGGACCATGGCCCGGGAGAACCGCAGATTCCTCGGCCGGGCCGTGCGCTCCATGGCAGAGGCGGGCATACGCCAGTTCCTCGACATCGGCACCGGCATCCCGGCCGCGGGCGACACCCACTCCGTCACCGAGATCATCGCGCCCGACAGCCGCGTCGTGTGCGTGGACAACGACCCGATCGTGCACGCCCACGCACAGGCCCACGCCCGGACCCGGATGACCGACGGCGAGCAGCCCAGAACCGTATACCTGCAGGCGGATCTGAGGCATCCGGACCAGATCCTCGAAGCGCCCGCCCTCAAGGCCGCACTCGACCTCGACCGGCCCGTCGGGCTGCTGCTGGTCGCGATCCTCATGCTTCTCGGCGACGAGGACGATCCGTGGGCGAGCACCGCCACCCTTTTCGACGCCCTTCCGCCGGGCAGCCAGGTCGCCATCTCCCACCCCAGCCAGGACTTCAACCCGTCGGCGATGGCCGAGGTCGTCCGAGCCGCGGAACAGGGCCACATGACCCTCGTCCCGCGCGACCGGGGCCAGGTCGAGAGGTTCTTCGGCGACTGGGGACTCGTCGCCCCCGGAGTCGTGCCGGTGATGAGCTGGCACCCGGAGGACGACCGGCCGACCGACCCCAACGCCGCCTACTACTGGGCGGGCGTGGCCCGTAAGCCCTGACGGACCGGCACCCCGCGGCGGTCACGCCCCGCCGGTGGTCGTGCCCCGCCGGTGGTCGTGCCCCGCCGGTGGTTATGCCCCGCCCGATGGTCACGCCCCGCCGGCGGTCACGGCTTGAAGCCCACGCCGGCCCACAGGCTGACCTCGGCGTCGGTGACCCCGCCCGTGGCCACGGTGGCGTCCGTGCCCTCGTCGGGGTACCAGCGATGCGCGACCTCGACGCCCGGCCCGACCATGTCCAGGCCCTTGAAGAACCCCTCGACCTCGGTTTTGCCGCGGAGCTGCGCGGGGGTGCCGCTGCTGATGTATATATCGACGACCCGCTGCCAGGTGTCGGGGTCGAAGTCCTGGGTGCAGTGCGACAGCGCGAGCGCGGAGCCGGACGGCAGCGCGGACATGAGGCGGTCGACGATTCCGTAAGGGGCCTGCTCATCGGGCACGAAGTGCATGAGCGCGTTGAGGCTGAGCGCGACCGGCTGGGTCAGATCCAGCGTTCCGGTCAGCTGAGGAGCCGTCAGAATGCTCTCCGGATCGAGGACGTCGGCCTCGATGTACGCGGTGCGGCCCTCGTCCGAGCTGATGAGCAGCGCGTTGGCGTGGGCGAGCACGATCGGGTCGTTGTCCACGTAGACGACGCGCGCGTCGGGCGCGACGGCCTGGGCCACCTCGTGCAGATTGGGGCTGGTCGGGATGCCCGTTCCGATGTCGAGCCACTGGTGGATACCGCGCCGGGCGAGCAGCCGGGTCGCGCGGTGCATGAAGGCCCTGTTGGCACGCGCGCACACCTTGATCCCCGGGAACGCCGTGACGACCTTGGCGGCGGCCTCGCGGTCGGCGGGGTAGTTGTCCTTGCCACCGAGGTAGAAGTCGTACATGCGGGCGCTGTGGGGCTTGTCCTGCCGCAGGTCGCGATCAGCCCACGTACCGGCGGCGCCGCTCCCCGTGTCGTGGCCGGCGGATCCGTGCGCTGCCATGCGCTCTCCTCCATGTGGGAACGATCACTCGATGGTGTGCGGAATCCTACGCATCACCGGGAACTCGCCTGTGCCCTCCAACTACCTTGATGCATAGGCGGTTTGCAGTGCTACAGGGCAACTCGGGGCCCCCGCGGCGATGTTCTGCGCGCAGTCCACGTACTGCATCACGGCGGCGACCATCAACAGGCCCGCCGCTTCTACCCGTACCCCTCTCCGGTCGCGGGGCCCGATGAGGCACGCTCGCCCCACGGCTCGGCGGAGGCGTAGCGTGTGGAGCCTTCGCGCACTCGGCCGTCCGGAGAGAGGATCAGCGCCTCGTCGGCGCTCGCAGCGCGAGCCGACTGCCGCAGCCGGGTGAGGTGGTCGAGGTCGGCCCCTTTGACGGACGGGCACGTCCGCTGGTCCGGGTGCGGCGTGATCACTGGCGCCGCCCAATAGTTGCCCTCAGTTGTCCTCGAACGGCGAGGGGCCCGCCCCGGCGACCACCGCCGGGGCCGGCCCACGGGCCATGGTGTCCGTACTACGGGCGCAGCACGAGCTTGCCGCGTACATGCGCGGCCTCGCTCACCGCCTGGGCCTCGGCCGCGTCCGCGAGCGGAAAGATCCGGTCGACCGGGATCCTGAGCCTGCCCTGTACGGCGAGGCGGGCCTGCTCGGCGAGTGCCTCAGGGGCGCGCTGGGCTCCCGCGGAGAAGGGGACCCCGAACTCGGAAGCACTCGGGTCGGCGATGGTGACGATGCGATCCGGCGTACCGCCGCGCAGCTCGATCGAGTCCTTCAGCGCCCCCTTGCCCGCCACGTCGAAGACCGCGTCCACCCCCTTCGGGGCCACCGCGCGGACGCGGCCGAGGAGTCCGTCGCCGTAGGCGAGAGGGATGGCGCCGAGGGAGCGCACGTAGTCGTGGTTGGCCGGTGAGGCGGTGCCGATGACGGTGGCGCCGAGGGCGACGGCCAGCTGGACGGCAGCCGTCCCGACCGCGCCGGCGGCACCGTGCAGCAGCAGTGTCTCGCCATCCTCGACGCCGAGCAGGCCGAGGACGCGCTGCGCCGTTTCGGCGGCCACCGGCAGCGCCGCGGCCTCCTCCCAGCTGAGTTCGGCCGGCTTGGGGGCGACGACGGTGGCGAGGGCGTACGTGGCGTAGGCGCCGGTGTCGGTGGTGCCGAACACCTCGTCGCCGACCGCCGGCGTGGCGCCCTCGCCGACCTCGTCGACCACTCCGGCGGCCTCCATTCCAGGGATCGCGGGGAACGTGGTCGGAAACACGTCCTGCACCCAGCCGCTGCGAATCTTGTAGTCGAGGGGGTTGACGGCTGCCGCCTTGACGCGCAGCCGCACCTGTCCGGGTCCCGGGTGAGGCTCCGGGGCCTGCGCCAGACGCAGCACCTCGGGTCCGCCGAATTCCTCGAAGACGATGGCTTCCATGTCCGTCCTGTCCCTGCGTTGAGAGTTTCTTCGACAAGTGCCTTGAGAGTTCCTCTCGGCTCCCTGAAGCCTCTGTCGTCGGGACCTGACGCCCGGCCATCCTTACGGAGAGTTCGTACCTGGCCGAAAGGACAGCCGAGCAGGCCGGGGAGGCGTTTAACCTGGCGGCCATGGAGTTCGCGGAAGCAGGAACGGGTGCAGGAACGGAAACAGGAGCAGCGGCCGTTCTGGCAGCGGCCGTCGAGGTGATCCGGGCGCCGCTGGCCGAGATCCTGCCCCGGCTCTCCGCCGCCCTGGCGGGACCGGCTCCGCACCACGCGGTGGCGGAGCTGTCCAGCGAGTGCACCTATGCGCCGTTCAAGACCCACGGCGACCCGGTGGGTGACCGGCGGATCACGAACGCCGAACTGGCCGCGCTCGCCCCCTCCGTACCCGCCGGGCAGCCGTGGCAGGGACGGGCCCGTGTCGCCGGAACCGAGCTTCCCGTCCTCGCCGTCTCCAGCGACGTCGTCCCCAGGGGAGCGCTCCTGGTTCTCGTACGCACCGACGACTCCGCGCTCCCGCCGGCAGTCACCGCGCTCGCCCAGACGCTCTGGGACCTCGTGACCGCGCATCGGGACCGCATGACCGCGGAGGCGGTGCCGGGAGTGCTGGCCCAGTCACGGGTCGCGGCGGACACCCGGGCCAGAACCATCGCCGAACTCGGCGACGCGCACGAGGCCACGCTGACCGGGCTCCTGGGCGTACTGCGAAGCCGTGCGCTCGACGACTCGACGGCCCGTGGCAGGGCGGTCGACCTCGCCGTCTCCGCGCTGGTCGACCTGCGCGCGGAGGCGGAGCGGGACCAGGCGCTGGTCGAGGAGCCGGCGGGCCAGGCGTTCGAGCGGCTGGCCGACTCGCTGCGGCCACTGCTGCGCCACAGCCAGGTGCGGCTCGACCTGGCGCCTCCGGAGGAGAAGGACGGAGCTGCCGACCGGCTGCTGTCCGCCGACGTTGCGAACGCTGCGCGAGCCGTGGTACGGGCGGTGCTGCTCGCCGTTCTGGAGCAGGGTCCGGAGCCGGTGCGGCGCGTTCACGTCGGATGGAAGGTCGACGATCGTGAACTGCACGCGACGGTACGGGACGACGGGCCCGGCGCTCTGTCACGGGACGCGCTCGCTGCGCGCCGGGTCGGTGAGCGGCTGGCCGCGCTCGGAGGCGGGCTCGGCCTGGACGCGGTGCCCGGCTGGGGCACGACGGTGACGGTCACGGTGCCGCTCGCCCCGCACGGGCCGCAGCAGGCCAGGCAGGCGGACCCGCTGTCCGCGCTGGGCGCTCGCGAACTGGAGGTGCTCGGTCATCTCGCCCGGGGCCATCGCAACCGGGCCATCGCACAGGAACTGCACATCAGCGAGTCGACGGTGAAGTTCCACGTCGCCAACATCCTCGGCAAGCTCGGCGTCACGACCCGGGGCGAGGCGGCCGCACTTGCCCATACGTGGGGCGGGGCCGCCGCCTGACCGAGCCGACCGGCCCCCGGGCGGCTTCGCCCTCCGTCCACCAGGACCGCTGTGAGCGCCCGAGGCGGGGGCGCGCCCTCCTTCATCTGGAGCGCACTCATGCGCATCCACCGCAGCAGTTACGGCAGGGGTGACAGCCCCGCTGCTCGCATCCTGCACGGGCCGGACGTCTCCCGATTCCGTGTCTCTCCCCCCGGTGCACGCCGGGTTCGACTACCAGATCGGCGGCGCCTCTCTCCCCCCGCCCGTGATCAGCCGCGACCGCAGCGCCGCCCGCCGCGTCGTTCGCGGAACGGCGGCAGGTGCGCGCGTACACACACGTCGACGGCCCCCGCCGCCCCCCGTCGGGTGGCAGGCGGTTTCCGACCGACGCTGTCGAGTTCTCTGCGAGAATGATCGGAGAATCCGCATTCCCTGGAGCATCGGTGGAAAATCCCGCGAAGGCCCGTGAAAGCCAGGGATCGGGGCCTGGTCCCGGGGGACCAGCGGTGGGCCGCGACACCGAGATCGCACATCTCTTCCAGCTCGTCGACGCCGATCAGACCCACAGCGAAGTGCTGATCCTCACGGGAGATCCCGGTGCGGGCAAGAGCATGCTGCTGGACATCGCGGCCGACCGAGCGGCCAGCGCGGGCCGGCGAGTCCTGCGCGCGGTGGGCAGCGAATCCGAGGCGAATCTCGGATTCGCCGGTCTCCACCAGTTGCTCCGTCCCGTGCTGGACGAGGTGGAGAGCCTGCCCTCCCGGCAACGCTCCGCGCTCCTGGGCGCCTTCGGTCTCGGCGAGGCCGCCGAGACCCCGGACGCCATGCTCGTGGATCTTGCGGTGCTGACGCTGCTGTCCGAGCTGGCCGAGCCGGCACCACTGCTGGTAGTGGTCGATGACGCACAGTGGATCGATCGCGCGTCGCTGGACGCGCTCTCCTTCGTGGCTCGGCGGATGGACAGCGAACCCGTCACCCTGCTGGTGGGCGTACGCGCCGCGGATCCGCTGCCCGGGCTCGACAAGGGATATCAGCGCCTCACCCTCGGACCGCTCGGCCCCGAGGCCGCGAACCGGCTGCTCGACCTGCAGGCCGCGCCACCCGGCGGCCGCACCCGGATGCGGATCCTGGAGCAGGCAGTCGGCAACCCACTGGCCCTGGTGGAACTTTCCCGCGCCGCGGCGCTCCGGGACCCGGCGGGCGGAACCGCGGAGGGCCCACTGCCGGTCACCGACCGGCTGGAGCGCATCTACGCCGGGCAGGTGGCGGACCTGCCCGAACCCACCCGCCGAGCCCTGCTGTTGCTGGCGGCAGCGGACGCCGCGGACGCATCGGCGGCGTCGCTCGGCCTGCCCGAAGCGGACGACAAGGCGTGGCTCCCCGCCGAACAGGCCGGTCTCGTACGCCAGGGCGGCCCTGGAGTCTCCTTCCGTCACCCGCTCATCCGCTCGGCGGTCTACCACTCCGAGTCCTTCGAGGCCCGGCGGGAGGCACATCTGGCCCTCGCCGAGCGGTTGCGCGGGGAACCGGACCGGCGTGCCTGGCACCTCGCCGCCGCGACACTGCACCCCCACGAGGGCGTGTCGGCCGCACTGCGGGAGACGGCGGACCGCGCCCGGCGCCGCGGCGGCTATGCGGCTGCCGCGGCCGCCCTGGAGCGCGCCGCGGAACTCAGCCCGCACCGCGAGGACCGGGCGCGCCTGCTGACGGACGCCGCGGCCATGGCAGTCTTCACCGGCCGCCTCACGTGGGTCGAGCACCTGGCCGCCCAGGTCCGTACCTCCACTGACGATCCGTCACTCGTGAGCAGTGCTTGGCTGGCGAGCGGGGAGCTCATGGCCATGACGCAGCAGCATGCGAAGGCGTTCGCCCTCCTGTCGCGCGTCACGGACGAGGCGGCGGCCGCGCAGTCGTCCGTGGCACTGGACGCACTGGCCGCGGCGGCAGTGGTGGGCTACTACTCGGGCGAGGATTCCCAACGCCGGTGGACCCAGGACGTATTGGCCCGTATCCCCGACGACCCCTCCCGCGCTGCGCTGCGCGCCTGGGTGCTGGCCATCTCGGACCCGAGCAGCAGCAGGGCGCAGCTGGCTCCCGTACTGCCTGGCCTGATCGCCGGGACGGAGAACGACCCGGGATGGCTGACCGCGCTCGCCATCGTTGCCTGGATCCTCGACGAGACCGCCCTCGCCGTCAGGACGTTCGACGAGGCATTCGACCGCTGGCAGGCACGCGGGCCGCTGCCCGACGGACTGGGAGGCGCGGCCGGATGGGCGTACCTGGAGCAGGGGCGGTGGGCTCAGGCCCGTAAGGTCTCCACCGACATCGCCGACGTGGCGTCGGTGTCCGGACTCGACCACGCCGAGGCGTGCGCGTGCGCGACCGACGCCACGGTGCTCGCCCTGCAGGGAGATCAGGCGGGCGCGCGCGAGCGTGCCGGGCGGGCCCTGGCCCTCGTCGATCCGGTGGAGAGCCGCTCCATCGCGGTCTCCGCGCGGCGCGCCCTGGGCCTGGCCGCCGTGGCCGAGGGCGACTACGACACGGCGTACGAGCAGTTCCGCTCCGCCTTCACCGGCAACGGCGATCCGGTCCACTACCACGTCTCGTACACCGTTCTGGCCGAACTCGCCGCGGCAGCCACCCGCAGTGGGCGGCGGGAGGATGCCTCCGAGGTGCTGGAGCGGTCGGCGCGCCGCCTCGGCGATGGCATGTCGCCGCGGATCGCCGCGCTGATCAACCGAGGCCGCGCCCTGCTGGCGGATCCCGGGGCCGGCGAACCGTACTTCCGGGCGGCCCTGGCGGACTCCACCGGCGAGCAGTGGCCCTTCGAGCAGGCGCAGACGCGGCTGGACTACGCCGAGTGGCTCCGCAGGCAGCGCCGCATCACGGAGGCCCGTCCGCTGCTGACCGCCGCGCTCGAGACCTTCCAGCGGCTGGGCGCCCGGCCGTGGGTCGCGCGCACGCAGGCCGAGCTGCGCGCCGCGGGCATCGAGGCGAGCACCGTCGTCCCCAGTGCCTTCGCCGAACTGAGCCCTCAGCAGCAGCAGATCGTCCAGCTCGCCGCGCGTGGCCTGACGAACCGTGAGATCGGCGAGAGGCTGTTCCTGTCGCCGCGTACGGTCGGCTCCCACCTCTACCGGGTCTTCCCCAAGCTGGGCATCACCGCCCGCTCACAACTCCGCGACATCATCGAGAGCACCCCGTAGGGCGCCTCGGGGGCACAGGCGTGAAGCCGAAGCAGCCCGGCGCTGATGATGGTTCTGGTCATGCGATGACGTCCTTGGAGGGGGGCGTGGCGGCACGGGAGTACCGCCGGGGCTCAGGTCCAGGCCTGCCGTACCTGGGCGTTGGGGTCGTCGACCTGTGTCCATGCGTCGGCGATGCGCATGCTGGTGCGGCGGGTGGTGTCGTACTGCGGCCAGCCCGGGTCGCCGGTCCTCGCGAAGCGGATCCATGCGGAGTGGACGCGGGAAGCGAGGTCGGCCGGGGGCTCGGTCGGGCCGAGGAACGCCTTGGGGCCGTGGAGCTGCGGCAGATCGGTGCGGTCGAAGACGAACGGGAGTTCCATGGTGTGCGCTGCGCCGAGTTCGCCGTCGAGGGCCTGCGACCGCCAGGCGAACTCGTAGACGTGCGTACGCGATGAGGGGTGCTGCGCATGGGCCTCCGCCAGCCGCCGCGTTCCCGCGCCGAACAGGGCGTCGGCCATGATGGCGGACCGCAGTGCGCCGGACGATGCCCCCGGCCGTTCACCGCGGTAGACCTCCACCAGCTTGTCCGGGTCGGGGTGCGAACGAGCTGCTGCGGCGTACACGTCATCCGCTGTCGAGGGGGTCAGGTTGCCCAGCGGCGCGAGGTACAGGTTGCCTTCCTCGGTGGTGGTGCCGAGGAGCAGGTCGACGCCCGCGCCGCGGCCGGCGGCCACGGCCTCGGCCGGCTGCTGGTCCAGAACGAGGCTGAACGCGCTCAGGCCGATCAGCGGGTCGAAGTGCCCGTCGACCTTGAGGTCGGTACCGGCCAGTTGGGGCATGGCCTCGACGAAACGCTCATCCGGCACCGATGCGAAGGCCTCGGCCGTCGGAGCGACCCCCAGGGCCTGGGCGAGGGCCTGGGTGACCCGGTTCGCCTGAGCCCGGGTGAACGCTCCCAGGCCGCTGCCGCTCTGGATGATCGCGCGCTGGAGGAGGCCATCGGACTGCGGACTCGCCACCACGCCGCCCACGATCGTGGCGCCGGCCGACTGACCGGAGAGCGTCACCTGGGACGGGTCGCCGCCGAAGCCCGCGATGTTCTCCTCGACCCAGCGCAGGGCCGCAATCACGTCCAGCAGGCCCCGGTTGTCGGGAGCGTCGGGGAGGTGGAGGAAACCGGGCACGCCCAGCCGGTAGTTGAGGGTGACCAGGACGACTTCGTCGCGGGCGAAGTTCGTGCCGTCGTAGAGCACCGACCGGGTGGATCCGGCGACGAATCCGCCGCCATGTACGAACACCATCACCGGCAGGTCGTCGCGAGCGGTGTCGGGCGTCCAGACGTTGACGATGAGGTAGTCCTCGCCCGGAACCCAGCCCTGACCGAAGTACGGGGACATGTCGAGGTCGCCGAACGCATCGCGCTTCGGCTGCGGTGCGGTGGGACCAGCGACGGTGGCATCCCGGACTCCGGACCACGGCGCGTGCGGCGTGGGCGGGGAGAACCGGGCGGCGCCGAGCGGGGGTGCGGCGTAGGGGATGTTGAGGAAGACAGTGGCGTCCTCCTCGCGGCGGCCCCGGACGGCGCCCTGGGCGGTCTGCACAGTGGGATCGGTGTTGTTGGTCATGTCGTCGGTGTCTTTTCTTCGCAGTCGCTGGGGTGAGGGGTCACAAGCGGGTGAAGGGTCACAGGCGGGTGAAGGGCGCCCATTCCTTGATGGAGAACTTGCTGCCGTCGCGCTGCACCTCGGCGGCGCCGTGACCGCCCAGATGGGCGGGGAAGACCAGGGCCTTGTCATCGGCGGACTGGCCGAGGATGCGGCGGCGCGTGGCGCGGGATTCGGCCGGGTCCTCGCAGAAGCAGCTGTTGCCGTCCGGCTCCAGAATCTGCACCGGGCTGTGCAGCAGGTCCCCGACGAAAAGTGCGCGGTCTCCCTTGGAGTTCAGGGCGAGCACGGACGATCCGGGGGTGTGCCCTGGGGCGAGTTCCAGACGCAGGTTGGCGTCGATGTCGTAACTGCCGTCCCACAGCAGCGTCTTGCCGGCCTCGTGGATGGGCGCGACTGAGTCCGCGAAGACGTTCTGGTTGCCTCGCCCGAGCAGCGGCTTCTGCTCATTCTCCGGGTTCCAGAACTCGAAGTCCCGCTCCGGCATCAGATAGGTGGCATTGGGGAACGTCGGCACCCACTGCCGGCCGTCGAGGTAGGTGTTCCAGCCGACGTGGTCAATGTGCAGATGGGTGTTGACCACGATGTCGACGTCCTCCGGCCGCACGCCGGCCCTGGCGAGATTGCCCAGGAAGTCGGTGTCCAGGTAGCTCCACACCGGCGCATACGGCCGGTACTTGTGATTGCCGACACCGGTGTCGACGAGAATGGTCTTGTCTTCACTGCGCAGGACCCAGGTCTGAATCGCGGACTGCACAATATTGCTGTCCAAGTCCAGGAAATCCGGGGCCAGCCAGGACGTATTCTCCTCCCACGCCTCCTTCGGAGTCTCCGGGAAGAAAACCTCGGGCGTCATCTCGACAGGGCCGTAGAACTCCTCGACGCGGGTGATGCTGACGTCGCCCAGCACTATCTGCTGCATGGAAACTCCTCCGTCGATCCGTGTTCGGCTCGCACAGGAGAGCCTTGTCGCGGGTGCCTGCGGGGCGGTATCCGTCACATGACTGCACCTGCCACGCGGGGCAGTCATGGCGGGCCCAGGTCAACGGCCGCGCCGCTCCCGGCGCAGGTCAACGGCCTCGACGGTCCCGGGCTCGGGTCGACGGCCACGCCGCTCCTGGCGAGGCTCGGTGGGCAGCTGCCTGCCGTCGCGGCCCGAGGGTTGTTCTAGTCTTGCGGATGCTGTGGCACGAACCGAGGAGCACCGATGACCAACCCCGCCGAACGGCTCGTCGACCTGCTCGATCTGGAGCAGATCGAGGTGAACATCTTCCGCGGCCGCAGCCCCGACGAGTCGCTGCAGCGGGTGTTCGGCGGGCAGGTCGCCGGGCAGGCACTGGTGGCCGCGGGGCGGACCACGGACGGGCAGCGTCCGGTGCACTCCTTGCATGCTTATTTCCTCCGTCCCGGCAGGCCGGGCGTGCCGATCGTCTATCAGGTGGAACGCGTACGGGACGGGCGGACCTTCACCACCCGGCGAGTGGTCGCGGTGCAGCAGGGCCGCACCATCTTCAATCTGACCGCCTCCTTTCATCAGCCCGAGGCGGGCATCGAACATCAGCTGCCCATGCCGGACGTGCAGGGCCCGGAGAAGTTGCCGGCACTGGCCGACGAGCTCCGCGAGCACCTGGGCGCACTACCCGACGCGCTGGAACGCATGACGCGCCGCCAGCCGTTCGACATTCGCTACGTGGAGCGGCTGCGGTGGTCGCGGGAAGAGCTCCAAGGTGTCGAGCCGCGCAGCGCGGTGTGGATGCGGGCGGTGGGACAGCTCGGCGACGACCCGCTGGTTCACACCTGCGCCCTCACCTACGCCAGCGACATGATGCTGCTGGACGCGGTCCGCGTGCCGGTCGAACCCCTTTGGGGCTCAAGGGGATTCGACATCGCGTCCCTGGACCACGCCATGTGGTTCCACCGTCCTTTCCGCGCGGACGAGTGGTTCCTGTACCAGCAGGAGTCACCCATCGCGACGGGCGCCCGCGGGCTCGCCCGCGGCCAGATCTTCAACCGGGAAGGGCAGCTCCTGGTATCCGTCATGCAGGAGGGCCTCTTCCGCAAGTTGGACGGGTAGCGGACCACTATTCCGTTCAAGCGTGCGCTCCCCGCGGCTGCCCCTCCCTCGGCTACCCCTCCCCTCACCCCGCCCGGCGGCGCAACCAGGCCCTGAATCCGCGCGGCCGAGTCTCCCCCGATCCGTCCGGCGGGCTGTGCCGAGGCGCTTCCGACGGGCCTTCCCGCGGCGCTTGCGGAGGGGCTTCCGAGGGGGCTTGCCGTGGCCCCTCCTGCGGGGCACCGCCGGGCATCGGCGCCGACCGGCAGGCCCTGGCCTCGTCCAGCGCGTACAGCAGCGACAGCCTGATCCAGAGGACCTCGTCGGGGTCGTCCGCTCTGATCAGCCGCTCGACCACGTCCCACGTCGCCGTCGAGTCGGCCCGGGTGGACACCAGCGCCGGGCGCAGCTTGCGCAAGTACGCCCGCTCGTACGGGTCATCGACGATCTGGGCGAGCTCATCGGCCGGCAGCACCCCGGCCGGCACCGCGGCCCGCGCCCAGGGGTCGTCCGTCTGCCGGGCCAGCTGCCCGATGCGCCGGCTGCGCCAGTTCCGCGCCCGCCAGTCCTCCCCGGCGTCCAGCAGCGCCTTCAGGTTCTTCGGCATGATGCCGCTCAGCATCGCGGGCTCCCGCTCCACGAACTCCCGCAGCTCCACTGCCGGATAGAGCCATACGACGGCGCGGTAGCGGTTGACGTAGAACGTCGCCGGGCTGATCAGACCGACCCGCGCCAGGCGGGTGAACCGGTCGGGGCTGATGCCCATCAACTCCGCCGCCTCGGCAGTCCCGACCACCCGCACCCGCTCGCGCAGCCCGTCGGGAAAGTCCTCCGCCTCCTGCAGCCGGGCCACTTCGGCGCGGGGCACCCGCCGCCGCCCGCCTCCTGGCGCCGCGACGGCCCGCACCTTCTCGAGCTGCACCGCGAGCTCCAACTCCCGCGGTTTCAGGCCCAGCTCCGCCGCCGCCCTGCTGAACGCGAAAGTCTCCTCCGCGCCGGGCCCCGCGGGCTGCTTCTCCTGCTTCGCGTGCCTCGCGTGCCTCGCGTGCCTCGCGTGCCTCGCGTGCCTGTCGTGCTTCTCCTGCACTGTCATGACGGTCCTCCCCCGCACGATCCGATCACTCTCGGTGACGACCGTAGCCGGGAAGTCCGACCCCCGCTCCCCCTGTGGATAACTTCAGTCGCCGGGATCGGCCCCGCCGCTCGCCGCCCCGCCGCTCGCCGCCTCTCCGCCCGTCGCCCCGTCACCGCTGCCGACCCCGCCCCGGAATGCTCCGCCCCCGGCAATCCGGCCCTCCTGACGCACCGCGACCCCGAGGTGCTCGCCCACCCGGTTGACGAGCAGCGTCATCTCGTACGCGACCTGGCCGATGTCCGCGTCGGCAGAGCCGAGCACGCACAGACAGCTGCCCTCCCCCGCCGCGGTCACGAACAGCACCCCGTCCTCGAACTCGACCATCGTCTGCCGCACCCGCCCCGCCCCGAAGTGCTTCCCCGAACCCTTGGCCAGGCTGTGCAGCCCGGACGACACCGCCGCCAAGTGCTCGGCGTCCTCGCGCTCGAGCCCTTCACTCGCCGCCGTCACCAGCCCGTCGTTCGACAGAACCAGCGCGTGTCGCACGGACCCGACGCGCTGCGTCAAGTCCTCCACAAGCCAGTCGAGCCCTTTGCCCAGTGCCATTGCGTGCCTCCCCGTACGGCAGTTCGCCTCAACCGCCGTGCCAGCCTGTACCACCTCGGCCGTCCGGGCAAGCCGCTCTGCGCCGCGGGCGTCGTACTGGGCCCGGCCCCCGCATATGACACAGGATGAGCGCATGGCACAGACGATGACTCACGACGAATGGCACGCGTTCGTCTCCCAGGGAACGCGCACCGGCAAGCTGGCGACCGTACGGCCCGACGGCAGCCCTCACGTCGCCCCCGTGTGGTTCGTACTCGACGGCGACGACCTGGTCCTGACCACCGGCAAGAACACCGTCAAGGGACGCAATCTGGCGCACGACAGCCGGGTTGCGATCTGCGTGGAGGACGACCGCCCGCCGTTCGCGTTCGCCACGCTCCAGGGCCACGCCGAGCTGAGCGAGGACCTCTCGGAGATGCGCCGGTGGACGACGCGCATCGCCGCCCGCTACATGGGCACCGAGCGCGCCGAGGAGTTCGGCAAGCGGAACGCAGTCCCCGGCGAGCTGCTGGTGCGCGTGCGCATCCATACGGCCGTGGCCATGAGCGGCCTCACGCACTAGCCGGTCCTGGCCCACCGAGTCGAGCAGCCGGGCGGTGTGGACCCGCCCGGCGTACTCGACCAGCCTGATCAGCGCCTCCTCTCCCGAGTCACGGCACCCGTGCACACGCGCGTGGACGCCCGGGGCGCGAGCGGGCGGCTCACGGGCGCGGGATCATGGGGGCATGGACGCCGACCACAGTCACGTACGGGAATTCTTCGCGGCCAGGGCCGACGGCTGGGGCGCCCGCTTCCCGGACGACGCCCCGGCCTTCGCTGCGGCGGTGGACGAACTCCGGCTGCGCCCCGGGGACGCGGTGCTCGACGCCGGATGCGGCACCGGCCGGGCGCTGCCCGCGCTGCGCGAGGCCGTCGGCCCGGGCGGCACGGTTCTGGGCGCCGATCTGACCCCGGAGATGCTGCGCGAGGCCGTCCGTGCCGGGCGGGACCGCAGCGCCCGCCTCGTCATCGCGGACGTCGCGCGGCTGCCGCTGCGGGACGCCTCGCTCGCCGCGGTGTTCGCCGCAGGACTCGTGTCACACCTGGCGGACCCGCGGGAGGGGCTGCGCGAGCTGGCGCGCGTCGTGCGCCCCGGCGGGCGACTCGCGCTCTTCCACCCCATCGGCCGGGCCGCTCTCGCCGCCCGCCAGGGACGGCAGCTCACCCCCGACGACCTGCGGGCCGAGCCCAACCTCCGTCCGCTGCTCACGGCCTCGGGCTGGCGCCTGGTCTCCTATGCGGACGAGGACGCACGCTTCCTCGCACTGGCCGTGCGCCCTGCCAACCCTACGGACGCGAGGCACACTTGAAGATTCGGTGACACAGCAGACAGGGGGAAGGTGGTCCGCGTGCTGGGCAGGCTTCGCAAGCTGATCGAACCGCTGAGGAGAGGGAACCGGGGCCGGGACCAGGGCCAGGACCGGAACGGGGACCAGGGCCGCCGGGGCCGGGCCGCTCGTCCGGATCGCAGGCGGCCGAATCTCTTCGACGCGGCCGCCGCATACGTGGCCGCGGGCATCGAGGACGACGAGCACGGGCTGGCAGAGGCGGCGGGATGGGTGTCGCCCGAGGCGCTGTCCTTCGGGGTGAACGAGCTGGCGTGCCGGGCGGTCATCGCGGTCGCCCGCGAGCGCGACGAGTCACCGAAGACCGTGGCACGGTCCCTCCTCGGCCTGCCCGCCGTCTGACCGGCCCGGGCCCAGGCCGGCGCACGCAGGAGGCCAGGCCAGGCGCCCGGGTTCCGCCGAACCCTCGACGGAGGCGTTACCTACTGGTTAATGTGCGCGCACCCCACTGATCCATGGAGAGGTGACCATGTCCGTTACGGACGAGGCCCAGGACGCCGAGGACGCCCTGTTCGTGCTGACGGCAGTGCTCCTCACTCCCGCTCAGTTCCCGAGCGTGCTCGGCGACGACTACCCGGAGGCGTGCTCCGTGCTCGGTCTCGAGCCGTACGCCGAGGGGTACGGCCTGGTGCTCGGGCAGGACGGGGACGGCGCGCGGTGGACCGTGGTCACCGACGACGTGTCGCTCGTCGCCTGTGCCATCGCCGCCTGGGACTGCGGCATGGAGTACGACCTGTCGCCCGACGAGCGCAGCGTCGTCGCCGCGCTGCCGGGCTGGCCGCTCGCCGTCGCGGTCGCCGCCCCGGGCATCCCGGCCCCGCACGACCCCGAGCCCGACCCGGAACTGGGCGGCGTCGACCGGCCTCCGCTGTGCCCGCCGGACTCCGAGAACTGGGGTCCGGCGCAGCGGCGGCTGGGCGCGGACGAGATCGCCCTGCAGTGGGCGATGTGGCGGGAACAGGTGGACGAGGAAGTCGAGTTCACCGAACCCGGGCAACAAGCGAACGCCGAAGACCAACCGAAGGCCGAAGACCGGCCGAAGGCGGGAGACGAGCCCAAGGCCGAAGACGAGCCCAAGGCGCCAGAGAAGCCGGAGTCGGGAGACGAGCCGGAGCAGGGCGACGGGCCGGAACCCGGGCAGCCCTCACACCCCGCGGTGCGCAGGGTGCTCGAGGAGGCGCGCGCGTACGTGGACAAGCCCCCACCGCCCGGCCGCATCCGCTCCGCCTTCGCCTCGGGCGAGGCCCGTACGCTGCGCGCGGACGGCCCGGGCTGGAGCATGGTGGCCCGCACCGACGACATCGCCTTCATCCTGGTCGACGACGAGCCGGGCGAAGTCCTCCCCGTGGGCCGGGGCCCCGAACTCCCGGGCCTGCTCAGGGCCCTCGACGAGCTCGCGGTGCGCCCCTCCTGACCCGCGATCCCCGCCGAACCCGACCCCTCGCCGCCCCTCGCCGCGCGTCAGTAGCCCCGGGAAGACCGACGTGCCGCACGGCCCTGATCTCGCTCAACGCCAGGTCGGGCGAGGGGCTGTTCGGGAACGGGGGGCGGATGGCGGTGAGCAGTACGCCTCAGACCCGTTCCAGCGGCCGGTGCGGCTCGGCGGGCAGCTCGACGCCGATGGCATCACCCGCGCGTACCTCTCCGCCGGTCACCACGATTCCCATGATCCCGGCCTTGCGGACGAGCCGGCCGTCCTCGTCCCGCCCCACGACCTGCTTGAGCAGCCCGTCCTGGAACGTGTCGATCTGCAGGCAGGGGTTGCGAAGCCCGGTCACCTCGACCACGGCTTCCGCGCCGAGGCGGAGCAGCGTGCCGGTCGGCAGCGCCAGCAGGTCGATCCCCGCCGTGGTGATGTTCTCCCCCAGCCGCCCCGGGCCGACCTCGAACCCGGCCTCGCGGACCTCGGCGAACAGCTCCTCATGAATGAGGTGGACCTGCCTCAGATTCGGCTGGGTCGGGTCCTGGGCGACGCGCGAGCGGTGCTGCACCGTCACCCCCAGGTGCGCATCGCCGTCGACACCCAGCCCGGCCACCAGCCGGATGCTCTCCCGCGTCCGCTTGCTGAAGTCGTGATCCCTGCTACGGCTCACCGCCGTGACCGTGCCACCCATGAGCACGGCTCTCCTCCCCGTCCGGTGACCTCCGTGCGCCCACGGAGATCACGGTGACTCTAGCGAGGGGGCGCCTCGCGGGGCGCGCGGATCAGCGGCCCAGCTCCTTCCGGCTCACCCGGCGCAGCCTCCGCCGCTGCGATTCGTCCAGCAGCAGATAGGCACCCACCGGAACGCCGACCATGATCAGCAGCGCCGCCCAGAAGGGCAGCACCCACAGCAGGACGATCCCCACCGCCACTCCCCCGACGGCGACCTTGGCCCTGTTCGTCATCTCCGACGCCTCCTTCGCGGCGACCCCGAGGTCATCCTGTGAACGGGCACACACCCGCGACAGTTCCCCCGGGCACCCGGCGCACTGCTGCGCCGCCACTACCAGTCTCGCTCCGCAGGCCGCGAAGCGCCGACTCCGTGCACGTGCCGTAGCTCCGCCCGTACGAGTCGGGCCCGGCTCGGGGCCTGCGGCATGTGCGGCACACCGATCGCACCGGTGACCTTCCTCACGACTGAGCCGCTCCCGGAGAGGGGCACCGTGAGGTAATCTCGGCGGCTCCGGCTCCACTAGTCAAGTTTGAGGAATGCGTAGCGCTGTGCCTCCGCCCCCCGCGACAACGCCCTCCGCGATCTCCGAACTCGCCCACTGCGCGGCGGTCTTCCTGCCCGGTGACCCCGCCCGCACCGGCCGGGTCGCCTTCTGGCGCGCGGACGGCGCGCCGCCCGCGGGCACCGGTCCTGCAGAGGAGCTGACCGTGGCCGTCCCGTACGGCGACGACGTCCGCGGGCGGACCGTACGAGCAGTGGTCCTGCCGGTGCGCGAGGCCGTGCCGGTCCTCACGCGCGCCCGCGCGGCGAAGGGCGACCCCTCGGCCGTCTTCTGGGGCTCGGCGGCCGTGCTGGCGCTCCAGCTGGCCGCCCGCGGCCGCCTGCTCCCCGGTCTGACGGCCACCGACCACGACGCCTGGCGAGTCGGCCCGCTCGCCCCCGACGACCTGCGGCGGGTGCGCGAGCTCGCCGCCGCGATGCCGCCCGCCGCCCACGCGGTACCGCTGCTGGACACGGATCCGCTTCGGGACACGGATCCGCTTCGGGACACGGATCCGCTACGGCTGCCGGACCCCGAGCCGCTGCTCCGGGCGTTCCTCGACGCTGTCGCCGACGGCCTCCCCCGCTCCCCTGCCGCCACGCTCGCCGCAGGGGGCCCGGCCTTCGCCGCCGCGGAGCCGCAGCGCCTGCCGGAGCAGCGCGACTGGGCCGCCGAGGTGGCGGCCGGGCACGACGCGGGTGTACGAGTCTCGCTGCGGGTCGAGCTGCCCGGTCTTGTCGAACAGGATCTGAGTGCGGATGCCGGGCCGCGGTTCCGCGCCGTCGTACAGCTGCACAGCCTCACCGACGCCACGCTCGTCGCCGACGCCTCGGAGGTGTGGGCCGGCAGCGCGGGCCGGGGCGACACGGGGTTCGGGCCGCGCGCCCGGATGGACACCCTTCTGATCCTCCGCCGGGCCACGCGCGCGTGGCCGCCCCTGTCCCCCCTGCTCTCCGCCGCCGTCCCCGACGCCATCGAGCTCGCCGACGAGGAGGTCACCGAGCTGCTGGGCGAGGCGGCCAGAGCTCTGGACGCGGCGGGTGTGCAGGTGCACTGGCCGAGGGAGCTGGCTCGTGAGCTCACCGCCCGCGCCGTCATC
Source organism: Streptomyces sp. 7N604 (assembly GCF_052245475.1). Classification (NCBI taxonomy): domain Bacteria; kingdom Bacillati; phylum Actinomycetota; class Actinomycetes; order Kitasatosporales; family Streptomycetaceae; genus Streptomyces; species Streptomyces sp. 7N604. Next base: position 30,217 of record NZ_JBQQBX010000033.1, on the reverse strand, counting down.
GGCCCGCCGGAGGGCACAGGACCCGACCGGCCCGAGTCCGGTCTTCCGTCGCTCATGTCCGCGGACGCCCTGCTGGCCTTCAGCTGGCGGTTCGCGGTCGGCGGGCAGGACCTGACCCGGGAGGAGCTCGACCGGCTCGCCGAGGCGAGCCGCCCTGTCGTACGCCTTCGCGACCAGTGGGTGCTGGTCGATCCCGAACTGGCCCGCCGGGCCCGGAGCCGGCAGGACCGCAAGGTCACGGCGGTCGACGCGCTGGGCGCGGCGCTGACCGGAAAGGCCGAGGCCGACGGCGAGACCGTCGACGTGGAGGCCGGAGGCTGGCTGGCGGCCCTGCGCGACCGGCTCGCGGACCCGGAAGACGGGCAGGACAAGGACGGGCGGCACGGGGACGGGCAGCACGGGGAGGGGCGGCACGCGGACGGGCAGGGCGGGGACCGCGAGCCCGTGAGGCCGCCCGCGGCCCTGGCCGCGACCCTGCGCGACTACCAGCTGCGCGGCCTGGACTGGCTGCACCGCATGACCTCGCTCGGCCTCGGCGGCTGTCTCGCCGACGACATGGGCCTCGGCAAGACCATCACGCTCATCTCGCTCCACCTGCACCGGCAGACCGACCCGGCGTCCGCGGGACCGACGCTCGTCGTCTGCCCGACCTCCCTCATGGGCAACTGGCAGCGCGAGATCGAGCGGTTCGCGCCCGGCACGCCCGTGCGCCGCTTCCACGCCTCGGCCCGCAGCCTGGAGGACCTGGCGGATGGCGAGTTCGTGCTCACCACGTACGGCACGATGCGGCTCGACGCGGACCGGCTGGCCGCGGCCGGGCCCTGGGGCATGGTCGTCGCCGACGAGGCGCAGCACGTCAAGAACCCGTTCTCCGCGACCGCCAGGCAGCTGCGCACCATCGGCGCCCACGCGCGCGTGGCGCTCACCGGCACCCCCGTCGAGAACAACCTCTCCGAGCTGTGGGCCATCCTCGACTGGACCACGCCGGGCCTGCTCGGCACGCTCGGCTCCTTCCGCAGGCGCTATGCCCAGGCAGTCGAGGGAGGTGGCGATCCGGCCGCCGCCGAGCGGCTCAGCAGACTCGTCCGCCCCTTCCTGCTGCGCCGCCGCAAGTCCGACCCGGGCATCGCGCCCGAACTGCCGCCGAAGACCGAGACGGACCGGGCGGTCGCGCTCACCAAGGAGCAGGCCGGGCTGTACGAGGCGGTGGTGCGCGAGACGCTCGCGGAGATCTCCGGCACCGCCGGTTTCGCCCGCCGCGGTCTGGTGGTCAAGCTCCTCACCGCCCTCAAGCAGATCTGCAACCACCCCGCCCAGTACCTGAAGGAGGACCGGCCGCGGCTCCCCGGCCGCTCGGGGAAGCTGGAGCTGCTGGACGAACTGCTGGACACGATCCTCACCGAGGACGCGAGCGTACTCGTCTTCACCCAGTACGTGCAGATGGCCCGGCTCCTGGAGGGCCACCTGGCCGCGCGCGGCGTGCCCGCACAGCTCCTGTACGGGGGCACGCCTGTCGAGCGGCGCGAAGAGATGGTGCGCCGCTTCCAGGACGGCGAAGTGCCGGTCTTCCTGCTGTCGTTGAAGGCGGCGGGCACCGGGCTGAATCTCACCCGCGCAGGGCATGTCGTGCACTACGACCGCTGGTGGAACCCCGCCGTCGAGGCACAGGCCACCGACCGCGCGTACCGCATCGGCCAGACGCAGCCGGTGCAGGTCCACCGGATCATCACCGAGGGCACGGTCGAGGACCGGATCGCGGACATGCTCCAGCGGAAGCGGGAGTTGGCGGACGCCGTCCTCGGCAGCGGCGAGGCCGCGCTGACCGAACTGACCGACACCGAGCTGGCGGACCTCGTCGAACTGCGGAGGGACGAGCGATGACGGAGCACTCCATGGAACGGACCTTCGAGGCTCTGCCGCCCGCCCGCGGCCGCGGCTTCGCGCAGACCTGGTGGGGCCAGGCATGGCTGAAGGCCCTGGAGGACACCGCCCTGGACGCCGAGCAGTTGAAGAAGGGGCGCAGGTACGCGCGCGAGGGCGCGGTGGGCGCCGTGTCCGTCCGGCCGGGCCGGATCACCGCGGTGGTGCGGGACCGCGACCGGACGCCGCACCGCTCGGACGTGCTGCTGCAGGAGCTCGGCGAGGAGGACTGGGACCGGCTGCTGGACACGGTGGCCGACCGGGCCGGGCACATCGCGGCGCTGCTCGACCGCGACATGCCGCCCCATCTGGTCGAGGACGCGGCGGCGGCCGGCGTCGAACTGCTGCCGGGCATCGGCGACCTGGAGCCGGAGTGCAGCTGCGGCGTCTGGGACCACTGTCCGCACACGGCCGCGCTCTGCTATCAGGTGGCGCGGCTGCTGGACCAGGATCCCTTCGTCCTGCTGCTGGTGCGCGGACGCCGGGAGCGCGAGCTGCTGGCCGAGCTGCAGGTGCGCAGCGTGGCGCGGGGCGTGCGGGGCGCCGAGAAGCCGCCTCCGGGGGACGGCGGGGTTCCGGAGCCCGAAGGCGCTCCGCCGGGCGTCCTGGCGCGGGAGGCATTCGCCGCGGCGGACACCCTGCCGCCGCTGCCGGCTCCCCCGCCGCCGGTCGAGGAGCCGGGCCGCCCGCCCGCGCTCGGCAGCGGCACGGATCCGGCACCGGGCCTCGACCCGGCCGCGCTGGAGTTCCTCGCGGCCGATGCCGCGGCCCGTGCGCGGCGGATGCTCACCGAGGCGCTCTCGCCCCGGCACGAACTGGCGCCGCACCCGGGGGAGCTGACGCTCGATCAGGATGCGGTACGGCTCGCCGCGGCCGGCCCCGACGCCCGTATCGCGGCGCGGCTGGCGGCAGGAACCGGCCGGGACCGCGACAGCCTGGCGCTGGCCGTACGCGCCTGGGGCCAGGGCGGTCCCGCGGCGCTCGCGGTGCTGGAGGAGGACTGGAACCCGGAGCCGGAGGCGCTGGCACGCGCGCGTGCGCAGCTGTCCGCCGCGTGGGCGGACGAGGAACGGGCGCCGGAGCTGCGCGCCGCCCTCAACCGCTGGACGGCGGTGGGGACGGATACGCAGCTGCGGTACGGGAGGGACGGGCGGTGGTGGCCGTACCGCAAGGAGCACGGCCGCTGGTCCCCTGCGGGCCCCTCCGACCACGACCCCGCGTCCGCCCTGGCGGCCCTCCACGGCCCGCAATAGGTCGGGCCGGGCCCCGCACCGACGGGGCTCATCCCTCGTTGATCAGCCGCAGATAGCGCGCCCAGTCCCAGTGCCGTCCCGGGTCCGTGTGGTCGGAGCCCGGCACCTCGTTGTGGCCGATGATGTGGTCGCGGTTCTTCGGGATGCCGTAGGTGTCGCAGAGGTACGCGGCGAGGGCCGCCGACGACTCGTACATCGCGTCGGTGAAGTACTCGGGCTTGTCCACCCAGCCCTCGTGCTCGATGCCGATGCTGCGGGTGTTGTAGTCCCAGTTCCCGGCGTGCCAGCCGATGTCCTTGTCGTGCACGCACTGGCCCACGAACCCGTCCTCCGAGCGCACCACGTAGTGCGCCGAAACCTGGGAGGCCGGATTCTGGAAGATCTTGATCGTGTCGTCGTAGGTCTCCTGCGTGACGTGCACGACCACGTAGTCGAGCGGGTAGCTCGAAGGGCGGCTGGAGACGGTGTAGTTGGACGGGCTGGCGGGCGTCCAGTGGGCGTCCGGGTAGTCGGCCGGGCGTCTCCGGGGGCGGGCGGTGGCGGTTGCGGCTGTGCCGGTGGTCAGAGCGGCGGTGGCGATCACGAGGCCGCCTCGCAGCAGGGTCCGGCGGGCCGGGAGGGACGAGTCCATGGGGGTCTCCAGGGGCGACGCGCACATGACACCCCCCTCTGTCATGGTGACCGCTGCGACCAGCGCTGAAACAGAGGATCAGACAACCCCGGCACCAGGGGAGTTGGTGCGCCCGATCGGATCGTCGAGCACGCCCTGCACGACGGAGTGTGCCGCCCCCAGAAGCGGCCCGTCGCGTCCGAGCCGCGAGACGACGAGTTCGCCGTACGGGCGCGTCACCCGGCGGGCCAACTCCCGCTCCGCGGCGGGCAGCAGCCACGGCGACAGTTCCGCGAGCGCCCCACCGAGCACCACGGCCTGCGGGTCGAGCAGGTTCACCGCCCCGGCGAGCGCGATCCCGAGCGCCGTGCCCGCGCCACGCAGGGCCCGCCGTACGACGCCGTCGCCCGCGGCGGCCCGGTCCCGCAACTCCGGAATCCCCTCGCCGCCCGTCATCCCGGCCGCGCGGAGCACCGCCTCTTCGCCCGCGTACTGCTCCAGACAGCCGCGGCCGCCGCACGGGCAGGGGTGGCCCTCGGGGCGTACGGGCACATGACCCAGCTCGCCCGCGAAGCCCTGCGCACCGCGCAGCAGCGCCCCGTCCACGACGACCGCCGCTCCGATGCCGATCTCGGCGGAGACGTGCACGAAGTCCCGCCTGGCGGCGCCGCCTTCGCCCAGCCAGAGCTCGGCGAGCGCGCCGAGGTTCGCCTCGTTGTCGACGGCGGCGGGGAGGGCCGGAGTCAGGGCTCGCGCCAGGGCCGGACCGATGTCGGTGCCGTGCCAGCCGAGGTTCGGTGCGCGGACGACCGTCGCCGAACCGCGGGCGACGAGGCCGGGCACGGCCACGGCGAGCCCGGCGGGCGTCAGGCCTTCCCGCTCCGCCTCGGCGGTGACCCGCCGCAGGAGCCTCGCGAGCCGGGCCATGACGGACCCGGGCTCGCTGTTCCGGTTGGCCGCCGTCTCCTCGGCCCGGACCCGTACGCGCCCGCGCAGATCGACAGCGCACACGGCGAGATGGTCGACACCGATCTCGGCACCGAGCCCGGCGGGTCCGCGATCGCTGAGCGCCAGCGCGCTGCCGGGCCGCCCCACGGTCCCGGGGCGGGTGCGGCCCAGCTCCACCAGCAGGCCGGCACGCGTCAGTTCGTCGACGAGCGTGGACACGGCGGCCCGGGTCAGCCCGATCCGGCCGGCGACTCCGGCACGCGAGAGGGGCCCGTGCGCGGCGACGGCGTGCAGCACGAGGGAGAGATTGCGCTGCCGGATGCCGTGCTGCGTCTGGGGCGCGGGGGCGGCCAAGGCCGAGGACTCCTCTCGATCGTTCTCGTGGGGGGACTTGCCCGGCCCTGGGCCGGGCGCCGGTGTCTCGGAGCGCCCCACAGGTTGGGCACCGCAGCCCGACCCTCCGGACAGCGGCCTGATCGGCCCGCAGCCGGCTCCGTTGGGCCGAGCGCGCCCCCGGCGGCCTCCGGCCCCGCCGGTCACGGCCCCCCGAGCAACCCACCCGCGTCGGCCAGCGTCGCCGTCAGCCGTTCCACCGCCGCCTCGTCCCGCGTGACCGGCGCGTAAGCCGGTCCGCGGCCCGTGCCCCAGCGCCGCGCCACCGCCGCAGCGTCCTCACCGGTCAGCACACCCGCCGCCTGCGCCGCCGCGCCCAGGGCCACCAACTCCGAAGCCTCCGGCACCCGCACCGGACGGCCGGACAGGCGGCGGACCGTCTCGCGCCACGCCGTGCCCCGCGCGCCACCGCCGATCAGCAGGATCGGCGTGTCCTGCGGCGCGCCCTGCGACGCATCCTCCGGCACGTCCTGCGGCGCGCCCTGCGGTGCGTCGCCGTCCAGGACCCGGTCGAGGGCTGCCAGCAGAACGAACACCGCCCCGTCGTACGCGGCCTGGAGCAGCTGCCCGGCCGTCGTGTCGTGCCGCAGCCCGTGCAACAGCCCCGACGCGTACGGCAGGTCCGGGGTCCGCTCGCCGTCGAGGAAGGGCAGGCACACCGCACTGCCGCCCGGCTCCACCGCCTCCCGGTCCCGCCCGAGCAGGGCCGCGATCCGGTCCACGGCGAGCGTGCAGTTGAGCGTGCAGGCCAGCGGGAGCCAGTCGCCGCGCGCGTCCGCGAAGCCCGCCACCGTGCCGGTGGGGTCGGCGGGGCGGTGGCGCGACACCGCGTACACGGTCCCGGAGGTGCCCAGGCTCAGCACCGGCTGCCCGGGGTCCAACCCGAGGCCCAGCGCCGCGGCCATGTTGTCGCCGGTGCCCGCCGCGACCAGGGCTCCGGGCGACAGGGGCAGCTCCGGCAGTCGCTCGCGTACCGACCCCGCGGGCTCCCCAGGGGCCAGCACCTCGGGGAGCAGACCGGTGGAGAGCCCGACGCGGTCGAGCAGTTCCCCGTCGTACGCACCGGTCGCCGCCGACCACCACCCGGTGCCCGAGGCGTCCCCGCGGTCCGTCGTGCCACGCCCGGTGAGCCGTTCCGTGAGGTAGTCGTGCGGCAGCCGTACGGCGCTCACGCGGGCGGCCGCCTCCGGTTCGGTCTCGCGCAGCCACGCCCACTTGGTGATCGTGAAGGCGGGAGCGGGAACGCTGCCGATCCGCTCGGCCCACGCCTTGGGCCCGCCGAGCTCGGCCACGAGGCGGTCGCGCTGCGGGGCCGAGCGCACGTCGTTCCAGAGCATCGCCGGCCGTACGGGCCGCCCGGCCGCGTCCAGCGTGACGAGCCCGTGCTGCTGGCCGCCGACCGACACGGCGGCCGCGCCGCGCGCCACGGGCCCGCACTGCTCCAGCGCCCGGCACAGCGCGCTCCACCACTGCTCGGGGTCGCTCTCGCGGCCGGGCCCGCCGCTGACCTGGTGCGGGGCCTGCCCGCGCGCGACGACTGCGCCGGTCGCGGCGTCGACGACCAGGGCCTTCGTGGACTGGGTCGAGCTGTCCACGCCGACGACCAGCGGTCCTTCCGGTGCTCCCATCGCACGTCCCTTTCCTCGTGTTGCGGGCATCGGATTCCTCATGCTGCGGGCCTCGGGATGCTTCGTGCATCGGGGGTTCCCCACTCTGCTTGCGCACACTAATTTGTCAACGGCCATGACGAAATAGCGAGGGAGCCGCCATGAGCTACCAGCCCACCCCCGACGACAGATTCAGCTTCGGCCTCTGGACGGTCGGCTGGCGGGGGCGGGACCCGTTCGGCGAGGCGACCCGCCGCGCCCTCGACCCCGTCGAGTCCGTCCAGCGGCTCGCCGAGCTCGGCGCGTACGGCGTGACGTTCCACGACGACGACCTGATCCCCTTCGGATCCCCGGAAACCGAGCGCGAGTCCCGTATCAAGCGCTTCCGCCAGGCGCTCGATGCCACCGGCCTCGTCGTACCGATGGCCACCACGAACCTCTTCTCCCACCCCGTCTTCAAGGACGGCGCGTTCACCGCCAACGACCGCGACGTGCGCCGCTACGCCCTCCGTAAGACGATCCGCAACATCGACCTCGCCGCCGAACTGGGGGCCAGGACGTACGTCGCGTGGGGCGGCCGCGAGGGCGCGGAGTCCGGCGCCGCCAAGGACGTCCGGGATGCGCTGGACCGGATGAAGGAGGCGTTCGACCTTCTCGGCGCGTACGTCACCGAGCAGGGATACGACCTGCGCTTCGCCATCGAGCCCAAGCCGAACGAGCCGCGCGGCGACATCCTCCTGCCCACCGTCGGCCATGCGCTCGCCTTCATCGAGCGGCTCGAGCGGCCGGAGCTGTACGGCGTCAACCCGGAGGTCGGCCACGAGCAGATGGCCGGGCTCAACTTCCCGCACGGGATCGCCCAGGCGCTGTGGGCGGGCAAGCTCTTCCACATCGACCTCAACGGGCAGAGCGGCATCAAGTACGACCAGGACCTGCGCTTCGGCGCAGGCGACCTGCGCGCCGCGTTCTGGCTGGTGGACCTGCTCGAGTCGGCGGGCTACGCGGGGCCCCGGCACTTCGACTTCAAGCCGCCGCGGACCGAGGACCTCGACGGGGTGTGGGCCTCGGCGGCGGGCTGCATGCGCAACTACCTGATCCTGAAGGAGCGTTCCGCGGCGTTCCGCTCCGACCCCGCCGTCCGGGAGGCACTGCGGGCGTCCCGCCTCGACGAGCTGGCCCAGCCGACCCTGGCCGAGGGCGAGACCCTGGCCGGCCTGCTCGCCGACCGCTCGGCCTTCGAGGAGTTCGACCCCGGGGCGGCCGCGGCCCGCGGCATGGCCTTCGAGCGGCTGGACCAGCTGGCGATGGACCACTTGCTGGGCGTACGCGCCGTCCACACGGGGCCGAGTGCGCGGCGCGCATGGGGCCCACGGCGGTCGGCCGATCGGTAATCGCGTGTAGATCTCGGCGAGTTCGGGCGAGGCGGCGACGGAGTCCGCGATCCGGTGCAGCCCGGCGAGCTGCCCTTGGCACCGGTGGGTGGCAGACTCCAGCGGCCGCCCGGTCGCGGCGCTGAAGGTCTCCACGTACACCGGCCGGGCACGGCCGAGGAGGCGCGCGCCATGCTGCTGCCCGCCCTCGCCGAGACGGCGGCGCGGATCGAGGCCGAGCCGCACATCGCCCTTCGCGCGCAGGCCGCCGCGGCTGCCGCTGCCGTAGGCGGCTCAGCCGCGCGGGAAGAGCTCGAAGGCGACCGCGGGCCTGCCGCCGAAGCGGGCGGCCGTGCGCTCGGTGTTGCGGGTCAGGAACGCGCGGCAGTAGGCCTCCGGCTCCTCGTCGGTGAGGGCCTCGATATACATGCGGTGGGCCAGCAGCGACCGTACGCCCCGGTCGAGGCCCGCGGTGACGTCGACCGCGTGGGTGGGCTCGGGCGAGGCGGCGACGGCCACCCAGCGCACCCCGTTCCAGGGGGCCAGGCCCTCCTCCTCGATCAGCTCAGGAAAGATCCACCGGTTTCCGGCGTCGGCGGCGGCGTCCAGTACGGCCCTGCCGACGGCCCGGTGGTCCGGTGTGTTCCAGAACCGGCCGCCCCAGGTGTCATGGTGATTGAGCGTCAGGAGCAGCTGGGGGCGGTGGCGGCGGATGGCGGCCGCGATGTCCCGCCGCAGCCGCGTGCCGTACTCGATCACACCGTCCGCGTGATCGAGGAACTCCACCGAGGTCACGCCCACTTCGGCGGCACTCTCCCGCTGCTCCTGCTCGCGCAGGGGCGCGCACGCGGCGGGTTCGAGGGCGTCGATGCCCGCCTCGCCGCGGGTCACCAGCAGATAGCCGACCTCGGCGCCGCGGTCGGTCCAGGTGGCGATGGCGGCAGCGGCGCCGTACTCCAGGTCGTCGGGGTGGGCGACGACCGCGAGACATCGCTCCCAGTCGGTGGGCATCGGTTCGAGCTCCTGCGGCGACTGCGGGTCGGTCATCACGTCTCCTGCTGCTCTCGCTGTCGGTCCGGCGGCCGGGCCGCTGCCCGGGCTGTTGGCCCGGGCTACTGCCCCGGCTGTTGTCCGGGCTTGTCCGGGCTGGTGTCCTGGCTCTTGTCCGGGCTGTTGTCCTGGCTCTTGTCCGGGCTGTTGTCGAAGGCTCCCTCGCGGGCCACGATGGACGCAGCCACTCCGACATCCAAGCCGATCATCCACTCCGGGAAGCCGCATTGACCGCGAATCCGTGGGTCGCCCTGGAATCGGGCGCCGATCCCGCCGAGCGGGTCGGCGCGATCCGCCGTGCCCACGAGGCCTTCACGGCGGCAGGCTCTGTGGACCGCCCCATACGGCCGGTGGTCGTGGATTCCTGGCGCCGCTCGGCCCGGGCGCACGTCAGCCCGGACACCACCGCGTCCGTCGAGCTCACCGACGGCGAGTTGGGGACCTACCGCGCGGAACACCCACTGGCCCCGGTGATGCCGCTGTTCCGCGAGCTGATGGGCACCTTCGCCACGGACGGCGAGCACCTCGTGGCCATCTGCGACACGCAGGGCAGGCTGCTGTGGGTCGAGGGACACGCGGCCACGCGGCGTCGGGCGGACATGATGAACTTCGTGCCCGGCGCGCGCTGGGCCGAGTCGGCCGTCGGCACCAACGCACCGGGTACGGCGGTGGCGCTCGACCGTGCCGTGCAGGTCTTCGCGGCCGAGCACTTCAGCCGCAGGGTCCAGGCCTGGACGTGTGCGGCGGCGCCCGTACACGACCCGCGGACCGGGCGGGTGCTCGGCGCCGTGGACATCACCGGCGGCGACCGGCTCGCCCACCCGCACAGCCTCGCCTTCGTCCAGGCCGTCGCGCGCGCGGCCGAGTCCCAACTGGCCATCCTCGCACCGCCGGCCGAACACCCCCGGCTGGAGCTGACCGCGCTCGGCCGCGACGAGGCGCTTCTCGTGCACGGGGGCAGGCGGGTACGGCTCAGCCGGCGGCACAGCGAGATCGTGGTGCTCCTCGCCTGCCATCCGGAGGGGCTGAGCGGTGACGAGCTGATGCTCGCCCTCTACGAGGACGGGGCGGTCTCGCCCGTGACGCTGAGGGCCGAACTCTCCCGGTTGCGCCGCCTGCTGGGCGAGGACGTCCTGCACTCACGCCCGTACCGGCTGGGCGTCCCGGTCGAGGCGGACTTCGAGACCGTGCTCCGCAGGCTCGGCTCCGGCGCACCCGCGGCGGCCGTCACCGCGTACGGCGGGCCACTGCTGCCGGGCTCCCGGGCTCCGGCAGTGGAGCGGTTGCGGCGCAGGGTCGAGGACCAGTTGCGGGCCGCGCTGATCGCCCGCCGCGACCCGGATCTGCTGGGCGCCTGGACGAGGAGCCCGTGGGGCGCGGAGGACTTGGAGGCGTGGACGGCGCTCGCGGCCACCCTGCCGAGCGGGTCCGTGACGGCAGCTGTCGCCCGGGCCCGGCTGCGTCAGCTCGACGGCGAACTCGGGCTGCCGGGCGACGGATCCGGCGGCTCCGCGTACACACCCGGGTCCGGGTCCGGGTCCGAGTCCGAGTCCGGCTCCGGGCCCGGGGCCGGACTCCGACCCGCCCGGTCGGGGCCCGGGTCCGAGTCCGGGTCCGGGTCCGTCTCCGGGTCCGCCGCAACGTGGTCGCAACCTCACCGTCCCTAGCCTCGCGCGGAACGCCGCCCAACGGCGGGCGGCGACGTCGTGGGGAGGCCACCGATATGACCCGTTACTCCGCTCCAGGCACCGACGGCGCAGTCGTCTCCTACCAGTCCCGCTACGACCACTGGATCGGTGGGGAGTACGTCAAGCCGAAGCTCGGCCAGTACTTCGAGAACCCCTCGCCGGTCAACGGCCGGCCGTTCACCGAGGTCGCCCGCGGCACCGCCGACGACGTCGAGGCGGCCCTGGACGCCGCCCACGCCGCGGCTCCCGCCTGGGGCCGTACGGCACCCGCCGACCGCGCCAACGTCCTGCTGCGGATCGCGGACCGGATGGAGGCCCATCTGGAGGAGCTGGCGGTCGCGGAGAGCTGGGAGAACGGCAAGCCGGTCCGCGAGACGCTGGCCGCCGACATCCCGCTCGCCATCGACCACTTCCGGTATTTCGCGGGCGCGCTGCGTGCCCAGGAGGGCAGCCTCAGCGAGATCGACGACGACACGGTCGCGTACCACTTCCACGAGCCGCTCGGCGTCGTCGGCCAGATCATCCCGTGGAACTTCCCCATTCTGATGGCCGTCTGGAAGCTGGCTCCGGCGCTGGCGGCCGGGAACGCCGTCGTGCTGAAGCCGGCCGAGCAGACCCCGGCGTCCGTCCACGTGTGGCTGAGCCTGGTCGCCGACCTGCTGCCGCCAGGTGTGGTCAACATCGTCAACGGATTCGGCGTGGAGGCCGGGAAGCCGCTCGCCTCCAGCCCGCGCGTCGCGAAGATCGCCTTCACCGGCGAGACCACGACAGGGCGGCTGATCATGCAGTACGCCAGCGAGAACATCAAGCCGGTCACCCTCGAACTGGGCGGCAAGAGCCCGAACATCTTCTTCGACGACGTCTCCGCTGCGGACGACGACTTCCGCGACAAGGCGCTCGAGGGCTTCACCATGTTCGCCCTCAACCAGGGCGAGGTGTGCACCTGCCCGTCCCGGGCGCTCATCCAGCAGGGCCACTACCAGGAGTTCCTGGAGGCCGCCGTCGCCCGCACCGAGAAGATCGTGCCGGGCCACCCGCTGGACACCGACACGATGATCGGCGCCCAGGCGTCCAACGACCAGCTCCAGAAGATCCTTTCCTACTTCGACATCGGGCAGCAGGAGGGCGCCAAGGTGCTCACGGGCGGCCATGTCGCCAACCCCGGTGGCGACATGGCCGGCGGCTACTACGTCCAGCCGACGATCTTCGAGGGCGGCAACCACATGCGGATCTTCCAGGAGGAGATCTTCGGCCCCGTCGTCTCCGTCACGTCCTTCAACGACTTCGACGACGCGATGAAGACCGCCAACGACACGCTCTACGGCCTGGGCGCGGGCGTCTGGACCCGCGACGCCGGCACCGCGTACCGCGCGGGCCGGTCCATCCAGGCGGGCCGCGTCTGGACGAACTGCTACCACGCCTACCCGGCGCACGCGGCCTTCGGCGGCTACAAGCAGTCGGGCATCGGCAGGGAGAACCACAAGATGATGCTGGAGCACTACCAGCAGACGAAGAACCTGCTGGTGAGCTACTCCGCGAAGAAGCTCGGCTTCTTCTAGACACCCGAAAGAAGGCGCCTGACCCGGGATTGCGCCCGTCAGGCGCCTTCCGCGCGATCGCCTACCGTCAATCCTTTCTGGGGTGCCTGCCCGCGAGCCGTCAGAGAATCCCGCGCTCGCTCGCTCGCGCCAAGGCCTCCACGCGGTTGCGCGCGCCCAGCTTCTCGAGCGTTCGCTGGAGGTAGGTCTTGACCGTGTTCCGCGCCAGCCCCAGCACGTCGGCGATCTCCGGGTTCGTCTCGCCCATCGCGACCCTGCGCAGGATCTCGTACTCGCGGCGGGTCAGGCCGCTCTCCTTGAGCCTGCGGTTCAGCAGCACGCTGAGGAGGTGGTCCGGGCTGGTACGGACAACCCGTTCGCCCGCGCAGACCCGGCGGACGATGTCGACCAGATCGGACCGCTCGGCGTCCTTGACGACCACGGCGTGCGCTCCGGCGTCAAGTGCGTCCTCCAGAGCGGCGTGCTCGGGATAGGCAGTGAAGATCACCACCTTCACGCCCGTGGCATGGGTGCGCAGCGCCCGGATGACCTCGGGGGCGAGCATGTCGGGCAGGCGCAGGTCCAGCAGCACCACATCCGGCACCAGACGCCCGGCCTCACTGATCGCCTCCCGTCCGGAACTCGCGTATCCGGAGACGGTGATCCAGGAGGCGTTGCCCAGCGCCAGGGCGACGCCGTCGCGGACGATGGGGTGGTCGTCCACGACCAGTACGCGCACCATCGGCTTGTTCATGCCGGCACCCACGCCTGGACGGTCACGCCGCCATCCTCGTTACTGCCGACATCGACCCTGCCGCCCACCCGTTCCAGGCGCTCGGACATGGTGGACAGACCGATGCCGGCGGAGGACTCGCCCGCCGGGGACAGGCCCACGCCGTCATCGGCGATGGTCACGCACACGCCTCCGGACAGTCTGAACACGCTCACCACGACGGAGCGGGCCCGGGCGTGCTTCTCGACGTTCAGGAGCGCCTCCCGCGCCGCGTCGGTCAGCGCCTTGATCCGGGCCCGCGGAAGACCCGGCACCTCGGTCACCGTGATCAGCCGGGCGATCACGCCGGTGCGTTGCTGGAAGGCCCTGCAGTCGCCGCGCAGCGCGACTCCGAGAGCGACCTCCTCCGGCGGCGCGTGCAGCGCGTGCAGCGATACGCGCAGCGCGGCGGCCGCCTGGATCGCCTGCTCCTCCAGGTCACCGAGCCGTGCGGACACGGCGTCCCCGGCGGGCAGATCCGCGGCCAGTGAGCGGATGCCCGTCCCCAGGGAGAAGAGCATGGCCCCCACGGTGTCGTGCAGGTCCAGCGCGAGCCGGCGCCGTTCCTCATGCACGGCGACCTCTGCAGCCTGGCGGGCCCGCTCCGCGACGACAGCGGCGGCCGCGGCCCGGCTCGCCGCCTGTTCCAGGGCCTGCGTCGTACGGTCGCCGAACGGGGAGGTCTCCCGGTTCGCACCGTAGAGGACACCCAGCAGCTGGTCGTCGTGGATGACGGGCACGGCGATCATCGCGCCCAGACCCTCCGTCTCCGCCTGGGCGTTGAAGTCGTGGGTGATGGTGTCGGAGCGGCGGTAGTCACTGACCCACAGGGGGCGGCGCCGGAGCATCACCTGCCCGCCGAGCCCGCACCCGGCGGATACCACCAGACCGTCCACGGCGGGCGTGCGGGCGTTGACCGTGTGCCCGAGCACAATCTGGTCGGCGCCGTCCGGTTCACCCACCCACGCCACGTCGACCCCGCTCAGCTCCGGCACGTCGTCCGCGATCCGGCGCATGGCGACGGACTGGTCGAGCAGAGCGAGGACCTCGCTGTATCCCTCGGTGAGCTCGAACAGGATGCTCGGCAACGGCCGGTCCGGCCTCCCATCTGGCACGTTGGTCATCGTAGGTCGTCTCCCGCCCGGCGGACCAGAAGTGTACGCACGCACTGCAGGCCCGCATCCTCGCCTGGTACCGCGGCCGTGGCCATCTCCGAATGGAGACCTCCGAAGTCATACCTCCCCCTGGAGCTAGCCACCCGCTGTCGCGGAACCCAGGATCGCGCCGAGCGCCGCAGCAGACGGTGAAGCGACAAGGGGCGCAGTACGGCGGGACCGTCCTCGCCCCAGCGGCCGGTGAACGGCTCCGTCCCGGCCGCACCGACACCGAAGGAAGACCACCTACATGTCCAGCCGTTCCCCCGTTACCAGCACCGTGCGGGACGTGCCCCTGCTCGATGACGAGTCCCCGTATCCCGACCCGGAGTTGGGGGCCGTCGGCGGCGCTCGCGACGAGCCGCTGGGACGGGTGTCGTGAGCCCGGCGATCCCGCCGCCACGGCCCGGGGGATCCGGTCCGTGGCGAGGATCCCAACCGCGGCAGGGACCTGAGCCGTGGCGGGAACCGGAGCCGTGGCAGGGACCGGAGCAGTCCCGCGGACCGGACCCGTACCGGGCATCTGCGCCCCCGCCGCGGGGATCGGAGCCTCCGCCGCGCCCGCACCGGCGACCGGCCGCGTACGGAGCGCCCGTTCCGTCCGCCTTCGAGCAGCTTCAGGACGATCCGGCCCTGCTGCGGCTGCGAGCGGCACGCCGACGCCCGGTTTTCACCGTCATGGGCACCGTCGTGGCCCTCTATGTGCTCAACGCCCTGCTGGCGAGCGAGGCGCGCGCCTTCATGGGCGTACGGATCGCGGGGCCGCTGAACATCGGCCTGGCCATGAGCCTGCTGCAGTGCGGCACCACCGTCTGGGCGGTCTGGTGGTACACGCGCCACGCCAGGGCCCACTTCGACCCCGAGGGCTCGCGTCTGAGGAACCGGGTGGAGCAGCAGGGGGACGCACGATGACCGCTGCCGCGACCCTCGCAGACTCCGGCTCGTTCCCCGTATTCGTGGTCTTCGCCGCCTTCGTGTCCAGCGCGCTGTTCCTGGCCATCTGGGTCACGACGGACCGGGCCACCCCGGGCGACTTCTACGTCAGCGACGGCCGGCTCACACCAGCTCGCAACGGTGTCGCCCTCTTCGGTGACTACATGTCGGCCGCGACCCTGCTCGGCTCCCCCGGCCTGATCGCGCTGACGGGCTACGACGGCCTCCCCTATCTGCTGGGACCGATCGTCGCCTGGATCGTGCTCCTGCTGATCGCCGAGCCGTTCCACAGCACCGGGCGCTACACGATCGGCGACAGCCTCGGGCGGCGGCTGCGCCCGCGGCCCGTACACCTGGCAGCGGGCCTCGCCACGCTCGTCATCTCCCTGGTGTACCTGGTCGCCCAGCTGGTCGGCGCGGGGGCACTGGCCGCGCCCATCCTGGGTTTTGACGGAACGGGCGCGCGGCAGGTCATGGTCGGGGCGCTCGGCATCCTGATGGTGATCTACGTAATGATCGGCGGCATGCGGGCGACGACCCTCGTGCAGTTGGTCAAGGCCGCCATGCTGCTCGGCGGGGGCGGCCTGCTGGCTCTCCTGGTGATGGCGAAGTTCGGCTGGAACCCCGCGAACCTGCTGAGCCGGGCCGCGGACCGCAGCGGGCTGGGGGATGCCTTCCTGCAGCCCGGCGTGCGCTACGGCGACGACGGCGTGGGCAGACTCGACGCGCTGAGCCTGCAACTGGCGATTCTCCTGGGGGCCGCCGGGCTGCCGCACCTGCTCATGCGGCTCGGCGCGGTGCCCAGCGCGCGCGCGGCACGCGGATCGGTCAAGTGGGCGACCTGGCTGACGCTGGCGTTCTGTCTCCTCGCCGGGGTGCTGGGGTTCGGCGCGGTGGCGCTGCTCGGACGGAACACCATCACGGCCGACAGCCCCACGGGCAACTCCGCCGTGCTGCTTCTGGCCGAGTTCCTCGGCGGCGCGTTCCTCCTCACCGTGATCTCGTGTGTCGCCTTCACCACGATCCTGGCCGTGGTCTCCGGAATCGTGCTGGCCGCCTCAACCGCGCTGGCGCACGACCTTTACCAGGTCGGGCTGATGCGCGGCAGGGCGTCGGAGAAGAACGAACTCCGGGTGGCCAAAGGCGGGGTGCTGCTGATCGGCCTCACCGCGACGGGACTGTCCATGTACGCCCAGGGCCAGAACATCACGTTCCTGGTGAGCCTGGCCTTCGCCGTCGCCGCGTCCGCGATCCTGCCGCCCGTGCTGTACAACCTGTACTGGAAGGGCTTCACCACCAGGGGAGCGCTCTGGAGCGTCTACGGGGGCCTGCTCTCCTCGGTGCTGCTGGCGCTGCTCTCCCCCGCCCTGTCGGGAAGTCCGGCCGCGCTGCTGCCGGACCGGGACTTCGCCGTCTTCCCGCTGAGCAGTCCCGTGTTGGTCTCGATCCCGCTCGGCTTCCTGCTCGGCTGGCTGGGATCGGTCCTGGACAGGAGGGAACGGGGCGGTGCGGATTACGCGGAGACAGAGATCCGCATCCTCGTGGGGAGCGGAATCGGAACGGAACTGGTCCCGATGAAGAAGCCGGTGCCCGGAGGCCGCTGAAACCTCCACAACGACCGGTCATCTACAACGACCGGTCGTCCCCGGGCCCTTCACCCGAACTCACCAACAGCGGCGGACCGCCCATGAACTCCCCATCGGCGTAGCCGAACCCGCCGGGCGAGCGTCACTGGGCGGCCCTGACCGCCTGCTGTCGATCAGCAACAAGAGCGCGGCGCGTGCTGCTCGCGATGCCACCAGTAGGCATCGCGGGCAGGCGCCTGCGGGACCTCGGGCAGCAGGGCGTTCCGCACCGCCGCGGTCTTCGGGGCCGGAGCGGCCTCGGCGGACCCCGCGGACCCCGCGGAATCAGCGGAATCAGCGGAATCGGCGGACTCGGCGGACTCGGCGGACTCGGCGAGGAGGCCGTCGATGCTGTGCACCGTCCCGTCGGCGACGACCTGCCGGACCGCCGCGGCCGCCGCGATGTCCGTGAGCGGGTCGCCCTCGACCAGGGCCAGGTCGGCGAGGCTGCCCGGCTGTACGGTGCCGAGGTGGGCGGACAGCCCCAGGGCCCGCGCGCCGTGGACGGTGGCGCAGCGCAGGGTCTCGTACGGGCTGGCGCCGTAGCGCACCATCGCCTGGAGGTTGAGGTGGTAATAGACCGCTGAGGGAACCAGCGTGCTGTCCGTGCCGACGACGACGTTCGCGCCGCTGTCGATCATGCGGCTGACCGTCCTGCCGTTCTGCCTGACGAGGGCGAGTTCGGCCGTAGGCTCCTTGGCGAGCGCCGCCTTCACCCCAGTACGGAAGTCCTCGTACTCCTTGGTGGCCATCAGCCTGGTCAGTCGTGGGTCGTCCAGGGCCCACTCGGCGTACCGGTACAGCGCCGGGCGCAGGCTCGATCCGTTGGTCGCGAAGAGGCCCAAGGTCGGGGTGAAGGCGAGGCCGGAGCGGATCAGGGGCTCGGTGACGTCCTGGTAGGAGCGGCCGAGCCAGGACTCCTTCTGGCCGCGCCCGTAGCGGCTGGTGGCGCCGATGTGCTCCACGCCGTCCGCGCCGAGTGCGAGCGGGCCGAACAGATAGTGGGAGGTGGCGGGCAGGCCCAGCTGGTGGGCGGCCTCGATCGCCTTGCGCTGGAGCGCGTAGGGCAGCCGGACGTAGGTCTTGACCAAGTCGTGGCCGAGCGCCTTCGCCTTGCTGATCTCGCGCTGGAGCGCGTCGGCGCTGGTGACGGGGCGGACGGGGGCGTAGGAGACGCGCGACCCCTCGAACAGGTCGCCGGCGGCGAAGATCCGCGGCCCGGCGCGGCGTCCGGACTCGACCGCCTCCTTGGCCTCCACCGCGGCGTAGTGCGAGGTGCCCGGGGAGCGCATGGAAGTGATGCCGAAGGAGAGCCACAGGCGGCAGGTGTCGTTGCGGGGCCAGGGCCCGTGCTCGTGGACGGTGATGAGGCCGGGCATCGCTGTCAGGGGGCGGGCGTCGACGATCCGGTCGCCGGGCAGGGAGGCTCCCCTGCCGCGCGGAGTGACGGCCGCGATGCGGTTGCCCTCCAGGGTGATGTCGACGTCGCGGCGCAGCTGCGGGCTGGTGCCGTCCCACAGGGCACCGACCTGGATCACGGTGCGGCCGGTCGGCCTGGCCGGGCGCCAGGTGAGCTGCATGGGCACCGCCTGGGCGCTGCCGCCGGCGGCGTCGGCCACGCGCAGCTGCCCGTCGGAGAGGTAGAGCAGGGAGCGCGAATCGCCGCTCCAGCTGGGGGCGTCGGCGGTCTCGTCGCCCACCTGCCGGGCGGGTCCGTTCGGGCGGCCGGCGGCGTCGATGGGTACGACCCGCAGGGTGCCGCCGATGACGCAGGCCAGGGACGTGCCGTCGGGCGAGTGGACGGGTCCGCTGTCGATGCGGCCGTCGAGCGAGACTCCAGGGACGGGCTCGACGTAGTGGGACTCGCCGCTGTCCAGGTCGACGGTGAGGACCTGGTTGCGGCCCTCGCGAAAGCGCAGTGTGACCGGGACGAGGACGGCGCTGGCGATGCGCCGGCCGTCGGCGGTGAAGGTGGGCCGGCCCGGGGCGTTCAGCGGTCCGGCGACCTTACGGAGGTTCCCGGTGGCGACCTCCACGGTGTACAGCGTCGCACCGTCGCCGACGAACGCGACGGTGCGGCCGTCCGGGCTGAACGCGGGCGCGTCCGCGCTGAGTTCGGAGCCGGTCAGCCGGCGCTGCTCGCCGCTGACCAGGTCGTGCAGCCACAGGCCGGGAGTGCCGCCGCGGTCGCTGCTGTAGACGAGGGCGCGGCCGTCCGGTGCCCAGGCGGGGGCGGTGTTGCGGTGCCCGTCGGAGACGACTGCCTTGGGCGCGGCGCCGCGCCGCATGGTCCAGATGTCGCCGAGCGCGGCGAACGCCACCCGGCCGCCGTCCGGCGAGAGCGCCGGGCTCAGGATGCCCTTGACCTGCCGCTGTGCGGTGGAGTCGAAGTCGCGCGCGCTGGGCCGCTCGGCGAACCGGGGCACGGTGAGTCGGCCGGCGAACGGAATGTCGCGCACCCGGCCGCCGAGCGTACGGCGGCGCAGCCTGCCGTCGGCCGTGTACAGCAGCTCGTCATCGGAGATCCAGCGGGCGGCGAAGGGAAAGACGTCCTCCCCGCCCCCCTCGCCCTGGCCGGTGACGCTCTCACCGTCGACGACGAGCGAGGTCCGGGCCGGGGTGAGGTGAACATAGGCGAGTCGGGCCCCGTCCGGGGAGAAGGAGGGTCCGGCGACCCGCCCTTCGGAGACGGTGGCGAGGGTGCGGCGCGCTCCGGAGGCGTCCACGAGGTCGATGGCCCGCGGGGTGGCGGCCATGCCGGTGGTGAAGGCGATGGCCGAGCCGTCCGGGGTCCAAGCCGGCTGGCCCTCCTGGCCGTCACCCTGCGTCCAGACCCGGGTCTTGCCGCTGGCCAGGTCCAGGACGTGTACGGCGTAGCGGCCGGCGTCGGTCTCGCCGGCGTACGCGATCCGCTCGCCGTCCGGGGAGAAGCGCGGCTCGCGGTGGTCGGCGGTGCCCGAGGTGAGGCGACGGGGGCTGCCCGTTCCGTCGGCGCTCATGAGCCACAGGTGGAAGTTGCCGTCGGCGTAGGACTGGAAGACGATGCGCGTGCCGTCGGGCGACAGGTCGGGCTCGCTCGCCTCCTGCTCGATGCCGGTGAGGCGGACGGCCTCGCCGCCGGTGGCGGGGAGCGTCCAGAGGAGGCCCAACAGGTCGAGGACGATGGTCCGGCCGTCCGAGGAGAGAGCGGCCGAGGCGTTGGTCGCCTCGGTGACGGTGATCCGCTCCACGGGGACGGCGTCCGGGGCGGCGGCCCAAGCGCCCGCCGCCGTACCGGCCGCGCCGCCGCTCAGCCATGCGGCCCCGGCGCCCCCCACGACCTGGCCACTGCGCTTGACGAGCGTCCGTCGCGTTAATCCGAACTCGAGTCCCACTAGCCATTCACCTCTCGTAAATCGCGTCAGCCCGCCTGACGATAAGAGGTGATCGCGGGCCTCTGGCAGGCCCGCGCAGTGGTTGATACCTGAACGTAAACTTGACAGACTCTTCGAATTTCAGGGGTATCCGGCGAAACCGCGATGTCGGCGACCAGCGGCTACGGACGGGTAGCCGACGGGCATATGGACACGGTCTCAGAAAACGCGGCAGTGGTCTTTATAGGCACGGGCCACCTGGATCCACCAAGTGATTTCTTCGTCGATGCCGGTTCCGTCTCGGGGTTCTTCGTCGTGCTGGTATTCCATGCCGTTGCCGGGAGGGCGGGTGCCCTGCTGCCAGGCGAGTTTGGCGGTGTGGAGTTGCACCGCCTGGACAAGGGCGGCGAGTTTTGTGCCGGTAAGGCCGGCTTTCCGGCCGTGGCTTTCGGCTTGTTCTTGGGTGGTGGAGTTGAAGAGGGGGGCGAGGGCCTGGCTCCAGTCATTGAGTTCGATCACCATACGTCGCACGCGGTGGTGGGGGTTGAGCTTCTTGTCCTGGGCGACGATAACGCTGGCCGGACCGACAGGGTGGAGTGCGCGATGCAGGGACCGGAGGGCGAGAAATGCGTGCCATCGCTTCGTCCAGTCGCGAAAAAGTTCCCAGCGAGGACCCCACCAGGGAACGAGAAGGGCCGCTGCGAGCATCGGAACGGATAGTTGACCGGCCACGATAATGAATGTTTGCATCACATTTTCCAGCGAGTATGCGCTGAACTTCATCGCGATAAAGATCCCGAGCTGTCCCGCTTGGAAGACGCACATGAAGATACCGGCCCAGCCATAGAGGGACAGGGCGCGCCGCAACCGTGGCAAATTGGCGTAGTCCTCTGTGCGCGCCCAGGCGAGGCACCAGATGGACAACATGACAAACCCCGCCAGCGTTGGTACGGAGTAGAACAAGTAGAAGACGAAGAGCAGAGGCTGTTTCGGTATGTAATAAGAGGCAAAATTTTGGCTTACGCGTTCCTCGGGCACGTCCAACATGGCGAAGAGTGTGACGAGGATGGCCACGTTCAGGGCGCAGGCGGCGATGATCCATCGCACCCGGGGCCATGCCGTCTGCATCGGATAGCGCCAGAATAAGGCCAGCGATACGAATGCCGCCGACGCTCCGTTATGCACGGTAGACATCAGCAGAATCGCGATGTTGGGGACGCCGGCTACCTCATTGATGAAGTGCTGGCCGGCCGGCCCGCCCGCGGCGCGGGGAATTACGAAGAGGAGACAGCCGATGCACATGGTCCACAATATGGGGTTGCACCAGTCGGCGCGTAAGTGATTGAATTTGTACAGGAAAATGGCCAGGTATATAAGGGTGCTGCTGGCGAAGACGACATTCAAGACCACGAAAGTTCTCCAGCGTTCCCGAGTGTCAAGAATTCCCCGTCGGCATTCCATGGATGCCTGACGTGCGAATCTTGCGCCCGGTAGTGGATGGGAATGTGGTGCAGCATGCTATACGCAGGAATGTGGTGCAGCAATGGCCCTGTCGAGGGAGCCTGCCTTGCATACATCTGGCCTTGAACGCCGTGGAGGGAACCCGCTCAGCGTGCAGTCTCCTGGCATTTCGGTCAGCGGACGGGCCACGGCCGCCCGGTCCGGCTCGAGTGGCGGCGCCCCCACCGGCAGGGGCCCCAGCGGCGCCCGTCGGCCAGGTGGCGCGGACAGTTCTGAGAAGGTGCCGTCCCGCCCAGTGGTCGACAGTGCCGACGCCCGGCGACCTTGCGGGTCTTGATCGCCTCGGCCTGCCATCTGCTCGCAAGAACTGAGCAAGACCTGCACAAGATCCCTTGCGCAGCGTCGCTGTTAACTGGATTTCGACAGCCGCACACGGTGCGACGCTTTACGGGCGCACCTGGCACGCAATTGCTGACGACTACTCCGGGCACGGCTCTTCAGTAGCGGGAGGGTGAACCATGACCAGGTTGGTAGAGCACGCCAGAGACCTGTCCTTGCGGCAGGGCACGTTCGGCGAGGACGAAGAGACGGGGGGCCAGGGGAACTCGATGGGCGTAGTCATCGAGCGCCGCCGGGACGAATTCACCCACGGAGCCCCCAATTGCTTCCCTCTCTAGCCCTGTGGCGGGTCAGCCCTGGTGATCACCCACCGCGGCAATTCCTGGTGAGGGAACGCCGATGGGACACCCTCAGCCTCAATCAGGGGCTCGGCCTGGCGGCCCTGGAGTCCATCCTGGTCCAGGGCAAGCCGGTTGGACCCGTCCTGAGTTGCGCCGTCCACCGTCTCGTACACATTCCGGTGACACCCTGCAACGGAAGCCTGCTGGCCGAGGGGTTCACTGTGCGACCGTTTGACCTGTCGTGTCCACGGGACAGCCGCCCCTCATACCCGCAATTCGGCAACTGTCCCGGGCGGACGTGGCTCCTGCCACCACGGCCCGAAGATGAATTCCTGCTCACCGAATTCGTGTCGATGTTTGAGGGGATCCACTGGGCAAGAAGCACCACCCGATAGACCACGGGCCGTTCGCCGTACCTGGACCTGCTCACAACGAAGAGCGCGGATCTGCTGGTACTCGACGAGCCGGGGGTGGCGTGGGCGTCACAGGCAGGAGAGGGCAGTGCGGAGGTCGTCCGCGGGCGCTCCTGCGACAGCCAGTGCATCCAGCCCGGTGATGTCGGCTTCGGGCAGTTCTTCGGCCAGGTGAGCAAGAGGGAGTCCGGGTTGGATGGCGGCGCGGGCGGCCGCGATGCTCAGTGCCAGTGGTACGCCCGCGCAGCGCTTGAGTATCGCGGTGACCGCGCCGGGTTCGGCGCGGAGGCGGTGCTCGCCGAGGTGGCGGGTGAGGAGCTGGCGGGCCTCGATCTCGGACAGGGTGTCCAGGGTGAGGAGTTTGGCTCCGTGGGTCGTCACCAGGCCGGCAAGCTGGTGCCGACTGGTGATCAGCACCATGCAGCCAGGGCTGCCCGGCAGAAGCGGGATGGTCTGAGCGGAGTCCCGGGCGTTGTCCAGCACCATCAGCATCCGCTTGTCGGCCACCAGGCTGCGATACAGAGCAGCCTGGGCAGCCGGCTCGACGGGGACCGCCGCCGACTCCACACCCAGTGCGTCGAGGAAGCCCCGCACTGCCACGGCAGGCGGCACGGGCTCCCTTGAGGGGTCGAAACCATGCAGGTTGACATACAACTGCCCGTCCGGGAAAACCCCTTGATGGTGATGGGCCCAGTGCAGGGCCAGGCAGGTCTTGCCTATCCCTTCCATGCCACCGATCACCGAGATGGGCACGCTACCCGCGGATCCGGCCTCCCCCTCCAGCGCTGCCGAGAGCGCTGCCAGCTCGCGCGTCCGGCCAGTGAACACGCCCGACGGCGCCGGCAACTGGCGCGGCACCGGCACCGGCACCGGCACGGACACGGACACCGCGGCAGCCGGAGCGGACCTGGCGCTCGCCCCCGTCCCCGGGGCAAGAGCGGGATCGGCCGTGAGTATCTGCTGGTGCAGACGCTTGAGCGCCGGACCCGGGTCGATGCCCAACTCCTCGACCAGCAGCCCACGGGTGTACTGGTAGTGCCCCAGCGCTTCGGCGGTCCGCCCGCACCGGTAGAGCGCCAGCATCAGCTGGCCCGCCAGCCGTTCATCCAGTGGATGCTCCCCGGCACGGGCACGCAAGACCGGGAGCAGACCACCGTGCTGACCCAGCCGCATCCGGGCATCCGCCCAGTCCAGCTCGGCAGCGAGCCGTTCGTGATGCAGGCACGTGCGCACCGTGTTGCTCCACGGGGTACCCACACCGGCCAGCGCCTCCCCCCGCCACAGCCCCAGAGCCCGCCCGAACAACGCCGCGGCCTGCTCATCCCCGTCCGCCCTGCGCGCCTGCTCCACCAGATCGCGGAACTGGTACAGATCCACCACAGCGGGATCGACATCGAGCACATAACCCGCGGAGCGACGGGCGATATCCACACCCTCCGCCGCGGTCAAGGCCTGCCGCAGCCGCGACAGGTAGCCGTACAACGTCCCCCGCTGCGCCGGCTCCTCCCCCCACACCCGCTCCGCGAGCTGACTAATGCTCACCTCACGGTTGACGTCCACCAGCAAGGCCGCCAGCAGCAGCCGTTGCCGGGCATGGCCGAGATCGACCAGCCGACCGTCGACACCCACCTCGATGCTACCCAGGACCCCTAGCTCCACCGTCATCCCGGCCACCAACCCCCTTCTTCCAACCAAGTGGTCCTCCCAGTGGGGAGTTACGCCGTTGCGGTCTCGCCGACTCGGCCCGCAGCGTGCGACCGGTACGAAGCCCCGTACGACACTGCTGTGTGCGTAGTGCCCGCACGTGCAGCCGGTGAGTTCGAACATGTCGAGCCGGCAGTGCCCCAAGCCGGGCTTGTGCAGCCCGAGTTGTATGCGGGGCTGACGTGGTCTTGTCTGAAACGCTGTCGCCGACCAGTCCTGGGCTCTCTCCCTGCGTGGGAGATCCTGAGGCCCTCGGCGCGCAGGGCGTGAACGGTGTGACGTCGTCCCTGACCGACGAGCTCGAAGCGGCCCTGCTCGGGGGCGGCATGTGGCAGTCCCGGTCATCGTGTTCCTCTCAAATGAAGGAGGATCGGCTGCTGCCGTCGGCTTCGCGGTGGTCGTGGGATGGGAAGCGGCCGCAGCAATGAATACCCGCGTGGCAAGATCTTAAGGGTGCCGCCACACCAGTATCGGCAATAGGGAAAAAGGTAGCCGCAACCCCCCAGTAGGACAACTGCTGTAGCGAAATCGCCCCAGAATCTCGCGCATCAGTATGAGCCAGCGGGGCCCAGCCATCGCCGGCCGAGCTGCCAGGGGCTTCCGGGCAGACCTGCTGTCCGTCCTTCAGAAGGTGTCGTCAGCGGGCCCCGCCCCCCCCCAGCTCCGAGACCGTCGGCGACCCGGCCGCCGGCCGTCCACGTCGGCAGGAACCCGGCCAGAACCAAGACCCAGTAGCACCTTCCGCCTGCCCGCCAACTCCCACCTGTCCACGGGGGCATGCGAGACAGTTCACTGAACAGCCGTCAGCACCACGGCGACAGGGCCCGCGACCTCCCCACGTCTCATACTGCTGAATAATCTCGTCGGTAACTTCGCCACAAGAGTTGTCCCTTGGTCAGACCGTCGGTACCTTCTAGGACAGTCGCCGGACCGATGTGGCGAAGTCATCCGGATTTTGCCACCGAAGTAGTGTGCTGCCGTCGCTCCCGTACGACACGAGCCCGCCCAGCCCTTGCACCAGCGCTCGGCGCCGTCTCTCCTGCACACACGCAGTCTCGGGTCGGACGGCGAGGGCGGACCCAGGCAATCAGCTTGCGATCCATTGCAGAGGCAGTCCGGCGGGGGCCCAGCGGAGCATTGCTCAGCTCAACTTGTCCTAGATCTGAGGGGTCACCATGATCTCGACCGACACCAGCAGTGCCTTGAGCGCGGAATCGCCGAGCGTTGCTCCGCGCCACGCCGCCTGCATCCTCAACCCTGCCGACCGCCGCCAGATCGAGACCCTCCCCAAAGCCGCCCGGAATCTGGTGGATGAACACCTGACTCGGTGGAACCTGGCATCGCTCATAGACGACGCCAAGATCGTGGCCAGCGAGCTCGTCACCAACGCCATCCAGTACGCCCCATGCAGGGTTGTCGGGTTCGCTTTGCGCTACGCCGAAGGCGCATTACGCATTGAGGTCGAAGACGATTCCTCCGAAGATCCCCTGCTGCAGCAGACCAACGGCTATGAGGAACACGGACGGGGACTTCAGCTGGTCGGGCACCTCACCCAAAGGTGGGGGTTTCACAGGAACGTGAGCGGCACGAAGACGACATGGTGCCTGTTCGACACCACCTCGGCAGTCGGCAGCAACCACGACTGAGACGAGCTGCTCTGCGGGGGAGTCATGGCACGACGCAGCACAGACGCATGCTCCGGTGCCGGCTGTCTTCAGCGATGTGCATCGCTCGAGGCTTTCACTGAGCACCGTCCTTCTTGAGCGGGAACGCCCAAGTGGTACTGCCTCCCGACTCAATGGCCTGCATGAAGGCGTCGACGGCCTGACGGCGCATCTGCGGGGTCCACTGCGGTGCCTGCTCGGCCATCCTTGTGACGAACTCGATGACTCCGGCGTTCCTGAGGGCCAGGTAGTCGTCGAGCTCGGTGTCGATTCTGGCGGCCAGATCGTCGTCGAGGAAGTAGGCGGCCTGTGGGCCGTTATCGTCTGCCAGGCCGAAATGGCTTGCCAATCCCAGCAGGTGCTTCAGCCGCGGGTTGGGCAGGGAGCCGTGCGGTGGACTCAGCAGCTCACGGATGTAACTGGACGAAATCGACCCGTACTTCCCCTCCTCACTGATCGTTTTTGCGGCTTCCTCGGGGGTGTACGGCCCCCGCCCAGGAGGATGGACCGCGCGGAACAAGCGGCGCAGTTTGGCTGGGAAGGACTGCCGTGGCTGCTCGTCGCCGAGGCGCTCCCTCCGGCCGCCGACGAAGACGGCCGGGCACACCTGAAGCGCAGCGGCCAGGTGCTCGATCGTCTGCAGGGTGGGGTTGTCCCGGTGCCCGTTGCGTAGATGAGAGATGTAACCGTCGGTGATGTCACCGCCGAGACTGCTGACGATCTGAGCGAGCTCCGTATTGGTGTACCGCTGGCCACGGCCCACAGGGGACAGGCACAAGTCATCGAGAATGGCCGCAAACGACTGCGGTGGACCATCAGCCACAGCCACACCTTCCCACCAGTCCCCGGCGCAACGGCATCATCAGGGCTCAACCCGGCCGTTGGCCAAGAAGGCCACTGTTGATCTTCCCCGGCAGAGGCCCCCAGATCTTTGCTGCGCGCCCATACAAGTAAGAGGAACCGAGCCGCGAGGGCCCCGGGTAGGGCTCATGGATGCGCCAGGTACGAGTGCCTGAACTCCTCACTGAGCCCGCGTTGCTTGCAGGATAGGGCATCCAACCAAGCAAGTATACTGCTGCGGCGAAAGGCCGCCATGATGTTGCACACAAGCACGAGATAGGGGTCACCTCGAAGATCGGCGCCAGCAGTCTCAGCACAGCCCCCGCGCTTAGCGCTTCTTGGGGACGGGTCCCAGTCCCTCCGCGATCCGCATCACGTGCGGCCTCGCCTCGGACGGGGTCACGGCCTCCACAAGGTTCTGCCGCTCGGTCAGGCGTTCAATGAGCTCGTCGGCGAACTCTTCGGCTTCCCGTTCCTCGTCCCGGGTATGGGTCGTCCTCCCGGCGACGAGGCGCGCCATCTTGCTCGGCAGATGCGGCGCGAAGTGGCGCAAGCCCTCGCCGGGTCCGAGGACGGTGGGCTGATGGCCCAGGAGCAGGTGAGCGAGTTCGTGCAGCAGAATGCCCAGCCTGTGGTACCAGGACGGGGACTTCGCGCAGTACACGACGTACGTTCCGTTGGCGAGCCGTGCCGTCGCACCGCTGAGGTGCGTATTGCGCATGGGCATGAACCTGAGCTCGACACGCGCGCCGAGGCGCTCGCTCATCACTTCGCCGACACGCCGACAGGCGTCCCGGTACGTCGCCGTATGCGAGAGGTTGAACTGCCCGACCACCTGGTCACAGAGTTCCCTGCGCTCGCGCTCGTTCATGGCGATCTCTCCGATGGCCCATAAAGCGATCTTCATGACCCCGACTGTTTCATTGAGCGCCATCTTTCCTGAGCGGAAACGCCCAGGCGCCATCGCCGGACTCGACGGCATACGAGAAGGCGTCAATGGCCTGGCGACGCATCTGTGGGCTCCACTGGGGTGCTTGCATGGCCATCCTCGTGACGAACTCCACGACTCCGGCGTCCCTGAAGGCCGCGTAGTCGTCGAGCTCGGCATCGATCGTGGCCGCCAGGTGGTCGTCGAGGAAGTAGGCTACCTGCGGTCCGTGGTCATCAGCCAGACCGAAGAAGTCGGCCAGCCCCAGTAGGTGCTTCAGCCGGGGGTTGGGCGGCAACTGGGGTGGCGGGTTGAGAAGTTCGCGAAGGTAACTGGACGAAATTGATCCGTACCTGCCGTTGTCGCTGATGGCATTCGCGACCTCCTCCGGGGTGTACGGCCCCCGGCCGGGAGGGTGGACCACGTGGAACAGGCGGCGCAGCTTGTCCGGGAACGACCGGCGCGGCTGCTCGTCGCCAAGCCGTTCCCGGCGGCCTCCGACGAAGACGGCAGGACTCACCCCGAGCGCAGCGGCCAGGTCCTGGACGGTCTGCAGCGTGGGGTTGTCCCGGTGCCCCTTACGCAAATGGGAGATGTAGCCGTCAGTGATGTCCCCGCCGTTGGCGACGACGAGTTGGGCCAGTTCGCTGTTGGTGTAACGCTGGGAACGACCGGCGGGGTGCAGGCACAGATCGTCGAGTACGGCCGCGAACGACAGGCACAGCCCCCTCGCCATGTGCCGCACCTCCACAACGATCCCCGGACTGGGTGCGCGCTGCCGGCCAGTCACGCGGGGAGCGGCTGCCGGTCAGCCCAAGCAACGTGCAGGTTAACATACTGCAGAATCGGCAGACCCTCACTCTTCAGCACGAGGGTATGAACAGTCTTGCCGTCGGCCGTGGCGACGAAGCCTCGGGCAGAGCGCCGCCCGGTGAACCCACAAGGCAAGAACTATGCAAGACCTGCCCAAGATATCCCGATCGCCCTCACTGTTAACTGGCCAACGGCAGCCGAATACGGACTGCAACAGGGGGGCTTGAGGAAGGCTCAGGCAGTGCTTGGAGCCTCCCGGCCACGACCGAACCAGTGACGAGCCTGTCTGCGTTTCCCCTTCAGCGCCCGAACGCGGAGGGACTGCTACGCAGCGGGACCATTCCATCCCGCGACCTGAGACTCGGGTGCTTGCACTGGACGTCGTCCAAAACAGCCAAGGACAGGGGCCGTTGTGTTGCAGGAGAGGTCCGGAGCGGGGTCCGACGTACTCACCGTGCTGGAGTTGCTGGTCAGCGCGGGACCGGCGGATCTTCTCGATACGCCCGTACAGGAAGCCCGAAAGCGAGGTGTCACCGGCGCCGAGCTGGAGGCGGTCGAACACGCCAGGCGATTAGGGCTGGCCCTCCACGCTCGGCTGTACCGGCGCCAGCAGCGTGAGACGGGCCTCTCCGCTCTCGTGGACACCGCACGGGAACTGGCCGCGCTGCACGACCTGGAGTCCACACTCAGGATCATCACGAGGCGGGCCCGGCTGCTGCTCGGCGTCGACATGTCCTACATCGGCCTTCCGGACGACGAGGGAGCGTTCTGCGTGTGCGCTTCCGATGGCCACACCGCAGGGCTGAACGTGGGGCTGCGGCTGCCGGCGAGCACGGAGATCGGCAGCGTCGTAACGACTGGTCCCTCACCGTTCTGTACCCCTGACTACCTCGCTGACGAGCGGTTCGAGCACAGCGAAATCGTCGATGAGGCGGTCGGGGCCGAAGGTCTCCATGCCATCATGGCGGTTCCCCTGAGCGACTGCACACAGCCGCTCGGCGCACTGTACGTGGCCGATCGGAGGGTGCGTCACTTCAGCGCGGACGAGATCGCGTTGCTGAGCTTCCTCGGGGACATCGCCGGTGTGGCCATCGAGAGGGCCCGGCAGTGGGACCGCATCACGGCCGAGGTGAGGGACCTGCGGCAGAGTGCCTCCAGGTGCGAAGCCGATCTGAGGAGTACCGAGGAGCTCAGCACCATCCACGACCAGCTGATCGAACTGGTTCTGAGGGGCGGCGATCTCCGGGCTCTGGCCGAGGAGGTCAGCCAGCGGCTCAACGGCGGCCTGCTGATCTTCGCCGCCAACGGCACCGTCCTCGCAACAGCCGGGGACCTGCCCGAGAAAGAGGAGGGCGCCCTGATGGCGGCCGCGATGGACGCTCACACCATCGGTGAGCCGGCGCCGGTGCAACTGGACGACGGCATGTGGACCATGCCGGTCGCCACCGGCAACGAGTACCTCGGCACGCTGTTCCTCGACCCCAGCCGCCCGCTCACCGA
>NZ_JBQQBX010000032.1:0-102493 GCF_052245475.1 Streptomyces sp. 7N604 | reverse complement strand
CGGTCCCCGTTGGAGGGGGCTGCGCCTTCCGGCGCAGCCACCACGTTAGCGGATTCCCTCCGGTGCTCATAATCGAGCATTCGGCTCGGATTTCGGCATGCCGAAATCGTCCCCGAGGGGAGATCGTCAGTGGTTTGCCGCCGGTGCGGCGCGAGTAGTCGCCGAAGAACCGGTACGGCTCTGTGGCAACCCGGAGAACACTACGCATCGGGTCGACCCGTGTCAACCGGCAGTTGTCCTGCGGGTGAACGGCCGCCTCAGTCCAGGTCGTTCAGGCGCCCCTCGGCGTCCGGTTGGGCATCTTCCACCCGTCGCAGCAGCCGGATGAGCATCTCGCCGAGTTGGCCGCGCTCCTTGTCCGACAGGTCCTGGAGGAGCTCCTCCTCGAAGACCGACGCCATCCGCATCGCCTCGAGCCACTTCTCCCTGCCCTCCGCCGTCAGCTCGACGATCACGCGTACGCGGTTCTTCTCGTCCCGCTCCCGCGTCACCAGACCGTCGCTCGCCATGCGGTCGACGCGGTGGGTCATCGCGGCCGGGGTGAGGCCGAGGCGCTTGGCGAGGTCGCCGGGGCCCAGGCGGTACGGGGCGCCCGCCAGGACGAGGGCCTTGAGGACCTCCCACTCGGCGTTGCTGATGCCGAGTGTCGCGGTCTGGCGCCCGTAGGCCACGTTCATACGGCGGTTGAGGCGCTGGAGCGCGGAGACGACCTTCTCGACCTGGGGGTCGAGGTCGCGGAACTCGCGCTGGTAGGCCGCGATCTGTGCCTCGAGGCTCGGCTCCAGATCCGGGCCTGCGGGGGCGGGGGTGTCAGCCATGCCCGGAAGTATCGCACGCAACTCATTGGCGTTGAAGTCCTTGGATGTGTACTCTTTAGGTTCGAACTTTAGGCTTGAAGTCTTCAGACTTCGACGTTCGTCCTTCTTCCTCTCCGACGTCGGATCACCCTCCGACTCTCTCGACCTGGGCAGGTGAGTGTGACCACCGCGATGGGCGCTGCGCTGCGCCGGATCCAACTGGGCAACGCCCTGAGCGCGTTCGGCAATGGCTTCACCGTCCCGTTCCTGTTCATCTACGTGGCGCAGGTGCGGGAACTCGGCGCCAGTACGGCAGGTGCAGTGCTCGCGGCGTTCGCCGTGGCGGCGCTCGTCGTGCTGCCCTTCACCGGTCGGATCATCGACCGGCGGGGGCCGCTGCCTGTCGCCGTCGCGGGTGGGGTCGCGGGCGCCGTGGGGTCGCTGGGGCTCGGGCTGGCGAGCAGCGAGCCGCTGGTCATCGCTGCGGCGGGAATGCTGGGCGCCGGCATCGCGGTCATCCACCCCGCACTGGCCACGATGATCGTGTGGTGCTCGACGACGGCCACGCGGTCGCGTGCCTTCGCCATGCAGTTCTTCCTGAACAACCTGGGTCTCGGCGTCGGCGGCCTGCTGGGCGGGCTGATCGTCGACACATCGCGGGCATCGAGCTTCGTGACCCTGTTCTCGATCGAGGCGCTGATGTTCCTGGTGCTCGGGGCGACGGTGGCGACCGTACGGCTGCCACGGGTGCCTCGTATGGAGGACGCGGTGCCGACGGACGAGCGGGCGAAGGGCGGCTGGCGGGCGCTGCTCGCGGACCGAGCCATGGTGCAGCTGTGCGTGCTGGGCTTCGTGATGTTCTTCGCCTGCTATGGGCAGTTCGAGTCGGGGCTCTCCGCCTTCGCCGTCGAGGTCTCCCGGATCTCGCCCGCGATGCTGGGGGCGGCGCTGGCGGCCAACACGGCGGTGATCGTGCTGGCGCAGTTCGTGGTGTTGAAGCTGGTGGAGCGGCGGCGGCGCAGCCGGGTCATCGCGCTGGTCGGGCTGATCTGGACGGTGGCATGGGCGGCGGCCGGTGCGTCCGGACTCGTGCACGGGAGCCAGGCGATTGCGACGGCGGCGATCATCTCGACGTACGCGCTGTTCGGGCTCGGCGAGGCGATGCTGTCGCCGACGGTGGCTCCGCTGGTGGCGGACCTGGCGCCGCACGCGCGCGTGGGGCAGTACAACTCGGTTTTCGCTCTGGTGAAGCAGCTGGCGCTGGCCGTCGGGCCGGCGGTGGGCGGGCTGATGGCCGGGGCCGGGATGTACGTGGCGTACATCGTGATGCTCATCGGGTGCTCGCTGGGGATTACGGTGCTGGCGCTGCGGCTGGGGCGCCGGCTCAGCCCGCGCGAGGACAGCCCGCTGCGCGCTGGGCAGCAGCGCCCGGCTCCGAGCCCGGCAGGCGCGGCGTCGCTCCCGGCCCAGCCCCCGGAGTCCGAGCCGGTCACTGCGGCCGCCTGAGCTCCCCACGGGCCGGGACCGGCGCTACGCGCCCGGCTCTTCCCACCCACTCGCCCCACGCATGGGAGTGGCTGGGAAGAGCCGTTCGGCTAACCCGCCGGCAGGGCGAATTCGCACCAGACCGCTTTGCCGCCGCCCGGGGTTCTGCGGGAGCCCCAGGAGGAGGCGATGGTGGCGACGATCGAGATCCCGCGGCCCGCTTCGTCCGCCGGTTCCGCACGGCGGCGGCGCGGGAGGTGGTCGTCGCCGTCGGTGACCTCGATGATCAGGCGGCGGTCGGTGCGGCGCAGCCGCAGGCGCATCGGCGGGGTGCCGTGCTGGAGGGAGTTGGCGACGAGTTCGCTTGCGGCCAGGACGCCGAGGTCGCGCAGTTCGGGTGGGAAGCGCCAGCTCGCGAGGACGCCCGAGGCGAACGCACGCGCGCGTGGCGCGGCCTCCACTCCGCCCAGCAGCTCAAGGGCGGCGTTGTGGAAGAGCTCGGCGTCATGGCCCGTACGAGCCGGGTGCTGGAGCGCGAGGACGGCGACGTCGTCGTCGTGGTCCGCGGTGACGCCCAGGGCGCGGATCAGGCGGTCGCACACCACCTGGGGTGTGCCCGTGGCGCCTGCGAGTGCCTGTTCCAGGGCGGCCACGCCCTCGTCGATGTCCTCGCCGCGGCGCTCGACGAGGCCGTCCGTGTAGAGGACGGCGGTCGAGCCGGGGCCGAGCGGTACGGAGCCCGAGGTGTGCAGCCATCCGCCCGTGCCGAGCGGCGGCCCCGTGGGCTCGGACGCGCGCCGGACCGTGCCGTCGGGGTCCCGGAGGATGATCGGGAGGTGGCCCGCGGAGGCGTAGACGAGCCGCCCCTCGTTGGGGTCGTGCACGGCGTAGGCGCAGGTGGCGATCTGGCTCGGGTCGATCTCGGCGGCGAGCCCGTCGAGGAGCTGGAGCACCTCGTGCGGAGGCAGGTCCAGGCGCGCGTAGGCCCGTACGGCCGTGCGGAGCTGGCCCATGACGGCGGCCGCACGCACGCCACGCCCCATCACGTCGCCGATGACCAGGGCCGTACGGCCCGCGCCGAGGGTGATGACGTCGTACCAGTCGCCGCCCACTGCGGCGTCCGTGCCGCCGGGCAGGTACGTGGCGGCGATGCGCAGGTCGTCGGGCTGCTCCAACTCCTGGGGGAGCAGGCTGCGCTGGAGGGTGACGGCGGCCTCGCGCTGGCGGCGCTCGCTGGCGCGCAGCCGCTCGGCGGCCTCGACCTGGTCGGTGACGTCGGCGGCGAAGATCAGCACGCCGCGGTGGGAGCCGCTCGCGGCGGGGGCCGGCGGCGTGTTGTTCGCGGCAACGGGAGCATCTGGAGCATCGGGGACTACTGAGGGCGCGTTGGCGCTGCGCGCGCCCCCTTCCGCGCCTGGCGCGCCGCCCTCGGCGCCGGTGTCCCCGACTCCGAGGGCCCCGGCTCCGGGCTCCCGAGTGGCTTCCGTCCCGGCCGCCGCTCCGGGCTGCCAGGCCGCCTCGCCGACGCCCGCGCCGGGCACCGCAATGTCGATCGGGCTGCAGGTGAAGGTGTAGTAGCCGTGCCGGCCACGGCCTTCGGCCGCCTCCGGGCGGGAGCCTTCGGCCCCCGCCGCCGGGCCGCCCGCGGGGACGCGGCGGGACTTGACGGTGCGGGGCTTGCCGCTGCGCAGGACCTGATCCATCAGGGGAAGCAGGCCGAGCTCCGCGAGTTCGGGCAGCGCCTCGCGCGCGGGGCCGCCCGGGGCGCGCGGGCCGAAGACCGCGGCGTACGCCCCGTTGACGTACGCGATGCGGTGGTCCGGGCCGTACACAACCGCGACCAGGCCCGGTACTTGGCCGAGGACGCCGTGGACGGACAGCCCGTCCACGGTGGGGTGCCCGTCAGGAAGTGCGGTCGCGGCCGGGTACGCGGGCGTGACGGCGGACTCCGCGTGCTCTCCGCGCGCGGCGGGCACCGGGCTTCCGCTGCCCGCGGGCCCTGACGGCTGCCGGGGGCGCGAGCCGCGCTCGGTCCGCGCGGCGGCGCGTCGCTGTGTTCCGGGGAGCCGGGCGCTCCAGCGCGTGAAGTTCACTGAGTTTTGCCTCGTGATGTCGCTTCGGGTCAGCCAGGCCGGCCGGGGGTACAGCAAGTGCAACAGTTCGTTCCCTACAGCACGCTTCGTAGGTATGAGCCCACCCATGGTCACACGTCCAGTGTGGCCGAGGGGACTGACATTCGTCAGACGCGGGCGGCCGGCGGGCAGTTCCGGGCGTTGCGCCGTCGCTTCGCGCCCTTGCGCCCCGGTCTCGCGCCCTCGCGCCCCGGCACCGCGCTACGTCGTCTCGTTGTGCCGGCCGGTGCCCGCGGCGAGTTCGAACTCACCGCGCGGGTTCTCCAGCGAACCGAGCGAAACGATTTCGCGCTTGAACAGCCCGGCCAGGGTCCACTCGGCGAGCACCCGGGCCTTGCGGTTGAAGGTCGGCACACGGCTGAGGTGGTAGGTGCGGTGCATGAACCAGGCGGGGTAGCCCTTGATCTTGCGCCCGTAGACCTGGGCCACCCCCTTGTGGAGGCCGAGGGAGGCGACGGATCCCGCGTAGGAGTGCTCGTAGTCCTTGACGGGTTCGCCGCGCAGGGACGCGATGATGTTCTCGGCGAGCACCTTGGCCTGGCGGACGGCGTGCTGGGCGTTGGGCGCGCACTCCTTGCCCGGCTCGTCGGCGGCCAGGTCCGGGACGGCCGCGGCGTCGCCGGCCGCCCACGCGTGATCCGCGCCGTCCACACGGAGGGCCGGGGTACAGGCGAGGCGCCCGCGCCCGTTCAGCGGCAGGTCTGTCGCGGCCAGGACGGGGTGCGGCTTGACGCCGGCGGTCCAAACGAGCGTCCGGGTCGGGTAGCGGGAGCCGTCGCTGAGCACCGCGACCCGGTCCTCGCAGCTCTCGAGGCGGGTCTCGAGCCGTACGTCGATGTTGCGGCTGCGCAGCTCGCGCACGGCGTACTTGCCCATGTCCGCGCCGACTTCGGGGAGGATCCGACCGGTCGCCTCGACGAGGATCCACTTCATGTCGTCTGCGGAGATGTTGTGGTAGTAGCGCGAGGCGTAACGCGCCATGTCCTCAAGCTCGGCGAGCGCCTCCACGCCCGCGTAGCCGCCGCCGACGAAGACGAAGGTGAGCGCCGCGTCGCGGACGTCGGGGTCCCGGGTGGAGGAGGCGATGTCGAGCTGCTCGAGGACGTGGTTGCGGAGGCCGATGGCCTCCTCAACCGTCTTGAAGCCGATGCCGTAGTCGGCGAGGCCGGGGATGGGCAGGGTGCGGGAGACGGAGCCCGGGGCCAGCACCAGCTCGTCGTAGTGGAGCTCGACCGAACCGGTGCCTTCCTCAGCGGAGGCGAGGGTGGAGATGGTCGCGGTGCGCTTGGCGTGGTCGATGGACTTGGCCTCGCCGATGACGACCTGGCACCGGTCGAGGACGCGGCGCAGCGGGACCACCACGTGGCGCGGCGAGATCGAGCCGGCGGCGGCCTCCGGGAGGAAGGGCTGGTACGTCATGTACGGCTCGGGGTCGACCACGACGATGCGGGCTTCGTCGCGTTTCAGCTTCCGCTGAAGGCGCAGGGCGGAGTACATCCCGACGTATCCACCGCCGACAACGAGAATGCGCGCCGGTTCCTTCACAGAGGGTCTCCTCGCGACGTTGCTCACAGCACACTCCCATGACGCACCCGCCACGCGCGTTTGTCCACAGGCTCGTCGAAATGTGTGACCGGAGGTGCCTGGCGCCCGGTACGGACGGGCGCGCTCGTGGGTGCCGCAATGGCGCAGGTCAGCCGATGGGGCGGGGGCGATCACGGGGTACGGGTCCTGAGCGGCGGTGGCTGGTAGTCCGAACGGGGTGCCGCGCGCCCGGAGCGTCCCCCTTCATTCTTGACCTGGGCTCAACTATGTTCGTACTTCGTCGGGGTGCCGGACCGCCCCCGGCAGTCAGGGCGGGGAGTCTCCGGGGGGAGACGTCATTACCGGGGGAACGGGGATACGCGTTATGCACATTCAGGGCTCTTCAACGCTGCGGGTGGATGCGCAGCGCAATCTGGAGCATGTACTGCGCGCGGCGCGCGAGGTTTTCGGCGAGCTGGGTTACGGCGCGCCGATGGAGGATGTGGCCCGCCGGGCGCGGGTCGGCGTGGGGACTGTGTACCGGCGGTTCCCGAGCAAGGACGTGCTGGTCAGGCGTATAGCCGAGGAGGAGACCGCCCGGCTCACCGACCAGGCGCGGGCCGCGCTGGGGCAGGAGGAGGAGCCGTGGTCGGCGCTGTCGAGGTTCCTGCGGACCTCGGTGGCCTCGGGCGCGGGGCGGCTGCTGCCTCCGCAGGTGCTGCGGGTGGGGGTGGACGCCGAGCCGGAGGCGGCCGCGGCTGGATCGGGGGCCGCTTCGGAAGCTGTGTCCGGGACTGATTCGGGAGCTGCCACGCCGGCTGCCCCGGCCGCCGGCCCGGCGGGCCGGGTGCCGCACCAGCGGAACCCGCAGCCGGGGCTCCGGCTGGTGGAGCAGTCGCCGGCGCGGGCGGACGGTGCCGCGGGACGGGCAGGCGATCCGGGCGACGACGCGGGGGCGGCGGCGCTCCTGGAGGTCGTGGGACAACTGGTGGACCGGGCGCGGGCGGCGGGCGAGCTGCGGGGGGATGTGACGGTCGCGGATGTGCTGCTGGTGATAGCCACGGCCGCGCCGTCGCTGCCGGACGCGGCTCACCAGCAGGCGGCTTCCGCGCGGCTGTTGGACATCCTGCTGGAGGGGCTTCGGTCGCGCCCTGTGGCGTAGGGCATGCGGTGCGGCGGTCGTGTCCGTCGTCGGCTGCCCTGGCAGCCCTCGCCGTCGTCGTTGTGGCGCCCGGGGTATCAGGAGCGGCCGCGGCGTCCCGTTACGGCCGCGAGGGCCGGGGGTTTCGCCCTTCGGGCATCCGCGGATTATGCCCCGATCGGGGGATCTGTAGTGCCCTGTCGTGCGAACACGCCCCAGAGGTGTGGTTGGTCGCCATGACGGGTCAGCCGGGCCGCCCGTTTGTGGCAGGCTTGCCCGGTGTTCGGGCGTGACTGCGGGTACGGGGGCCTCGGATATGGGCGCTGGCGGGCGGGACGAGCCACTCGGTGGCAGCGAGTTGGGCGCGGAGACAGGTCCGAGTGTGCCGCGGCAGCGGGACGGCGGCGAGGCACCGGCCGGGTCTGGCGCCGCGTATTCCGCCGGATCATCCGCCGGTGCCGCCTCCATTGAAACGGGGCCCTCCGATGAAACGGCGCCCTCCGACGCCGACTTGATCGGGCGGATGCGCGGCGGAGACATCGGTGCGTACGAGGAGCTGTACCGGCGCCATGCGGATGCGGTGCGCCGGTACGCCAGGTCCTGCTGCCGGGACGACCACACCGCGGAAGACCTGACCGGCGAGGTGTTCGCGCGCACCCTGCAGGCGGTGCAGAGCGGCACGGGCCCGGACTCCGCGGTGCGCGCCTATCTGCTGACGACCGTACGGCGGGTGGCGGCGGCCTGGACGAGGACCGCGAGGCGGGAGCAGTTGGTCGAGGACTTCGCGCTGTTCGCGGCGCGCACATCCGCCTCCAGTGAGGGCACGCTCGACCTGGGCGCGGACGTGCGGGCCATGCACGAGGCCGAGCAGTCGATGGCGGTGCAGGCGTTCCGCAGCCTGCCCGAGCGCTGGCAGACCGTGCTGTGGCACACCGCGGTCGAGAAGGAGTCGCCCAGCGAGGTGGCCCCGCTGCTCGGGCTGACCGCGAATGCCACGGCTGTGCTGGCGTACCGGGCCCGCGAAGGGCTCAAGCAGGCCTATCTGCAGGCGCATGTGAACTCCTCGCTGACCTCGGCCGGCGACTGCGCGCGGTACGCCGACCGGCTGGGCGCCTATGCCCGCGGCGGCCTTCGGGTGCGGGCCGAGCGCGGCCTGCGCAAGCACTTGGAGACGTGCGCGAGGTGCCGTACGGCCGCGCTGGAGGTCAAGGACGTCAACGCGCGGCTGCGGGCGGTTCTGCCGGTCGCGGTCATCGGCTGGATCGCCGCCGGGTACACGCTCAAGGCGGCGGGAGTCGCAGCCGGTACGGCCGGCGCCGCGGCTGCGGCGGGCGCGGGCGCCCCGGGCGCGGCGGGGGCGGCGGGCGCGGGCGCCGCGGCCGCGGCGGGGGCGGGCGCCCCGGGGGCGGGCGAAACGGCGGCCGGGACAGCGGTCGGCGCGGCAGGCGGTGCGAGTTCCGGAACCGGGGCGGGCGCGGGGACGGGCTCCGGAGGCGGTGCGGGCTCCGGGGGAGCGGTCGCGTCCGAGGGTCTGGGCCTGCCGGTGAAGGCCGGCATCGCGGCAGTCGTCGCGGTCGCGGCTGCGGCGACCGTGTTCGCGGTGATCGCCGGGAACGGCGAGCCGGAGAAGCAGACTCAGGCCAGGCCGCCCGCGTCGGCCCCTGTTGCACCACCGGGCACCAAGCCCGAACCGACCCCGCCGCCCGAGCACAAGGCGGGACGGCCGGACCGGGATCCTGAGCAGAAGCCCGGAAAGCCCACCGCGCGGTCCACGCAGCGCGAGCCGGAACCGAGCACACCCACGCCGAGCCCGGAGTACCCCGAGCCGACGCCCTCCCCCACCACGCCTGAGCCGACCCCGACCGAGCCGGAGTCCCCGGAACCGCCGAAGCCTCCGAAGCCCCCGAAGCCGGCTCCTCCGCCGCCCACGACCACGTACCGGATCAGCGGGCTGTCGTACGACGTGACCGGGGACAGCACGGAGCCGGAGGTACGGGCCATGGAGAGCTCGTGGCTGTGGCAGCGCGGGGGGCAGCGGATCGGTGGGACCCGGTACGACCACGGAGCGACGGTGCACGCGGACTCGTCCGTGACCATCGACCTGAACCGCTCCTGCACGGCCTACGACGCGCTCGTCGGCGTGGACGACGCGACTCTCGGCCTTGGCGCCGTCCGGTTCTCCGTCTACGGGGACGGGGCGCGCCTGTGGCGCTCGGGCGTGGTGCGCGGCGGCGACGCGGCGGTGCCCGTCCATGTGCCGCTGGCCGGGCGCGAGACGATCCGCCTGGTCGTCGAGGGGCAATCGCTCCTCGGCTATGTGGCGCTGGCCGACTGGGCGCAGTCGAGCATCACCTGCCGCTGATCATTCAGCGGGCGACCGCTCGTTCAGCAGGGGTTCTCCGACGAGTTCGGGCTACGGGTGCAGGCCACCAGCGGCCACCGGCGGGAGGGTCAGGGGGTCGGAGGGGGTGGAGGTTCCCCCTCCGCGGAGCGGCCCTGCGGCGAGCCTAAAGCGCAGGCCGCGGAACCACACCGCCCGCCACCGCGCGCTGCCGCGGCGCCGCGGACCCCGCCCAGCAGGTGCCGCGGCGCGAGAGGAGGCGGCGCAACCACAGCTCCGTGGAGGCCAGTTCGGCGAGGCCGTCCAGCGGAAGCCGTTCGCCTTCGGCCGCGGCGCGCAGCGCCTTGCGGATCACGCGCGCCTCGACCAGGCCCGCGTCGGCGAGAAGCGGTGCGTCGAAGAGGGCGACGAGATCGCCGACGGCGGCGCGGAGCCCGGCCCGTACCGCGGCCGCGTGCGAGGCGTGCGAGGTGGCACCCCACCCCGGAGGGAGATCGCGGATGCCTGCGCCCGCCAGCACAGCGCGCAACACCGAAGCGCGCGCCCCCGGTTGTACGCGTAGCGCCTCGGGCAGCGCGCGGCAGGCGCGAACGACCTGGTTGTCGAGAAACGGCGCGTGCAGGCGCTGGCTGCGCACCTCCGCGGCCTGCTCGAAGATGCGGTGGTCCAGCGCGTGGCGGGCAAGGGCGGCTCGGGCGCGCCGCTCCCCGGGTCGTTCCACGGGCGCCGTCCGGGAGGCCGCGTCCTGCAGGCGAACCGATACTTCAGCGAGCGCCTCCCCCGTCAGCCAGCGCGCCGCGGGCCCCGGCCGGCACCAGGCGAGGGCCGCCAGAGACGCGTCCACGGCCCCGGCAGGACCGCTGCCGTTGAGCGCCGCCGCGCCACCACCGCCGCTGCCATCCCAACCCCCACCACCTCCGCCACCGTCCGCGCCGTCGTCGAAGCGCCGCTCCAGCAGCCGCGCCGCCGCCTCCCGTACCCCGTCCCGGTACGAGGTGCGGGCCAGTCTGCGGGCCGCTCGGTAGACGGTGAAGGGGACGAACAGCGAGTGCGCGGAAGGGCCTTCGGACTTCGCCAGGGCCGCGACGGGCCGCAATAGGCGACGCCGCTGGCGGTCCATCAGCAGGTCTGCGAGGCGCGCCGGGTGCCCGTCCAGGACCTGTCTGGCCCCGTTGCCCACCAGGTGGTCCGCGCTGCCCGCGGCGAGTCGCCGCCGGTGCCGTTCCGCGACGACCAGCGAGGGACCGGGCTCGTCGGTCAGCGGCATGGCGTCGAGGTCGGCGTACGGCAGGGCCTCCTCGCCGCCGGTGACGACGACGTGGTGCAACCGCGGGTTGGCGGCGATGCTGCGGGCGCGCTCCAGTTCGGCCTCCCGCCCCACGCGCGCGTGGCCGCCGGACGCCCCCGACGCCAGGTCGTTGAAGGTGACGGCGAGCAGCCGCTCGCCCGCCCCCGTGCCGTGCCCGAACGGCGTCCCCGGCACGCCCGGCAGGCCTGCGGCGAGCAGCGCGAGGGTCGAGGAGGCGCTGCCGCCCGAGAGGTCGGCGCCGATGCCCGGCGCCGGGGCGCCGCGCGCCGCCCGCCGGGCCGCGGGCCCCATCCCGGGGACGGGGCCCTGGTCGGGCTCGGGAGTCTCGGGCGCGTGCCGGGGCGCGGCGAGCCTGGCGCGTACGGCCTCGACGAGCGCGTCCCGTACGCCGTCCACGGCCTGTGCGGCCTCCACCTGGGGCGCGGCGACGGCGAGCGAGGCGGTGGGCTCGTAGGCGGTGATCTCGCGGGCGCCGTCGCGCAGGATCAGCGCGTGTCCCGGCGGAACCCGCCGCACGCCCGCGTAGGGCGTGCCGTCCCCCAGGGCTTCCGGCGCGTCCGGGCAGGCGAGCAGCGCGGCGAGGTGGCCGATGTCGAGCTGGGCCTCGATGAGGTCGGCGAGCGGCAGGGCGGCTGTGGCGTACGCGGTGCCGCCCGCCCAGGGGGTGTGGAAGACGGGCCTGGCCCCGGCCAGGTCTCCCGCGATGGTGAGGCGGCGGCCGACCTGGGCGACGGCGGTGTAGCTGCCGGGCCAGGCGGTGAGGTGGCGCAGGGCGCCGCCGCGGGCGGTGAACAGGCCCGCGCGCAGCTGCTCGTCGCTCGCGCCGCAGCAACCGAGCACGGCGAGGCGGGTGTTGGGGGCAGCCTGAACGACGCGCACCTCATCGGGGCGCCAGTCGCCGACGGCCCACAGCGGATCGGGGTCACCCCACAGGAGCTGGGCGCCGACCGGGTGGACCGTGCGGGCCTCGCCCGTGACCGGCACCGCGGCGGCGCTGCTCCATCCCACCAACCACCGCATCGCCGCCTCCACACGCTGGGCAACCAGGAATCAGCAGTCATCATGCACAGTCAGCCGGCGGTTCCGGCGCGGAACCCGCTCAAGTCGCGGCCGGGCCAACGGCCGGTCCCCCAAGGGATCGTGCTCTCGCTTCAGGGACCATGCTGCCACGACACGGGCGTACGGGACCGGCTCCGCGAGCGCGGACACAAGCAGACGCAAACGGCGGGGCCTCGGCACAATCCCCGCGAAATACCTCCGGAATCCGCGGCGGTGGCGCGTCAGGTGGCCGGAGAAGGCCGGGAAGCCTGCACCGGAGCCCCCGTCCTTTCGTGCCCGGGGGCGGTCAAACCCCCAACCGGGAGGCGCCATTCAGCCAATCTGCGGCAGGGGCGCGAGCGAGGGCGTTTCGGCGCAGAACGGCGCAGTCCGGGAGGCGGAACCCGCGCAGTCCGGGAGGCGGAACCCGCCTCCCGGACTGGTCCGCCACCCGCGGGGAATGAGGTGGCGGTATCCCCCAGCCCACTGGTTCCAGTTCAGCGGGCCGACCCACGCACCATCCATGGAAGCGCTCCCCCTGTGGCCAGGACAGAGCGCACGGCCGGGCGCACGGCCACATACACCCGGAGCACGCGCCCCCTTGCCCGTACGCCAGAACGGACAACAATCTCGCCATCCGGAATCCTGCCCCTTAACGGTCGGGATGCGGCGAACTACGCTGGGTTTACGAATGCCCCGTGCCTATGCCGGGGGGTCGTCGGTGTGTCGAGGGGTGGCGCATGTCCAGGGAGCAACGCGGGCCGAACGAGAAGCTCGGCACCGTTCTCGCCCTCGCGGGGATCAGCAACGCCGGGCTCGCGCGGAGGGTCAACGACCTCGGCGCGCAGCGCGGACTGACGCTCCGCTACGACAAGACGTCCGTCGCCCGGTGGGTGTCCAAGGGCATGGTGCCGCAGGGTGCCGCGCCCCACCTCATCGCCGCCGCGATCGCCGGCAAGCTCGGCCGCCCCGTGCCGCTGCACGAGATCGGTCTGGCGGACGCCGACCCGGCACCGGAGGTCGGCCTGGCCTTCCCGCGCGACGTGGCAGCCGCGGTCCGCTCCGCGACCGAGCTCTACCGGCTCGACCTCGCGGGCCGCCGGGCGGGCGGCGGGGGCATCTGGCAGAGCCTGGCGGGGTCGTTCTCGGTCAGTGCGTACGCGACGCCCGCCTCCCGCTGGCTGATAACCCCGGCCGACAGCGCGGCCGCCCGCGACCCCAGGGAGGCCGAGGCGAACGGCGGCGACGGCACGCCTCTGCGGGTGGGGCACAGCGATGTGACGAAGCTGCGCGAGGCGGCCGAGGACGCGCGCCGCTGGGACTCCAAGTACGGCGGCGGGGATTGGCGTTCATCCATGGTGCCGGAGTGCTTACGAGTCGACGCCGCACCGCTGCTGCTCGGCACGTACAGCGACGAGGTCGGCCGCTCGCTCTTCGGCGCGACCGCCGAACTCACCCGGCTCGCCGGGTGGATGGCCTTCGACACCGGCCAGCAGGAGGCCGCGCAGCGCTACTACATCCAGGCACTGCGGCTCGCCAGGGCCGCGGCCGACGTGCCCCTCGGCGGCTATGTCCTCGCCTCGATGAGCCTGCAGGCCACCTACCGCGGCTTCGCCGACGAGGGTGTGGACCTCGCGCAGGCCGCGCTCGAGCGCAACCGCGGGCTCGCCACGGCCCGCACCATGAGCTTCTTCCGGCTCGTCGAGGCCCGGGCGCATGCCAAGGCGAGCGACTCGCATGCGGCGGGCGCGGCCCTCAAGGCGGCCGAGGCATGGCTGGAGCGGTCCAGGGACGGCGACCCCGACCCCTCGTGGCTCGGCTTCTACACCGAGGACCGGTTCGCCGCCGACGCCGCCGAGTGCTACCGCGACCTGAAGGCCCCGCGCCAGGTGCGCCGCTTCACGGAGCAGGCGCTGTCCCGGCCGACGGAGGAGTTCGTACGCTCGCACGGGCTGCGGCTCGTCGTGTCCGCTGTCGCCGAACTGGAGTCCGGGAACCTCGACGCGGCGTGCGCGCAAGGCACGCGCGCGGTGGAGGTCGCCGGGCGGATATCGTCGGCACGCACGACGGAGTATGTGCGCGATCTGCTGCACCGGCTCGAGCCGTACGGGGACGAGCCGCGGGTCGTGGAGCTGCGGGAGCGGGCACGGCCGCTGCTGGTCTCCCCGGCGTGATCGCCGTGACCCTGCGAGCTTCGTCGCGACCCCGGCGGTCTCCGTCGTGACCTCCGCGGTCTCCGTCCGTGGTCCCCGTGACTCCCGTGACCGCGGATGGCCCTGCTTCCGCCGCGCCGCCGTGCGCCCGCTGTGCGCCCCGCCCCCTTGCGCCGCGCGGGTTTCGGACGTTTGTCGGTGGGCCAAGGCATCATCGTGAAGACGAGGTGAAGGCGGACCGGGCCGGATGGTGACCTGAGCGGAGGTGGAGCGGTGGCGGTGGCGCAGGACAGCGATGTGCTGGTGATCGGGGGCGGGATCGTCGGCCTGTCGGCCGCGTACGCGCTGACCCGCGCCGCGCCCGGCACCCGCGTCACCGTCCTGGAGAAGGAGAGCGCCCCCGCGCGCCACCAGACCGGGCGCAACAGCGGCGTGATCCACAGCGGGATCTACTACCGGCCGGGGTCCCTGAAGGCGCGGTTCGCGGTTCGCGGTGCCGCCGAGATGGTGAAGTTCTGCGCCGAGCACGACATTCCGCACGAGGTGACCGGCAAGCTGATCGTCGCCACCGAGCGGGCCGAGCTGCCGCGGCTGCACGCGCTGGTCCAGCGGGGGCGGGAGAACGGCATTCCGGTGCGCGAGCTGGGCCCGGCCCAGATCACGGAGCGCGAGCCGCATGTGCGAGGACTCGCCGCCATCCAGGTGGGCACCACGGGTGTGTGCGACTTCACGGCGGTCGC
Source organism: Streptomyces sp. 7N604 (assembly GCF_052245475.1). Taxonomy (NCBI): domain Bacteria; kingdom Bacillati; phylum Actinomycetota; class Actinomycetes; order Kitasatosporales; family Streptomycetaceae; genus Streptomyces; species Streptomyces sp. 7N604. The sequence goes on along the minus strand of NZ_JBQQBX010000032.1, from coordinate 87,833 downwards.
GAACCGGCTGGCCGAGCTCGTCCAGGACGCGGGCGGGCGGATCCGGTACGGGTCCGAGGTCCGGGTCATCGGACGCCGGGCCTCCCGGATCGCGGTCCGTACGGCGGACGGGGCCGTGCTCCGGGCGCGCGCGCTGGTCAACTGCGCAGGGCTGCACTGCGATCGGGTGGCGCGGCTCGCGGGCGACGACCCCGGCATGCGGATCGTGCCCTTCCGCGGGGAGTACTACGAGCTGGTGCCCGAGCGGCGCGACCTGGTCCGCGGCCTCGTCTACCCGGTGCCCGACCCCCGGTTCCCCTTCCTCGGCGTCCATCTGACCCGCGGCATCGAGGGCACGGTCCACATCGGGCCGAACGCGGTGCCGGCGCTGGCCCGCGAGGGTTACGACTGGCGGACCGTACGGCCCCGGGAGCTGGCCGGGACGCTGGCGTACCCGGGGACGTGGCGGATCGCCCGCCACCACTGGCGGTACGGGACGGGCGAGCTGCGCCGCTCGCTGTCGAAGCACGCCTTCGCGGACGCGGTGCGCAGGCTGCTCCCGGACATCGCGGACGAGGATCTCGCGCCTGCCCCGGCGGGCGTTCGGGCCCAGGCGGTGCTGCCGGACGGGACGCTGGTCGACGACTTCCTCATCACGCAGTCCCCCGGCGTGATCCATGTCCTGAACGCCCCGTCTCCCGCGGCAACCGCATCCCTCCCGATCGGCCGCGAAATCGCCCGCCGAGCGCTCGCCACGCTGGGCGCGGTGCGGACGTAGCCGCCGGCCTCGCGCCTGCACGCCGCTGAAGGCGCGTGCAGCGCCCGGGGGCGGGCGGAACGCCCCCGGGCCTCCCCACCGAGAGCACGCCACGCCGGGCGTGCGGACGTAGCCGCCCAGCGGCACGCCTGCACGCCGCCGGAGGCGCGGGCAGCGCCGGGGGGCTGCGGACGCCCCGCCGACCCGCACCGTGGCACGCCCGGTTTCGGCGCGCGCCCTCACAGGGCGGGCGGTGTCAGCGCCCGGCGACCGGGCGCGGGAGCCGGGCGGAATGCGTCGGCGGGTGGGGGCGCAGCAGGCCGAACGTAGAATCGGAGGCACTGTGCTTGAGTCCGAGAAGACCCCCATGTCCGCATCTGCCGACGGCGCCCCGCAGGACGGCCCCGGCGGCGGGCGGAGTATGCCTGGGCCCGGGGACGGGGCGCCGCGCGAGGTTCGCGCCGTGCTCTTCCCCGAGGGGCCCGCCGCCGACCCCGCGGGCTCGCACCACGAGCGCCGGATCCGCAGCTTCCGCCCGCGCCGTGGCCGGGTCACCGCCGGCCAGGGCGAGGCGCTGCGCAGGCTGTGGCCGAAGTGGGGCCTGGACATCGACGGCCTGTCCCGGCTCGACCTGGACGGCCTCTTCGGCGGGCTCCCCGTCGTCCTGGAGATCGGCTTCGGCATGGGCGAGGCCACGGCCCGGATGGCCGCCGCGGACCCCGGCACCGGCATCCTCGCCGCGGATGTGCACACCCCCGGCCAGGGCAACCTGCTCAGTCTCGCGGAGCGGAACGGCCTGTCCAACGTCCGGGTCGCGAACGGTGACGCGATCATCCTCCTCCGCGAGATGATCGAGCCCGCCGCGCTCTCTGGGCTGCGCATCTACTTCCCCGACCCCTGGCCGAAGAAGCGCCACCACAAACGCCGCCTGATCCAGCCCGAGTTCGTCGAGCTGGCCGCCTCCCGGCTGCGGTCCGGCGCGCTGGTGCACTGCGCGACCGACTGGGAGCCGTACGCCGAGCAGATGCTCGAAGTGCTGTCCGCGAGCCCCGAGCTGGAGAACACCCGGCCCGACGGCGGTTTCGCGCCGCGCCCCGCCTTCCGGCCGCTGACCAAGTTCGAGAGCGCGGGCCTCGACAAGGGGCACGTGGTGCGCGACCTCCTGTTCGTACGCCGCTGAGCCTGGAGGCGCACGCCTGTCCCGCGGCCCCGGCCCCGCCGGCCCCTGCCCCGCGCGTATGAGGCTGCGCACGAAAGGCGATACGCCGCCGCACGGGGCTCCGGCCCTCGTTAGGGTCGACAGGTGCACCAGTCCCCGCTCCCGCAGCAGCCCCGGCAACCGCCCGGGCAGCCGCCTGCGCAACCATCCGGGCAGATGCCTGGGCAACCGTCAGGACAAGCGCCCGGACAACCGCCTGGTCAACCTCCAGGGCAACCGCCCGTCCCGGCCTACGAACCGCAGCCGCAGTTCGACGCCGTGCCGGAGCGGGCGCACTGGCGCTACCGCCCGCGCCGTGCCCTCCGGCACAGCAAGGCATTGCGCTTCGGCACGCTGATCACCCTGCTCGCGCTCTGCGGCCTGGTCATCCTCGCCCTCGTGCGCGAACAGACCGGCACCGAGGGCTTCCTGGTCGGCCTCGGGCTCGCCGTGCTGCCCGTCCCCCTGATGATCGCCGCGTTCCGCTGGCTCGGCCGCGTCGAGCCGGAGCCCTGGCGGAACCTGGCCTTCGCCTTCGCCTGGGGCGCGTGCGCCGCGACGCTGGTGGCGATCATCGCCAACGGCTTCGCCACGGAGTGGATAGCCACCCGCGTCGAGACCGACTCCGCGACGGAGGCCGAGACCTGGGGGGCCACGGTCATCGCCCCGGTCGTCGAGGAGAGCGCCAAGGGCGCGGCGCTGCTCCTGCTCTTCGTCTTCCGCCGCCGCGACTTCGACGGCATCGTCGACGGCGTCGTCATAGCCGGGATCACCGCGACCGGCTTCGCCTTCACCGAGAACATCCTCTACCTCGGCAACGCCTTCGGCGAGGACCAGGCCCTCGGGTCGTCCGGCATCCAGTCCGTCACGGCGGCGACGTTCTTCATCCGCATCGTGATGTCGCCGTTCGCGCACCCGCTCTTCACCGCGCTGACGGGCATCGGCTTCGGTGTCGCCGCGCTCGCCGCGCCGCGCCAGCGCGCCCGCCGGGTCCTGGTGCCGCTCGCCGGCCTGCTCACGGCGATCGTGCTGCACGCCGTCTGGAACGGCTCGGCCAGCCTCGGCGGGTACGGCTTCATCGCCGTCTACGGCATGTTCATGGTCCCGGTCTTCGGGCTGCTGACGTGGCTGGTGATCTGGTCCCGCGGCAGCGAGCTGAGGACCGTACGGAGCCATCTGCCCGCGTACGTGGCGGCCGGCTGGCTGGTGCCGCAGGAGCCGCAGGCGCTGTCGTCCATGCGGGCGCGGGCGATCGCGCGGGACGTGGCGCGGCGCCACCACGGGAAGGCGGCGGCGCGGGCGGTCGCGGAGTACCAGGCGTTCGCCACGGCGCTGGCGTTCCTGCGGCAGCGGGCGCACCGGGGGGCGGCGGGGGCGGATTTCGTGGCGCGCGAGCAGGAGTTGCTGCACCACCTGTGGCAGCGCAAGGACCTGGCGCAGCCTGCGCTTGCGCATGCGGCGCTGCTGACGGCCCGCCCGTGGGTCCCGCCCCAGTGGGGGCCGCCCCACGGCTACGGCGGCCTGCCGCCGTACGGCTACGCGCCACCGCCGTACTACGGCCCCGGCACGGGGCCGCACCATCACCCGCCCACACCCACGACCCGCCCATACCCACCCACCCGCCCTTAGGGCGGGTCCGGCGCATCACTCGCCCTGGGGGAGGCGGGGGGGAAGGGTCAGGCCGATGCCGCCGTCGGCACCGCCACCTCCGCGTCCGTCAGCTCGAGGTCGGCGAGCGCCAGGAGGGCGGGGAGTTGGGCGGGGGTGCGGGCGCCGGCGATGGGGGTGGCCACCGTTCGCTGGGCGGCCGGCCACGCCAGGGCGACCGTGGCGACCTCCGCGCCCGCGCCGAGGCGACCTCGTCGAGCGCGGCCGGCACGCGCCGCTCGCGCTCCGTCTCCAGGTGCTGGGCCGCCCGCGCGGCCCGCGCACCCACCGCCGCGCCCGCCCGGTACTTGCCGGTGAGGAAGCCGGAGGCGAGCGCGGAGTACGGGACGGCCGCCAGCCCGTGACGGGCCGCGACGCCGGCGAGCGGCCCCTCGTACGTATCGCGCGAGACGAGGTTGTAGTGCGGCTGGAGGGCGGCGTACTTCGCCAGGCCCTCGCGGTCGGAGAAGGCGAGCGACGCCTCGAACCGCTTCGGGCGAGACGTTGGAGGCGCCGATCTGCCGGACCTTGCCCGCCCGCACCAGCTGGTCGAGGGCGGTGATGATCTCCGTAGACGTCGGCGGTGTCGAGGAAGTTGCCGCCCGCCTCCATACGCGTCGGGTACGGCGAAGGACTGCGCCTCGTCCGCGGTCCAGCCGAAGACGTTGCCGCCGAGGGAGAGGGGGTGGACGGCCAGATCACCGATGATCTTGTTCCTGTCAGCCATACGGCTGATCAACGCCGCCCTGCGCCGGGCCATTCCGGGCAACGCCCGCACAGCGACGCGAACCGCGACGCGGACTGAGAAGCGGGGACGCGGACACGCAGGCAAGCCGACAGCCCTGGTGTCGGGGGGTTTGCACCAGGGCTGCCGACGAACAGGGTGCGATAAGTCACAGCAGCCGTACGGACGTCAGAGCGAGACGCCCTTGCCGCGCAGCCAGGCCGCCGGGTCGATCGGGTCGCCGCCGCCCGGCCGTACCTCCAGGTGGAGGTGGGGGCCGGTGACATTGCCCGTGGCGCCGACGCGGCCGATCGTCTCGCCCGTCGTCACCTCGCCCGACGTCTGGGTCATCGAGGAGAGGTGGCAGTACCAGACCTCGGTGCCGTCCTCGAGGGTGAGGACGATCCGGTAGCCGTAGGAGCCCGCCCAGCCGGCCTCCGTGATCGTGCCGCCGTGCACCGCCTTGACGGGGGTGCCGGTCGGGGCGGCGAAGTCCTGGCCCGTGTGCGTGCTGGACCACATGGAGCCGGACTCGCCGAAGCTCGAAGTCAGCGTGTACGAGGAGGTGGGGAGGCTGTAGCTGCGGGCCAGCTTGGCGAGCCGCTCGGCCTCGGCCTTGCGCGCCGCCTCCTCGGCCGCCTTCCGCTCGGCCTCCTCCTTGGCCCTCTTCGCCGCGGCAACGGCCTTCGCCTTCGCCTCGGCGGCCTCCTGGGCGGCCTTCTCCGCCGCGGCCTCCTGCGCGGCCTCGCGCTCCGCCGTCTCCGCCGCCGTCTGCTGCTGCTCGGCCTGGCGCATGATGCGGGCGCGCAGCGCCTCGCCCGCGTCGGCGCCCCCGGCCGCCTCCTCGTCGGTGAGACCGGCCTGGGAGAGCGGGGCCGCGGCGGTCACGGTGCCGTCGCCGACGCTGTCCGCGTCGTCGGATATCAGCGAGCCGATGCCGGGGAGCGCCTTTGCGTCGGGGAGCTTGTCCGAGACAGACGAGAGATCCGGCATGGAGATGGAGACCGGTGGCTTGTCCTGCGCACTCGCCATGCCGCCCGCACCGACGGCGGCGAACACGCCGACCCCGAGGACCGCGCCGCTGCGGGCCATGCCGCCACCGCGCTGCTTGACGACGCGGTGCCTGCCGCGCACCGGGGCCAGGGAATCCGTGGTCGGGTTCCAGTCGCCGGAACCGGCGGCCGGGTAGTCCTCACCGAACTCACCGAATCCGCCCGGCCCGAAGTCGAAGCTCTGGGTGTCGGAGGGTTCGGGCAAGATCTCGGGGCCAGGCCTGTTGGACGCCACTCGGGCGCACTCCTTTCCTTCCTCTCGCCTACCGGGTTAGCTGACGGGTTCGGAGCAGGAAGGTCTCCTACGGGCCCCTCCGGAGAGGCGCCCGATTCACCCCAAGGTGGTGGTTCCCCGGTTCCCTTGGTGCAGGTCGTGCAGGTGGTGCTGCTGGTGCTGGTGGTGCGGGATTCGGCGTAGGCGCACGGTGCCACCTCTTGTGGCGGCTGGGACGACCGCGCTGCGTTATCGAACGTTAATAGACGGCGGGACGTGATTCCAAGCCGTTCGGTGTGATCGTTAACGAAATCCCGAGGGACCAACCAGGACAGGAAGCCGCCAATTCGGGCGAGTTGCCCCCACGCACGGAAACACCGCTTCCCCGATCGTGCGTCAGTTGTTATACGCAGGGATGCGCCCGGTTACGGAACGTAGGATGCGGGGCGGGTGACCGCCGGCATCGCCATGCCGTCCGGCACCCCGCCCTCCGCATGCCGCCGTACGTCCGCCACGAGCGTGTCGAGCAGCGCGTCGGGCCCGGGGAACCGCCGGCCGCGCAGCCGCCCCCCGGGCCGCAGAAGACGCCCTCCGCATTCCGCGCCTCGGTCACTCCGTCCGTGAACAGCAGCAGCGTGGCGCCCTCGGGGAAGGCGAACTCCTCCACCCGGGCTCGTACGGGTCCAGGCCCTCGCGCCGCCTGCCCTGGCCGCGGGATGGTTGCCCTGCACACCGAGAAGCCCGAAATTGCACCTTTGGAGTAGTTTCGTAGATATGAACACCGCAGCGAAGTCCTGGGCGGGCCGCACCCTGCTTCTGCCTGTGCTGGCGGTGCTCGCCGCCGCCCTCGTACTGATGGCCGTCATGGCTCCCGGGGCGCGGGCCGCGGACGGGCTCGACAGCGCCGCGAACGCCCTGAAGAAGGGCCCTGTCTACGTCGATCCGCGCGCTTCGGGGCAGCTGCCCGCCGCCGATGCGGACGCGCTGGCGGACAAGATCGAGAAGGCGGACAAGCCGGTGTTCGTCGCCGTGCTGCCCAACGCCTCCGAGTTCCAGCCGTCGACGCTGCTCCAGGACCTGCGGACCAAGGTCGGGATCACCGGCGTGTACGCAGTCGCGCTGGGTGACCGGTTCGACGCGGGCGCCGACTCCTCGGTGATGTCCCGCAACGAGGTCTCCAACCTCTCCGGCGCCGTGGAGCGATCCGACCCCGGCGACGTGAGCGCCATGGTCAACGGCTTCGTCGATCAGGCCCTGCAGCAGGCCAACGGCCACGCCCCGGCCACCTGGAGCGGCGGCTCGGGCACCAGCACCGGCACCGGGAACGGCACCGGAGTCAGCGCGGCCGGCCTGCTCGTGACGCTCGGCGTGCTGATCACGGCCGTCGGCGGCGGTGCCCTGCTGGTCAGCCGCCGGGGCAAGCAGCGCAGGGCCGAGCGGGACCGTGCGCAGCTGGAGACGCTCCGCCCGGTCGTGGACGAGGACATCACCGCCTTCGGCGAGGAGCTGGAGCGGATCGACTTCGACCCCTCGGCACCGAAGACGGACGACGCGATGCGCGAGGACTACGCCCGAGCCCTGGACTCGTACGACAAGGCGAAGGCGTCGATGGACCGCGCGCGGCGGCCCAGTGACGTACGGGATGTGACCGAGTCGCTGGAGGACGGCCGGTTCTCGCTGGCCACGCTGGAGGCGCGGCGGGACGGCGAGCCGCTGCCCGAGCGCCGGGTGCCGTGCTTCTTCGACCCGCGGCACGGCCCGTCGGTCCAGGACGTGCAGTGGGCGCCGTCGGGCGGCGAGGAGCGCACCGTGCCGGTGTGCGCGGCGGACGCGGCGCGCCTCGAGGACGGCGAGGAGCCGATGGGGCGCGAGGTGGAGACGGCGTCCGGGCGCAGGCCGTACTGGGAGGCCGGACCGGCGTACGGGCCGTGGGCCTACGGCTATTTCGGCGGCGGTATCCTGCCCGGGCTGCTGGCGGGCACGCTGCTGGGCAGCATGCTGACCGGGCCGTACGCGTACGGGTACGACGGGTACGGCGGTGACTACAGCGGCGGCGACAGTTCCGGTTCCGACTTCAACTCGGGCGACTTCGGGGGCGGCGGCGACCTCGGCGGAGGGTTCGGCGGCGGCGACTTCGGTGGAGGGTTCTGACCCGAGCCGCCCTCGCCCGCCTATCCCGCCTGTCCGGGCCTGTCCCGCCTACAGCGCGTCGACCGCGCTCACCTTCCAGCCGTCGGACGTCCGCTGCAGGGTCATCCGCACCCGGTTGAGGTCGAGGCGCGGGCCTGAGACCTGGGTGCTGTTGGTGACCTGGTTCATGAACAGCAGGACGACGACCTTGTCCGGCGAAGCGGACACCACCGATGCCGCCTCGTCGCCGGACGCGGGCTTCGCCACCGTGGCCTTGACCACCCCGTGGTAGCGCTTCGCGGTGGGCGCGACGACGGTCGAGGTGGTCTTCCGGTACTTGTCCTGGAAGGCGCCCGTGATGTGGCTGCGCGCCGCAGCGAAGTCGCGGTCGAGGTGCCGGTAGTCGTACGACAGAATCGCCGGAGCCGCCTTGCGCGCGGCCGCGAGCGCCTCCGTACGGGCCTCGTTCGCGCGCTCGGCGTCCCGGTAGTCCCACCCGAGCACGGCGGTCGCGGCGAGACCCGCCACGACGAGGACCGCGAGTACGGCGCTGATCAGGCCGGAGCGAAGCCACGTCGGCGTCGGCGTCGGCTTCTGATCCGACTCGGGCTTCAGCTTCAGCTTCGGCTTCGGCTTCGGCTCAGCGGCCGCCTTCGCGGGCGTCTCCGCCTCCGGCGCGTCGATCAGCCCCGTACGTCCCGGCGACGGCACGGCCTCCTCCTCCGCGGCCGGACCGTGCGCCTTCTCGGCTCGCTTGGCCGCGGCACGGGCAGCCGCGGCGAAGGAGGAACGGGACCGGGTCGTGCCGCTGCCGGCACTCCCTCGAACGGACAGCTTCGCCACGGTCTTTCTCCTTACTGGCTTTACTGGCTGTCAGCCGACGAATTCGACATTGGACGTCAGCCATCGCCCGTCCTCGCGCACGAGGTCGAGCTGCAGCCTGTAGTTGCGGGCCTGCCCCTTCGGAGCGGCGACGTTGGTGACCTTGCTGTCGCCCACGACCAGGACCCGGGCGGTCTTGTCACCGGCCCGGATGATCCCCGCCTCGAGCACCTGCCCCTGCGAGACCGACTTGTTGGCGGCCACCAGCTTGGTCAGTTGCTTGTTCTGCTCGGCGAACTGCTGCTTGAAGTCACCGGTGGCGCCGTCCAGGACGTTCTTGCTGTCCCGGTCGTAGTGCCGGTAGTCGAGCGAGGTGAAGTTGAGCACCGACTGGCGGGCGGCGGCCAGGACCTGCTGGTCGCGCCGGTCCGCCTGGTGGTGCTCGTACTTCTGCACGCCGAGGTAGCCGGAGAGGGCCAGCAGCAGGACGGCGGCGACGGCAAGCCCCACCGGGAGCGCCCTGCTGCGGCGCGCAGAGCGCACCCCCCTGGCCAGCAGACGGAGCGGCGGCCCGCCGGCGCGGGCGGCCAGGTTCCGGACATTCATGACATTCATGCCATCGGTCCAACGAGCAGCCATTGCCATGAGTCCTTTCCGAACACGTTCTGTTCTCCCCCGGTCGAGCCGATCTGGACGGCCCCTCCGCCCGGTCCCGTGACGAGGCCGGACGCGGGGTCGTAGGGCGCCACGTACGACGCCAGATCGGCCCGGCTCCCGGAGGCGGAGCCACCCGCTTGCGGGACGTTCTGCGCACCGCGCACCGAGGTCTTGCTGCCGCGCGGCTCCGTGCAGCGGACCGAGGTGTTCGCCTGCCGCTCGCTGGTGTCCTTGGGGGAGCGACGCTGGGTGCTGCCGTATCCCTGCCGGCACGCCGGGGGCTCGTCGGAGTTGAGGACCATACCAAAGTGGCTGGTGCCGTCGCCCGGGAGCACCGTGAAGCTGCCGGCGACGACGGCCGGGAAGGTCACCAGGGTCTGCTCCATGCCCGGCAGCCGTGCCGCGCTCACCTGGCCTCCGCTGATCAGGTTCCCCAGCAGCACCGGCAGCGCCCTCTGGTTGGCCTTCAGCAGCGAGTCCATCTCGTGCGCGGCCGACGTCTGGCCGTCCATCAGCCTGCGGAAGTCGCCGTCGCTGTTCTTGATCTGCTCGGTGAGGTCCGCCAGATCGCGGGAGAAGGACTTGATGGACGAGCCCTTGTCGATCTGGGTCTGCAGCACACCCTGGGAGTCCTCGATCAACTTGATCGTCTGGGGGAGCGAGTCGCTCGCCTCCTTCACGAGCGCGTTGCCCGAGTCGACCATCCGGGACATGTGCGGCCCCGTGCCCGCGAACGCCTTGCCCAGCTCGTCGACCGTGATCTTCAGGTCCTTCTTGTCGACGGACTGGACGAACCGGTCGAGACCCTTGATCAGCTTCGTCGTCTGCAGCGGGGTACGGGTGTCCCTCTGGGCGATCACGGAGCCTTCGCTCAGATACGGGCCGCTCCTGGCGCGCGGCTGCAGATCGACGTACTGCTCGCCCACCGCCGAGCGGTTGGCCACCACGGCGAGGGTGTCGGAGGGGATGCGCGGGCCGTCCTTGATGCGCAGCTCCACCGAGACACCGCCGGAGTCGCCGAGGCGCAGCTCGCCCACGCGGCCCACCGGGATCCCTCGGTAGGTCACCTCGGCGTCCGAGTAGATGCCTCCGGAGTCGGCGAAGTTCGCCCGCACCGTGTAGTCGCGGTCCAGGATCCGGTCGCCGAGGCCGGCGTACTCCGCGCCGACGTAGGACACGCCCACGGCGGTGATGGCGGTGAAGGCGAGAAGCTGCGCCTTGACCATACGGGTGATCACGACAGCATCCCCTTCGTCATGAGCCTCGCGAGAGCCAGGTCGAAACCGCTGGGATAGACCGGTCCGCCGATGCCGGAGGTGCGGTACGAGGCCTGGGTTCCGGTGCACAGCGGCAGGCACGTCGCGTCGCCGCCGCCCGTGTCCTGGCCCCCATCCGACTCCGGGAGCGAGGTGGGCTCGAGGAGACCGGGGAACTCCGGCACGTCCGGTGCCTCCGGCGCGTCCGGTGCCTCTGGTGCCTCCGGCACGCCGGGCTTCCCGCCGTCGTCCTTCTTGCCCTCGCGCGGCTTCTTCGGGTCCTCGGTGACGTTGCCGTAGATGCTCTTGAGGTCGAGGTCCGCAGTGATGTGCAGGTTGGTGTAGTCGCCCTTGATGGCGTCCGGGGCGTTGCGCGGGAACGGATAGGTGGTCAGCAGCTCCAGCGCGTTCGGCAGGTCGTTGCCCGCCTGGTTGAGCTTGGTGAGGATCGGCTGCAGGTTCCGGAGGTTGGCGATCGCATCGTCCTTGGACGCGTTGATCACCTTCGTCGAGACCTTGCCGAGACTGGAGAGGGACCGCAGCATCCGCGTGAGGTTGCGGCGCTGGTCGGCCAGCACCTTCAGCGCGGGCGGCATGGTGTCGATGGCCTCGCCGATCGCGGTCTTCTCCTTCCGGAGCCGCTTGGAGAGCCGGTCGATGCCCTTCATCGCGCGGACGATCTCGGAGCGCTGCCGGTCGAGGCCGCCAAGGAAGGTGTCCAGCTCCGTGAGCAGGTTCTTGATCCGGTCCTCGCGACCCTCCATCGTGTTGTTCAGTTCCTTGGTGATCGTGTGGAGGTGGGCCACCCCGCCGCCGTTGAGCAGCGCGGAGAGGGCGGAGAGCACCTCCTCGATCTCCGGGGTCCTGCTGCTGCGGGACATCCGGATCCGCGAGCCGTCCTCGAGCTTCCCGACCGGCTGGACGCCCGCCGGCTTGGCCAGCGACACGTACTTCTCGCCGAGCATGCTGGTCATGCGCATTTCGGCGACCGCGTTCTCCGGCAGCTTCACATGGTCCGCGATGCGCAGGCGGACGCTGGCGTGCCAGCCCTTGAGCTCCACCTTCTCGACGGCGCCCACGGTGACGTTGTTGACCTTCACGGCCGACTGCGGCACCAGGTCGAGGACGTCCCGGAACTCGACGGTGACGTGGTACGCGTCGTCGTTCGCGGCGGCGCCGCCCGGGAGCTGGACGTCGTACAGGCCGTTGAACTCGCAGCCGGACAGCAGCACCGACCCGGCGGCCACCCACAGGGCGGCCGTGCGCCGGACGTTCGCCGCGAAGCCGGTCCTGTGCCGCCGCTCGGGGCGGGCGGCCTCGTTCCGGACGATCATGCGCTGGCCCCCAGAATCCCGCCGAGCGTCTTGTCCGTTGTGGCGGTCCCTGCGGAGGCCTGCTGGGGGGCTCCGGTGACGGGGTCGCCCTTCGGCATGTCGGGGAGGGACTTGAAGAGCTCTTGCAGCTCCCCGCAGTCGGACCTCTCTCCCGTCGTCTTGAAGATCGAGCACAGCACGCTGGCCGGGTCATGCGACTGCTCGCTGTTGCTGCGGGTGTCCAGCGTGCCGGACTCCGGGTTGTACGCGTTGTTGAGGTTGCCGAGACCGGCGGGTGCGACGTCCATCAGCTCCTCCAGCGCGGCGCGCTGCTTGACCAGTACGCGCGTCACCTCGCTGAGACCCTTCACATTGGAGGTCAGCGACTTCTTGTTGCCCTTGACGAAACCGGCCACGTCCTTGAGGGCGATCGACAGTTGCTTGAGCGCCTCCCCGAGCTCCTTGCGCTCACCGGAGAGCTGCTCCGCCACGCCGGCCAGGCTGTCGTTGAAGGTCCGGACGCTCTTGTCGTCCGCCGCCATCGCGGACGTGAACACCTGGAGGTTCCGGACCGTCCCGAACATGTTCTTGCGGCTGTCCGAAAGGGTGGAGACGGCCAGCGAGAGGTCCTTCACCATCTGGTGCATCTTCCCGCCCTGCCCCTTCAGGTTGTCCGCGCTGACCCCGAGCAGCCGGTTCAGCGAGCCGTCCTTGTTGGCGCCACGCGGGCCGAGCGCCTCGGCCGTGGTGTGCAGGCTGTCGTTGATCCGGTCCAGCTCGACCGGGACGGCCGTGCGGTTCTGGGGGATGACGTCGCCGCTCTTCATCTCCGGGCCGCTGCGGTAGACCGGCAGCAGCTGGACGTAACGGTCGCTGACCACCGAGGAGTTGATGATGGCGGCCTTGGCGTCCGTGGGCACCTTCTTGTCCGCCTCGTACTCCAGCTCCACCCGCACCCGGGAACCCTGCGGCGTGATCTTCTTGACCTCGCCGATGCGGATGCCGAGGACGCGGACGTCCGAACCGGGGTAGATGCCGACGGTGCGCGGGAAGTACGCGGTGACCTTGACGTTGTCCTGCTGCGGCCAGAGCGCCACGGCCAGTCCCGTGACAAGCGCCAGCGCGACGGCGAGCGCGATACGGCGCTGCAGCTTGCGCCGTGTCCTGTTCCTCCTGGAGGCGGCCCTCATCGTGAACCTCCCGGGGATGTCTGCGCGGAGCCCCCGCCGCGGGGCGAGGCGGGATTAACCGCGACCATGTTCTGGACGTAGGTGTCGAACCAGCGGCCGTTGCCGAGGGTGTTGGTGAAGACCCGGGCGAACGGCGCCATCAGCTTGATGCTGCGGTTCAGGCTCTTCTCGTTGCGCTGCAGCATCTGGACGACCGTGTTCAGCCGGCTCAGCGCCGGGCCGATCTGCTTCCGGTTGTCCTCGACGAGACCCGAGAGCTGCACCCCGAGCGTGGTGGCGTTGACCAGCAGGGTGTGGATGACCTGGCGCCGCTTGCGGATCTCCTCGAACAGCGCGTTGCTGTCCTTCATCATGGAGACCAGCTCGTCCGAGCGGTTGGACAGCACCCCGGTGACGCCGTTGGCGCGCTTGAGCAGATCGCCCAGCGCCTTGTCGCGCGAGGCCACCGTCCTGGACAGCCGGGACAGACCGTTGAGCGACGCCTTGACCTCGGGGGGCGAGTCCTTGAACGTCGCCGAGATCGTGTCCATCGCCTTCGCCACCTGCTTGTGGTCGATCTTCTCGCTGGTCGTGGTGAGGTCGCTGAACGCCTGCACCACGTCGTAGGCCGGGACCGTCCGGTTGATCGGGATCTCGCTGCCGGGCTCCAACTGCCCGGTCCCCTTGGGCTCCAGGGACAGGTACTTGGCGCCGAGGATGGTCTTGACCCGGATGGCGGCGCCGCTCCTGGTCCCGAACTGCGGCTCGCCCTTGACCCGGAAGGTGACCTTGACGTGGTCACCGTCCAGCTCGACGTCGTCGACCTTGCCGACCTTGACCCCGGCGATACGGACCTCGTCACCTGACTTGAGGCCGCCCGCCTCGGAGAAAGCGGCGCTGTACTTCTCGCCGCTGCCGATCAGCGGAAGGCTTTCCACATTGAACGCCGCGGCGATGAGCAGCGCGATGGTGGTGAGGCCGGCCGCCCCGATCGTTACGGGGTTGCGTTCGCGGAAGGGGATCACCGACCACACCTCGCCTGGTCGACGTGGAGCCGGGGCGTAATGGCCTCCGCGGTCTTCGGCAGCACGACACGGCCGTCGAAGTCGCACAGATAGAAGTTGAACCAGGAGCCGTACGAGCCGGTGGCGGTGAGCTTGTTGAGCTTGCGCGGGAGCCGCTTCAGGACGCCCTCCACGGTCTTCTCGTTCTTGTTGAGCGTTCCGGTGAGCCGGGACAGCTGGGCGATATCGGACTTCAGCGCCGGGCGTCCGTCTTCGAGCAGGCCCGAGGTGGCGCCGGCCAGGTCGCTGATGCCCACCAGCGAGTCACCGATCGCCTTACGGTCGGCGGACAGCCCGGACATCACCCGCTGGAGCTGCTTGAGGAGGCCGGAGAAGCGCGTGCTGCGCTTGTCCACCGTGCCGAGCACGTCGTTGAGGTTGTCGATCACCGAGCCGATCAGCTCGTCGCGGTCGGCGAGCGTCGTGGTGAGCGACGCGGTGTGCGCGAGCAGGCTGTTGATCGTGCCGCCCTCGCCCTGGAGCGTCTTGATGATCTCCGTGGCCAGTTGGTTGGTGTCCTTCGGACTCAGCGCGGCGAACAGCGGCTTGAAGCCGTTGAGCAGCGCGTTGAGGTCGAGGGCGGGCTGGGTCCTGGAGAGCGGGATGGTGGCTCCGGGCCGGAGCCGATCGCTGCTCTTCCCCGCGCCCTCGGTCAGCGCGATGTAGCGCTGTCCGACCAGGTTGCGGTAGCGGATGACCGCGCCGGAGGAGGCGAGCAGCGGCCGGTCGCTGGAGGCGGTGAACTCGACCTCGGCCAGCGTCCGGTCCTTGATCCGGATGTCCTGCACCTCGCCGACCCTGACCCCGGCCACCCGGATGTCGTCGCCCTTCTCCAGGCCAGTGACGTCGCTGAACACCGCCTGGTAGGTGTCCTCGTCGGTGAACCGTATGTTGACGATGGTGGCCGCGAGCAGGGCCGTGGCCAGCACAGTCACCACGGCGAAAAGCGCGAACTTGATCAGCGGTGCGGCCGTCTCCCGTGCCTTCATGCGACGCTCACCGCCGTTCCGCGGGCCATCGGGCCGAAGAGCAGGGTCGCCACGCCGGGCACCTCGTCGGCGGGCACGCCCATGACCGGGGCCACCAGCGAACCGACGACCTGCTGTTCCGCCGCCGTACCGGTCACGCCGCTGAGCAGGCCGGGCGTGGAGTGGGAAGAGGAGCCGGAGCCCTTGGTGCCATCGTTCAGCTTGGCCCCGGGGAACGGCTTCTGCGGACTGGGCAGGCCCCGGCAGCTCGGTCCTGAGCGCTCGGCGTAGCGCGGCTCCTCGCCGGGGCTGTAGGGAGAGCGGGGCAGAGCGACCTCCAGGGTGATGTGCATCTTTCCGCCCTTGAAAATCTGCTCGGCCAGCGGCTCCGACTTCACCAGGCCGCGCAGCAGGCAGGGGTATTCGGGCGAGTAGCGGGCGAGCAGCGCCAGGGTGGGCCGGGAGACCCGGGCCAGGCCGATGAGCCGCTCGGAGTTGTCATCGATCACGTTCTCCGCGGTGCCCGCGAAGGTGGTGGTCCCGGTCAGGGCCGAGGCGAACGTCTGCTTCTTCTCCACCAGCGTCTTGCTGCTGGCGATCGAGTTGCGCAGGATCCTCGCCAGGTCGGGGGCGGCGTCCGCGTAGATCTCGGCCACGTCCGCGAACTTCGAGATGTTCGCCTGCATGGCAGGCATGTGCGGGTTGAGTTCGTGGAAGTAGCGCTCCACCCGGACGAGGTTGGTGCCGATCTCGTCGCCGCGCCCCTCGAGCGCGTCGGCGAACGCGGACAGCGTGGCGTTCAGCTTGCCCGGCTGGACCGCGCGCAGCAGCGGCAGCAGGTCGTCCATCAGCTTCTGGAGCTCCATGCCCGCCTTGGTGCGGTCCTGGGTGATGACGTCTCCGGCCTGGATGGGCCGCTGCGGGGAGTGGTCGGGGACGACCAGGTCGACGTACTTCTCGCCGAACAGCGTTTTGGGCAGCAGCCGGGCCTGGACGTCGGCCGGGATGCGGGACGTGTGCTCGGGCTTGAGGTCGATGTCGAGCGTCGCCTTCTCGCCGTCAGCCCGTACCTCCCGGACCTCCCCGACGATCAGGCCGCGCAGCTTCACGTCGGCGGGCGGCTCCAGCTGGTTGCCGGTCGTGGTCGCCTGGAGGGTGATCGGGACCGACGGGGTGAACGCCTTCTGGTAGATGGCGACCGTCAGCGCAAGCAGCAACCCGAGGACGACGATGAAGACAATGCCGTAGAGCCGCAGCTTGCCGCCGGGCGTACGGGCCTTCGCCGGGGATGGAGCCGGAGCCGGCGTCTGCATCCGTGTCGGTGTCAATATCGGCATCTGTCTGCTACCCCGCGATCCGCACAGTCGTGGTGGCTCCCCAGATCGCCAGGCTGAGGAAGAAGTCCATGATGTTGATGGCGACGATGGACGTGCGCACCGCCCGGCCCACCGCGACGCCGACGCCCGCCGGGCCGCCCTTCGCGTAGTAGCCGTAGTAGCAGTGGACGAGAATGATCACGACGGCGAAGACGATCACCTTGCCGAAGGACCACAACACGTCGACGGGCGGCAGATACTGCTGGAAGTAGTGGTCGTACGTGCCCGACGACTGCCCGTAGTAGCCGGTGGTGATCGTGCGGGCGGCGAAGTAGGAAGAGAGCAGCCCGATCACGTACAGCGGGATCACCGCGACGAAACCGGCGATCATCCTCGTGGTGACCAGAAAGGGCAGCGAGGGGACGCCCATCACCTCCAGCGCGTCGACCTCTTCGCTGATCCGCATCGCGCCGAGCTGGGCGGTGAAGCCGGCGCCGACGGTCGCGGAGAGGGCGAGCCCGGATACCAGGGGCGCGATCTCACGGGTGTTGAAGTAGGCGGAGATGAACGCCACGAAGTTCGACGTGCCGAGCTGGTTGAGCGCGGCGTACCCCTGGAGGCCGACCTCGGTTCCGGTGAAGAAGGTGAGGAACGCGATGACCCCGACGGTGCCGCCGATGACCGCCAGCGCTCCGCGGCCGAAGCTCACCTCGGCCAGCAGGCGCAGGACTTCCTTCTTGTAGCGGCGCATCGTGCGGCCGGTCCAGGCGAGCGAGCGACCGTAGAAGGACAGCTGGCCGCCGAGCTCCTCGAGGGAGCGGAGGGGGCCTGTGATGAATCGTTCCGACAGCGCCATCGACTAACCCCTCTGCGGAACGAGTTGGAAGTAGATCGCCGTCATCACGAAGTTGGCGACGAACAGCAGCATGAAGGTGATGACGACCGACTGGTTCACCGCGTCTCCGACACCTTTGGGGCCTCCCTTGGCCGTCAGGCCCTTGTACGAGGCGACGATTGCGGCGATGGCCCCGAAGAGCAGTGCTTTCAGCTCGGCCCAATAGAGATCGGGTAGCTGGGCGAGGGTGGTGAAGGAGGCCAGATAGGCGCCGGGCGTCCCGTTCTGCAGGACCACGTTGAAGAAGTAGCCGCCGGCCACACCGACCACCGAGACCAGTCCGTTGAGCAGGACGGCAACGGACATCGAGGCGAGCACCCGCGGAACGACCAGCCGGTGGATCGGGTCGATCCCGAGCACCTCCATGGCGTCGATCTCCTCGCGGATCTTGCGCGCCCCGAGGTCAGCGCAGATCGCGGAACCACCCGCACCGGCGATGAGCAGCGCGGTCACGATCGGGGACGCCTCGCGCAGCACTGCGAGGACCGACGCGGCGCCGGAGAAGGACTGCGCTCCGAGTTGCCGGGTCAGACTGCCGATCTGGAGCGCGATCACGGCTCCGAACGGGATGGAGACCAGCGCGGTGGGCAGAATCGTGACGCTCGCGATGAACCAGGACTGCTGGATGAACTCGCGTATCTGGAGCGGCCGTCGCGGAAGCGTCCGCAGGACGTCCATGAACAGGGCGAACAGGCTGCCGGAATGTTTCAGCGCGTTGGTGGGCGAAAGGCTCATTTGCCGGTCACCCCCCGGCTGTCCGCGCCGACCGCACCCTCGGAGGCAACCCGCAGCTCCCGCAGCCGCTGCATCTTCTCCTCGTACTCGGCGATCTCCTGCCAGCGCGGCGGGCGGACGATGCCCTCGCTGGGCAGCAGGCGGGGGGTCACACCCGCGCCGGATGCGCCCTTGCCGCCCTTCGGGCCGATGTGGTTGCCGGCGTCGAGCTCGGCGAGCTCCTGCTCGACCTGGGCGGCGTCCTTCTCCTCGGCCATCCCGATGGGGCCCTGCATGCGCCCGTTGAGGAACTGGCCGACCACCGGCTCGCCGCTGGACAGCAGCTCTTCCCTGGGCCCGAACATCACCAGCTCGCGGCGGAACAGCAACCCGATGTTGTCCGGCACCAGGCGGGCCGAGGCGATGTCGTGCGTGACGATCAGAAACGTCGCGTCGATCTGCGCGTTGAGATCGACGATCAGCTGGTTGAGATAGGCCACGCGCACCGGGTCGAGGCCGGAGTCGGGCTCATCGAACAGGATGATCTCGGGATCGAGCACCAGGGCACGCGCAAGACCGGCCCGCTTGCGCATACCCCCGGATATCTCACCGGGCAGCTTTCCCTCGGCCCCGATCAGGCCGACCATGTCCATCTTCTCGAGCACGATCTGCCGGATCTCCCGCTCGGACTTGCGGGTGTGCTCGCGCAGCGGGAAGGCGATGTTGTCGTAGAGGTCCATCGACCCGAACAGCGCGCCGTCCTGGAAGAGGACGCCGAAAAGCTTCCGCACCTCGTAGAGGTCGTGCTCGCGAAGCGCGGTGACGTCCCTCCCGTCGATCCATATGGAGCCTCGGTCCGGCTTGAGCAGCCCGACCAGCGTTTTGAGGAAGACCGATTTACCCGTGCCCGATGGGCCGAGCATGACCGATATCTCTCCTGCGGGCAGAGTCAGCGAGACGTCCTGCCAGATGACCTGGTGACCGAAGGATTTGGTCAACCCTTCCACGCAGATCTCGACACCCATTCGCTCCGCCCTTCGACCCTGAAGCAGCTACTGTCATCTGCTCTACGGGGGCGGGCGGGCCGTCCGTCGCGAGCAATCCGAATTTTTTTACGGGCCCGCAATCACGTGCTGATCAGGGCTGAACGTCGGTGTGCAGCGAGCCCGTGGGCAGCGAGTCGGCGTGCCGCCCGGTGGAGTCGTCAGCGGTCGCGCCGCCCAGGCGGGCCGACGGGTCGACGCCGGAGGGCGAGCTCGAAACGGAGGGGGCGGACGGACCGGAAAGGCCGGACAAGTCCGACAAGTTCGGGATGTGTGACCGAGCCGAGTCGGCGGAGGGAGCCGACGGAACGTCGTCGAGCGACGGAGCGCCGGGAACGTCCGGGATGTCGGGAACCGTCGGCACGGACAGTACCGACGGGACGGTCGGAACCGACGGAATGTGCACAGCCGGCGGGACGGCGGGCACCGAGGGAACCGCCAGCCCCGGGAGCGTCACCGCCTCGGGCAGCATGGCCTGCACCTCCGCGGCCAGGTCACCCGCGAGCGCACCACCCCGACCGGCGGGCGTGGATATCGCGGCGGACCCGGACGAGGCCGGAGGCATATCGCTCTCGTACGACGCCGTGGGCCAGTCCTCCGTCGCCTCGGGAGAGGTCGGTGTGGGGCGGGCTCCGTCCGGCTCGTACGGGTAGTGGGGCGCGGCGAATCCCAGAACGGCCAGCGTCGCCGCCGTGGACACCAGCGTCGCGGCCTGCGCGCCTCCGCCGGGCGCCCGGTGCCGTCCCTGCCCGCTCGCCCACAGGGCAGCCCCCAGCGTCGCGGCGAGCGAGTTGCGCAGCGTCCGCCGGGCCCTGGCCAGCAGCGACTCGACCGTGCGGTAGCTCAGGCCCATCTTCCGGGCGACCTGACCGACGTCCAGGTCCTCCGACTTGAGCCAGAGCGCCTCGGCCTGCCGGGCGGGCAGCTCATCGCTCCGGCTCGCCAGCCACTTCGCCTCCGCGCGGTCGCACACCTCTTCCTCGACGGGCGGGGGCGGGGGGACGGCGAAGGTCGACCGACTGCCCACCTGCGCCTCCCGGTTGACCTGCCGGTACCGGTCGGCGCACAGCCGCATCGTCACGGTCGTCAGCCATGCCCCGAGCCGCTCCTCGTCGACATGAGGGTTCTCCACCGCGCGCAGCATGGCCTCGTGCACCGCATCCTCGGCGTCCTCGAGACTCATGGACCTCCGGCGGGCCACCTTCAGCAACTGCTCGCGGTGGCTCCACATCCGCCGCCAGCGCTCCTCGGAGCCGCCGTACGACCCACGGGAATGCGCGGGATGAGTGTTCGCTGCCATCAGGCCCCCTCGCACTTTCGAGATCGAAACCCGCGGCCCCGGAAGCGCCGCCTCCTCTTAGGAGGGCGCTGACATTACCGCCGGGTACCCCCTGGTGGGGAGGGGCAGGACGGACTCAATCCGGCACCGGAGCGGATACGGATGTGGGATTTCCGGGACGATACGCGACGTTCGGCGGGCGGCGCAGCATGATCCAGTGCACGATCCCGTAGCGATCCAGCACCGATCCCGTGGAGATCCGGGCCGAAGAAATGTCAGCTTTAATCAGGGCTTTTCCGCTTTACACGGGCGCTTCCACGGGCTTGAGCACCACGAAATCCGCACCGGCCGGGTCGAGGCAGACGGCCAGCCGCCCCACGCCCTCCGCGTCCTCAGGACCCATCTGCAGGCTGCCGCCGCCCTCTGTGACACTCGCCACCGTGGCGTCACAGTCCGCGACCGCGAACACCGGATGCCAGTACGGGCGGCCGCCGGTGAGGGCCAGATGCTCCGCGGGGAGCTCCATCAGGCCGCCCTGCATGCGCTCCTCATCGCCGTCGGCGGGAGTGATCAGCGAATAGGTGCCCCCACCGCCCGGCAGCGGAATGTCCTGGGTCTCCCACCCGAAGAGCGACCCGTAGAACTCCTTCGCCGCGGCCGCGTCCGTGGTGTAGAGCTCGGTCCAGGACAGGCTGCCCGGCACGTTCACCTCCTCAAGGCCCGCGTTCGTCCCGGGCTGGAAGACGGCGAACTGACCGCCCAGCGGGTCGCTGAACTGAGCCATCCGCCCCTCGCCTGCGGTGCCCATCGGCGCCACCCGCACCGAGCCGCCCAGCCGCTCCACGGTCTGCGCCGCGGCATCCGCATCGGGCGTGTGGAAGTAGATCATCCAGGCCGAGCGGGCGCCTTCCTCGGTCAGCTGCCCGACCGCGCCGACGACCTTTCCGTCCCGCCGGAAGACGCCGTATCCGCCCGCGTCCGGACCGTAGGACTGGAACTCCCAGCCGAACACCGAGCCGTAGAAGCCTGCCGCGGCAGCGACATCGGGCGCACCGAGATCGAGCCAGCACGGCGAGCCGGAAACGTCAGTGGTGATCATGGCGACTCCCTTCGCAGATCCCTATGACCTCAGCGTGACACCGGCCACTGACACCCGCCCCTCGACGGCCTGCGCGAAGCCGTCCTGATAGGAGGGGTTGAGGACAGTTGCGGGGCAGTTGATGGCAGAAAAACGTAAGAGGCCAGGTCAGCGGATATCCAGGACCATGCCACCGGGCCAGGTAGGCGCGCATGTTGAGGTGTCGCGTATGTGTCGCGACGCAGCCGAGAGATCACCCTGTGTGCTTGCCGCTGTATCGGATGCTCTGGGAGCGCGGTAAGCCCGGGCCATCGCCTCCAGGGCGGGGGCGGGGACCAGCTGCTCCGTACAGGGGGCGGCGAGAAGGTCCACACACTGACACCACATGTGACTCAATACACACCATACTGAATGTGATGTTCCGGTGAAGACCCAAAGGCGGATTTCCCATCACGTAATGGGCCTATTGACTATATCTGGTGACCATGCGTCACCACTCCTGCCATCCACCCCTGTTCGCCCCTGCCCCCTCGGATGGTTCACAGCTGTGACTCGAACTGTCCTGCGGCTAGGGTTGCCGCCGACCGCGGGGCCGGCCCGCCTCACCTGGGCAAGGCATCGCAACGGGTGGAAGAGCGCTTGAAGCTGGGATACGACCGGTCCCGCACAACTTCATCAGGGGGAACCCGTTCATGGCTATCACTACGCCTGTCAGACGCATGGCCGTCGCCATAGCAACACTGACCGCGACTGCCCTTATCGCGCCGCAGGCTGTTGCCTCGGACAAGCCCGATGTGAAAGTCGCGCAGAGCGCCAACGCACAGACGAAGGCTTACGCCCAGGCCAACCCGGAGGTGGTCTCGGCCGCCGCGACGGTGTGCGGCTCCGGCTACGAACTCAGCACCGTCACCCCGCTGCCCAAGGGCACCGACCCGAGCATGCGTCACGCAACCCTGTTCAACTACACCAAGGGCGGCAACGACCACGGCTGCTCGATCATGGACAACAACCTCGGCGCCACCCGCCACATGAAGCTGAAGGTGTGCAACTGGAAGAAGACCGTGTGCGACACCGACGAGGGCAACTTCAGCCAGTACGCAGGCCCCGTCTACACCTCTGAGCCGGTCTGTGCGCACGTGACCGCCCAGATGTGGTCCTCCTCCGGAACGCTCTACATCAACTACGGGACGGACTATGCGTACCTGTGCGACTAGGGCCGTGAGCGCGTTGGCCGCCGCCGCGACTGCGGTGCTGCTGGCCGGATGCTCGACTCAGGCAGACGCTGACGCCGCGGCAGCCGAACGGCCCGCCGAGCACGGTGCCGCTCCGTCGCCGGCCGGCGAGGCGAACAGTGCCTCCCATTGGGGCGAGAAGTCCTCCACGCCTCCCACCGGCGGATCGGCCGAAGGCGCCGTTGAGCGCGCCCGGGAGGAAGCAGAGCGGCAGCGGGCGGCACATGCGGCTGAAGGCGAGCCGGTGGTGAGGAACACCGATATCCCGGCTCCGGAGGACTACGGCTTCGGCAAGCCGATCGCCACAGCCGAAGACGGGGACGTGCTGGTGTACCGGCCGAGGAAGGTTGACGGGCGGCTCCGGGTACCGGTCACGGTCACCAACCACGGCGGTGAACGAGCCTTCTACAGGGTCACCATCAGGGTCACTGGCCCCGGTGGCTACAGCGCCACCGTGCACGTGGACACCCACACCACCGGTGTCCACCCCGGCACCACCTGGCCGACCGAACTCACCCCCGGCGACCCCGAGCACCCCGTACCTGGCAATCCCGAGGTCGAGATCACCAGCAGTAGCCGACTGGAACGATAGCCGCCCTTCCATCGCGGGCCTGTGCTGCCGCTGAACAATCCACTTCTCGTGGGGGCGGAGCCGCATCCCCTGCTTGCTGCGCCCCCGCGTTGGGACTGCTCGAAGGCCGCCGGAACATCGCTCGGCATGGCCGTCGTCGTTGGCGTCTCGGTGGTGAGCGAAGGATGCCCGTCCTGGAGTCCTGGAGCCCCTCACCCCGGCCGTGGCTCCCGCGCTCGGCCTGGCCACGGGGCGGCCGGCCGGCCTCTATCCGGCCTGGCGGGCCTCGCGCGTGCCCCCGACGGAGGCACTACGCGGCTGACCCGCGACCGGCCGCCGCAACGCGACCGCTTTGCCCCCCCGTGCCCCGACACGCTGGGCCAATTCGCTGCCCGCCCGTATCGGGACGGCCTCCCAGCCCTGCTCGACCTACTCCCTTTTCATGCGCACCCAGATGTCAGGAGACAGTTCATGGCCGACGAGATGGTTCGTCTTGCCCAAAGATTTGTGAACACGACTTACAACAACGGCGCGACACTCGGCATATCCAAACTGGACGAGAACGGCGTCACCGGCTGGCCCACGATGTACGCCCTGACGCGGGCGCTCCAGTACGAAATGGGCATCACCGCTCTGTCGGACTCCTTCGGCCCGACAACACTGTCGACGATCGGGGCGAAGTACGGCAAGTTGGATGCAACAACCATCCCCTCTGCGAACTTCTGCCGCATCATCCAGTCCGCCCTGTACTGCAAGGGTTACGACGGCGGCGAGATCGACGGCACGTACAACTCTCGGGTCAAGGCCGCCGTCGTCAAGCTGAACCAGAACATGGGCGTGAGTGCCACGTATCCGGGCAGTTCCCTGTGGCCGAAGGTCGTCAAAGGCCTGTTCAACATGGATGCCTACGTCACCGTCAACAACGGTTCGGACGCCATCCGCTCCATTCAGCAGTGGCTGAACGGCCGGTACATCCTCCGCAAGGACTTTTACGTCATCCCCTGCGACGGCTACCACTCCCGGGATGTCGCCAAGTCGATGCTGTTCGCGATCCAGTACGAGCTGGGCATGGCCGACGGCACCGCGAACGGTGTTTTCGGGCCTGGCACACAGGCCGGCCTGAAGTCCCACACGGTCTCGGTCGGCACGACCGGCACGTGGGCGCAGCTGTTCACCGCGGCAATGGTCCTCAACAAGCGGAGTGTTTCCTTCGGGAACTTCACGGCCGAGGTGAAGACCGCCGTGGAGAGCTTCCAGTCGTTCGTCAAACTGCCGGCCACCGGACTCGGCGACTTCCAGACGTGGGCCTCGCTGCTCGTCTCCTACGGCGACCAGTCCCGCAAGGGCACGGCGTGCGACGGTGTCACGATGATCACGCCGGCGCGTGCGCAGGCCCTGAAGGACGCCGGCTACAAGTACATCGGCCGGTACCTCTTCAACCCGTCCAGCACGAGCCTGCCGGAGAAGCAGATCCAACCCGGTGAGCTCGCCACGATCAAGGAGTACGGGTTGCGCTGCTTCCCCATCTTCCAGACGTGGAGCCGGTCGGCGGACTACTTCAGCTACAACCAGGGCACGAGTGACGCGTTCAAGGCGATCGAATGGGCTCAGTATCACGGATTCAAGCCCGGCACGATCATCTATTTCGCGGTCGACTACGACGCGATGGACGGTGAGGTCACGCAGTACATCGTCCCGCACTTCCGCGGCGTGATGCGCACGATCGGCGAGAACTCCAGCTACGGCGTGGGCGTCTACGGACCGCGTAACGTGTGCCAGCGCATCGCGGACGCCGGGTACTCGGCGGCGAGTTTCGTGTCGGACATGTCGAGCGGATTCTCGGGGAATCTCGGTTATCCGATGCCGACGAACTGGGCGTTCGACCAGATCGCCACCATCACCGTCGGTTCGGGCAGCGGCGCGATCGAGATCGACAACAACATCGCCTCGGGCCGTGACACCGGCCAGGGCGACTTCAACGCCGGCTCGTACACCGAGGGCCTGGACGTCGACCTGGACAAGGCCGCGTACCGGGACACGATGCTGAAGGACGTCCAGAACTATCTGACGTCCATTGGAGTTCCGGAAACCGGCGGCGACGGCTGGACCGACAAGGACTGGGCCACGCTGGGCGGCATCTCCACCACCAAGGCGTACGACCTCGTACTGAGTGCGGACTGGCTGTTCACGTCGCTGGCGCGGCAGCTCAAGCTCCGCAAGGCCCTGATCCAGGCGCCGGTCCTGTGGGAGCTGCGCAAGCTGAATCCCGGAGACTTCGCCGCCGACGAAGCCGTCAAGAACGGGCTGAAGGACGACTGCAGCACCGGCTGGGGTCAGATCTTCGCCTGGGTGACCATCGACGCCCGCAACTATTGCATGCAGCAGGGCATCATCAACGGCACCCCGCTGACCAACGACGATGTCCGGGCGGTGTGGGACGACCTCCAGGACCCGACGTACAACATCCGGTCGGTCGCCTATCTGACGGTCTACAACGCGCACCAGCTCGGGATCGCCAGGCCGAGTCTGAGCACCAGCCTGGCCGACACGCAGGCTCTGCTGGCCCGGTACAACGGGACCGGTGACGATGCCCAGCAGTACGGCCGCGAGTTGATCGGCCTGTACAACGTGCTGGAGAACTACAACCGGCTGTCGCGCAACAAGTGACCCCGATCATGGGCGTGAATAGTGGGCGCATGCGGAAGTGGTTGCTGACAGCCGTGGGCGTGAACCTGCTGCTGGGAATTCCCGGTGTCGTTCCGGTGTGGCTGTTGTGGTATTTCGCGGTGAACTGGCCACTCGCTGCCGTCGGCTGGACGCAGCGGGAGCCGACGGAGAACGACGGCATGCTGCCATGGCTGCTGGTCGGGGGCCCCGTGATGACGCTGTTCGCTCTGGTCTGGTGGCTCGCCAACCGCCCTGTCCGGCGCAGGACGGCGCTGGACGCTCGCCTGTACTGGCCGGCCGGTGCCCTGATGACTCTTGCGCCGTCGATCGCGCTCATGATCGTTCTATGAGAGAGGAATTGAAGACGTGCAGAACGACATAGCGAGGCGGGCCGTGGTGAAGGGCGCCGCGGTGATCGGTGCCGTGGCCGCAATGGGCTCCTTCGCGCCGGGCACAGCCTCGGCCACGCCGAAGGCGGAGCCGAAGAAGCCCCCGACGTCTGCGAACGGCTGGCCCCTCGAGAAGGAAGCGAACCACATCTCGACGGTGTGGACGCGCCCTGTGGCCGGTACGGGGCTCAAGGTCGACGTCCGGATCGGCGACGTGGAGCTGATTCTCGTCCACGTGATCCGCCGCTTCCACTACGAAGTCGAGCAGATCCAGCGGATCGACCTGGCCGGCTGGCGGGACATCGGCAAGCTCCGCAAGGGCCTTCCGGAGTCGAACCTCGCCTCCGGTACCGCGGTGCAGATCCGGCCGGGCGCCGGCGCGAAGGGCGGGCTCTTCCCCTCCCAGGAGCTGACGCTGCGGGACATCCTCGCCGACTGCGAGGGCGTCGTGCGCTGGGGCGGCGACGACAGCGAGGTGGACGAATCGCTGTTCTACATCGACGCCGGCCCGAACGATGAGCGGGTGAGGAAGGTCGCCGACAAGCTCCGCAGATGGGATGCGACACCCGGCCAAGGCGCCGGTGTGGAGGCGGACATCCTGTCCCCGTCCCGGCGCAGCCGCGCGGATCGTCTGGCCCGCATCCAGCGCTCCGCCTGACCTGACCCCCATGAGGGCCGATCTCCCCTCCGCGTGCGTCCCGGGACCTCGTCGGGAGGAGTCGGGCCTCATGTATGAGGGTGTTCTGCCACTGGTCTGCCGAGCGCGCTCGGCAGACCAGTGGCATCGGGTGGACTGGGCCTTGTCCTGTCAGGGCGAGGGAGGGAAAGGCCGAGCAGCGGCCTGCCCGTCGGTGTCCCTATCGGCGGCTGTTCGGTGAGCCGCCGGTGTGAAGACCCAATCCGAAGCCAGGAAAGAAGACTCAGGGGACGGAGCCGATGGCTGGATCGACTCAACTCCGCTCACGCATCGCTCACGCATGGGATCGCGCGCCTCGGCCGTCGCATGCCCAGGTGGGTCACCGCCCAACCGGCTGTTTCACGAGCGACCACCTGTGAAACACCGCCGCCCTACGTCGTCGGTCTGAGCGGGCTCGCTCGCTTCCGCGGAGCTGTCTTCAAAGATCCCGAGTTCGGATAGCTACGCTGGATCCGCACGCTGGAGGAGGTTGCGATCTGCATGGGTGACGGGCACGGGCCCGGACGGTCTGAGCAGGAGGACTCGCTCGGAGCCGGATGGGAGGAGCACCGGCCTGCGGTTTCCGGTGTGGCCTACCGGCTGCTGGGGAGTGTGGCCGATGCCGAGGACGTGACCCAGGATGTGTGGTTGCGGGCGGCCGGAGCGGATCTACAGGACATCGGTGTCTGCGGGCTTGGCTGGTGACGGTGGCCTCGCGGCGGTCGTACGACATTCTCAAGAGTGCCCGTCTCCGTCGGGAGACCTATGTCGGGCCGTGGCTGCCGGAGCCGCTGCTGACGGGGCCGGACGCGTCGCAGCCGGTACTCGTCGATGAGTCCGTCAGTTCGGCGATGCTGCTGATCATGGAAGAGCTGAGCCCGCCGGAGCGGTGGCTTTCGTCCTGCACGATGTCTTCGGTCTTGAGTTCGGCCGGATCGCCGACTTGCTGGACGTCTCTGTGCCGGGTGCCCGGCAGCTCGCCTCGCGGGCGCGACGGCGGGTGGCCAAGGCGAAGCAGTCCATGCCGCAGGCGTCGAAGGCGGAGCGTGAACGCGTCCTCGATTTTCCGTGCCGCGTACGAGGCCGGGACCTGGCCAGCTTGGTCAGGCTCCTGCACCCGGTGGCCGTCTACGTCACCGACGGCGGCGGCAAGGTCTTCGCGGCACGCAAGCTCATCCACGACGGCGAGCGCGTCGCCGAGGTCATGGTGCTTGTGGGGCGCCAGTGGCATCCGGACCGCATCGACTTCGCTGAGGTCGGCGGCGAGCTCGCCCTGGTGTTCTACCGCGAAGGCCGGGTCTACTCCGTGGACACGGTCCAGATCACAGACGGTCTGATCACCGCGTACCGCAGGGTCATCAATACCGACAAACTCGTGCGCGTCTGAGCTGTCACACCCGGAGGAGCTACCTCGTTTCCCTGATGAGAAAGCAAACGGGCGACGAAGGAATGCGCGAGCGGATGAGATCGATCCGATGACGAGCCGCTGTGAACTCTGCGTGTGAACGGGCTGTGCGCTTGAGTCGCCCCTCCCAGTAAGGACCTGTATGCAAGCCATCACTGTGCGAGACCGTGACGCCGGTCTTGCAGGGATGTCCCTGACGGACATGCCCTACCCCCAGGCGGCCGGGAACGACGTCATCGTGCGGGTGCACGCCTCGGGCTTCACCCCTGGCGAGCTGGACTGGCCGGGAACGTGGACCGATCGCGCCGGCCGCGACCGGACGCCGAGCGTGCCCGGGCACGAGCTGTCCGGTGTCGTCGTGGAGCTGGGGTTCGGCACCACCGGCCTGAGCGTCGGACAGCGGGTGTTCGGCCTGGCCGACTGGACCCGCAACGGCACGCTCGCCGAGTACACCGCGGTGGAAGCCCGCAACCTCGCCCCGCTGCCGGCGGACATCGACCACACCGTGGCCGCCGCACTGCCGATCTCCGGGCTGACCGCCTGGCAGGCCCTGTTCGACCACGGCCGCCTCACCACCGGCCAGACCGTCCTGATCCACGGCGCCGCGGGCGGCGTCGGCTCGATCGCGGTACAGCTCGCCCGCGAGGCCGGCGCCCGCGTCATCGGCACCGGCCGCGCCTCCGGCCGGGACAGGGCACTCGCCCTGGGCGTCGACACCTTCCTGGACCTGCAAGCCGAGAAGCTGGAGGACGCCGGCGCGGCCGACGTCGTGTTCGACGTGATCGGCGGCGACATCCTCGACCGCTCGGCCGCCCTGGTGCGCGCCGGCGGCACGCTCGTCACCATCGCCATGCCGCCCAAGGTCCAGCCCAAGGATGGGCGGGCGGTCTTCTTCGTCGTCGAACCCGACCGCGCCCGGCTCACCGACCTCGCCCAGCGGGTAAGGGACGGCCGGCTCAAGCCGGTCGTCGGCGCCGTGCGGCCCCTTGCCGAAGCACCCTCCGCGTTCGCCCCCGGCACGCGCACCCCCGGCAAGACGATCATCCGCGTCACGGAAGACTGAACAGGAGACCGACCGCGCCGCCCTCCGCCCGACCGAGGCGATCACACGCGTGCCGGACGGACACGTCAGAACGCATTCAACGGCGTCGCGATCACCAGCCGGTGTCACCGTCGACAGCTGACCTCGACGGTGACACCGGCGGTGATACGGGCTGCCGAAGCCTCAACCGTCGTGAAGGTCATAGTGGAATCAGTCGGGCAGCTCGTGCAAGCTGCCTCGGCTCACACAAGCGCGGAGGCGTCCGACGGCGTACGTGCACGGGGAACGGCCAGGGGAGCCAGGTCAAGCCGCTTGTCCATGTCGAGGCGGAAGGTGCCGTACGGGTTGACGTTGGACCAGAACAGGGCGGTCAGGCCGCGCCGGTCCTCGTCGCTCAGCTTCTTCGCCCATGCCGGTTCGGCCAGCACCTGCTGAACCAGCAGGGTGTTGACGTGGACGAGCGCGGCCTGGAGCAGGTGCATGGCGAGCATGGAGATCTCGGCGTGTTCCTTGTCGGGCCGGTGAGGGCGCCGTCCTTGCCGTAGTGCAGCACGGTGTTCGCACTGTTCCAGCACTCCACGACCAGGAGCCCGCCGTGGATCTCGCGGCGCAGGCCGGGACTGGCCAGGTAGTCGCAGGCGAAGATGGTGCGCACGGCACGGCCGAGTTCTTCGAGCGCGGCGTAGGTGGGGCGCTTGGGGCCGCCGCGGGTGAATGCCGCAGCACCTGTTCGGCCTCCGCCGTCCCGAGCCGGAGCGCGGTGGCATACTTCACCATCTGGTCGTACTGCTGCTCGATCAGCTCCCAGCGGATCGGCCGCGTGAGGGAGGCGCCGAGGGCTGGCCAGCCGGGCGGGGTGTCGTCGGGGCGGTACAGGCGGTGCTGCCGATGTTCTTCAGCCGGGGCAGCAGGAGGAAGTTGAGCAGCTCGGTGAAGGCGAACCCGACGACGCTCGCGCCGTGGGTGTCGACGTAGTTGGACTCGATCTCGGCGTCGGTGCAGTGCCGAAGCAGGCCCTCGATCATCGCCGCGACCTCGGACGACGAACAGCTCTTGAGCTGGGAGTAGATGCAGACGTTCTTGCGCTCGACGTGCCAGTAGATCATCACGCCGTTGCCGCCGTAGCGGGCGTGGTACTCGGTCACGAAGTTCGAGGACCAGGACCCGAATTTCTTCGAGTCCGAGGCGCAGGCGGTGCCGCGGCCCCACCAGGCGGTGTCGCGGGCGGCGAAGGTGGCGTTCACCAGCTTCGTCACGGCGGCCCGCAGGTTGTCGACGGTGATGAAGTGCCGGCGCACGTGCCGCAGCGAGGTCTCGGTCTCGCTGTGCTCGCCGGTGGCCACGATGGCGCGGATGCCCATGTTCGTACCCAGCGCGAAGAGGGCCAGCAGGAGGCGGCGTTGGAGGAGGTCACGCTCGATGCGCTCGTACGCGGCCACCGAGGAGAACTCCTCGGTGAACCCGGTGAGGAAGTCGGCGTTCTTCAGCACGTCCAGCAGGTCCAGGACGCCCCAGCGCCGTGCGACCTCCTCCTTGAGGGCTTGGAGACCGGTGGGCTCGGCCAGCGGCTCCAGCTTCGGCACGGTGATCCAGGGCTCGCCCTTGCGGGTGGTGACCTTCACCCCGCCCGCCGAGCCGTCCGCGAGCGCGCCGGACAGCTGTCCAGGCCCGCGGTCATGCGCTTCTTCAGATCCGCGATGAACGCCCTCGGGTTCAGTGGCTGGCGGATCGCGGCGTAGTGCACGGTGCGGGTGGCCTCGAAGTCGCCGGGCAGGTCGTCCTCCGGATTGCGCCAGCGGGCCGCGCCCTCGACGTAGGTCTCGCGGTGGCGGACCGCGTCCCGCAGCGCGACCAGGACGCACAGCTCGTACTACCCGCCCGCGTGTCTGCGGCGGCACCTGATCACGCGGCCCTCCCGGCCGCTTGTTCTCCAGCCCGGCCAGACCCAGCCCGGCATAACGCGCCTTGCAGCGGTCCACCGTCACCGCAGCCACCCCGGCGAGTTCGGCGATGTCCTTGCGCCGTCGCCCCTCAGCGGACCACAACACGATCCGCGCACGAAGCGCCACCTCAGCAGGCAGAGAAGCGTCAGGTACCACAGACAGGATCACGAGACACTAGCTCCCTAGCGTCACCCGGCGGCTGTGGCGTCGATAGCGGCCGAACTCGGCATACGCTTCGGCGGCCGACCCCAGACAGCCGGTGGTGACATTGACAGGCACCCTTGTTGACCGCATTCATCTGCCGCGTACACGCCGTGTCGGGCGCGTGTCCTCTCGGAGTCGCGTCGCCCTGGGGCAGGGCGAGGCCCCCTGCCAAGTGATGGCCGGCGGAGCCGTTCTCGGAATCAATCCGCCTCCTTCTTGTGCTCCGGTCCTGCGGATCTCCATGAACGGTTCAGCAACGGCAAGGCCGTCAGAGGAAACACGACCACTGACAGCAGGCCTGCCGCCACCAACGCGGCGGCGTTGGGCGGTCGGATCGCGTCCAACTTCAAGCCGATCGTCGTCGCGGCCACGATGACCGGGAGGGATGTGGCCTGCAAGAGTCCGCTGGCCATGACCTCGGCGCGCGAGAGGCCGGCGCTGCGGTAGACCAATGCGGGCACTCCACGAACGAGGAGGAGCGCGGCAAGGAACATCGGTACCCGCAGCGCCGTTCCGGCGTCCGCGAACAGGGCTCCAAGGTCGAACTGGATACCGCTCGTCACGAAGAAGACAGGGACGAGAAATCCATAGCCGAGGCCCTCCAGTTTGACGTGGAACTGCGGGTGCGTCCGTTCGGCGTCGGGGTCGACCAGCCGTAGCGCGGCCCCTGCAACGAAGGCACCCAAAACGGCCTCGAATCCGAGATGCAGGGCGACCGCGGACAGACCAACAACCAGAACCATTGTCAAGCGGACCCGGATTTGAGCGCTCGTGTCCGCCAGGTTCACTACCGTCCGGGACAGCCACATGGAGCGTCCAGCACGTATTGAGGCCACCACGATGAGCGCCACCAGGCAAGCAAGGCTGAGCAGGAGAAGCAGCCTGGAAGCCGGGCCCGATGCATGCTCGGAGAAGAACAGCGACAGCAACACCACAGCGCTGATCTCACCTGCCGAGCCTCCACCGATGGTCAGTTGGCCAACGGGCCGGTCGACCGCGTCCGCGTCCTCCAGGATCGGGACCAGAAGCCCCAGAGACGTGGCCACCAGCGCGATGCCGATCAGCAGCGGGCTCTCGACCAACCCGGCCATGTACAGCATCCAGCCGACGGTCGCGGCCAGCGCAAGTGTGCCGGCCAGTCCAATACCGATGAGCCTCGCCCGCGACCCGCGTAGTTGCTGGAAGTCGATCTCGAGCCCGGAAAGGAACAGCAGGAAGCTCAGTCCAATGATCGACAAGGCCTGAACGGTGGCGTCCGGCTGCACCACATTCAGCACCGCCGGGCCAAGAACGACGCCAGCCACGATCTCGAGGACCGGGCCCGGGAGAGGGACGCGGGGCACCACGGCGAGGAGGAACGGGGCGCCAGCCGCTACCGCGAGAACGATGACCAGGTTGTCGTACGACATCGTGACTCCGGTGGCCGGTCGGCGGGCACAGGTTCTGACCAACGTTGCCCCATCCGATGGTGTTCTGACCTGTCGAAGATCCAACCGGCGCGTCGCAGCCGCTCCGGCTCTGTCGACGGAGCCGTCAGCTTCACCGCCTCCCAGCCGGTCGACGGGATGCGGCCCCTGCGCGCCCCGGACGCCGTCGACCTTGACGATGACGACGACGGCCAGGAGGAGTGAGTGGGCCCCACCGCAGCACGGCGTCCTCGTCGCGGTGTAGACGATCCGCGTCCTCGTCGGGGGCCCGGGGGGCTCGAAGCGGGCGAAGAGTCGTCCAGCGCCTCGGGGGGTGACGGTGAGCGCGTTGGCATCGTCACGTCCGTTGCGCTCGGCCAGGCGCCGCAGCAGCTCCGCCTTCTCAACGGGGAGACACACCAGTCGTGGGCGTCCGCCCGCCGCGCCCGCGCAGCGTAGACATCGAGCATCCATGATTACGGGGAAACGTCAGGATACTGTTCCATCAGTGTTAGCGGTTGGCGGAGGTCAGCCTTGGAGCCTTTGCGCGAGCGTGCCGAGGGACTGCGGTCCGCGGACGTGGTCGATGCGATGGGCCGCATTCATCGGCATCGGTGTGACGTGCTGGACCTGGTCTGTCCCACGCCTGGTCGGTTGTTGTTCGGTCCCGCAGTGACGCTCTCCTACTTCCCGTCGTGCGGTGAGCGCCTCCCCGCCGACCGCTACAACTTCGCGCGGTTGTTCTACGAGGCGATCGGGGAAGACGGGCGTGGTGCGGTACTCGTGATGGCTTGCAATGGACATCCAGAGGTGTCCATGGGGGGTGGCACGAAGCTGACCCGGGTCGTCAACCACGGCCTGGCCGGAGTGCTGGCCGATGGCAGACTGCGCGACTTCGCCGATCTCGCCACCTACGACATGGTCACCTACTGCCGGGGCGAGGCATTGCGGTGGGGTGGGGACGTGGTCACGCCGTTCGAGGCGAACCGGCCGGTGGTGGTGGCCGGTGTCGGCATCTGGCCGGGCGACTACGTGTTCGCCGACCACTCCGGCGCCGCGGTCATCCCCTCCAGGGACGTGGAAACAGTCCTCGAGGAGGCGCATCGGGTGGTCGCAGCAGACGCGGCGGCAGCGGAGCGGATCGCACAGGAGACCGCGGATGACCACCACGGCGACACCGAGCGGTAACCGATCCACCGCCGACCTGCCCGAGCTGCGGTCATGCGCTGTCGATGTTCCCGAGTCACCTCCCGACCGCGGTGAGCGGGCCGCCAATGCGGTGATCCCGGTCGTGGGTTCGTGATGGTTCCCCGCGATTCTGTTGGTGGGCATCGGTGTATGGGTGCGCTCAACATCGTGGGGTGGCCACTCGAGCCGTACCCGGTCGTGACCCTGGCCGGTCTGGCTGCGGTCCTTTCGAGCTTGGCTGCCTGCCAAGCCCCGTTGATCCTGCTGACCCAGTGGCGCACCGCGGACCGCGGCGACCGACCGTAGAGCGTTGCCCCTGGGCGAGGTCCACCACTGCCGCTGCCGTCGGCGGCGGGGGCGGCTTCATGCGGGTGGCAGCGGGACGCGCATGTAGACCGTGCCGCGCAGGTCCAGCCATGCGGCGTCGGGGGCCCGTACGAGTCGGAGGATCACCGCATCGCAGCTCGGGCAGCGTGCCACCAGGCCGGGGGCGTACGCGTACACGCGCAGCTCGGCGACGAGAGCGATGCGCCCGCAGCCGGCGCAGCGCCCGGTGGCCGCGGTGACGTCCGCGGTGAACAGTTCGCCCAGCGGCCCGGCGAGCGCGTTGCCGTCCTCGTAATCGGTGGTGTCCTGTCGGTCCATGTCAGCCTCCCGTAGGGCCGAAGCGTTCGGTTCTGATCCGGCGCGGGTCGTGGCCCAAGGCCACCAGTAGGGCCGCGGCGGCCTCGACGAAGCCGGTCGGCCCGCAGACGAAGCAGACCGGCTCGAACTCCGGCGGCCAGCCATAGGTCTGCAGGTCCGCCAGTTGCAGACGCTTGGCGGGTCGCGGCCAGCCCTCAGGCGTGTGCCGCGTGTAGAGATGGGTGACCTCCAGGCCGCCGTCACCGGGCTGCGGGGTGCGCAGTTCGCAGGCGTAGTACCGGTCCTCGGGCGTGCGGACGGAGTAGATCAGCCGGAAGGGGGTGCGGCTGCCGAGGCTGCGGCGCGTGCGGATCATGGCCATCAGCGGGACGATCCCCGATCCGCCGCCCACCAGCAGCACCGGCCGGGTCTCCGCCGGGTGCCAGACGAACCAGCCACCCACCGGGCCCCGGACCTCCACCAGGTCGCCGATCTCCATCACATCGGCCAGGTACGGCGAGACCTCCCCGTCGGGCACGCGCTGCACCGTCAGCTCGATCCGGTCGCCGTCCGGTGCCGAGGCCAGCGAATAGCTGCGCTCGGTGCTGAAGCCGTCCTCGGCGGTCAGCCGCACATCCACGTGCTGACCGGCCAGGTGCCCGGACCAGCCGGGCACCTCGAAGACCAGCGTGCGGGCCGTGGCCGTCTCGTCGCGCAGACCGACCAGCCGGGCGGCCTGCCAGGTCAGGGGGGCCTTCAGTCGCCCTGGTACCGCTGCTCGCGCCACGGGTCACCGTAGTCGTGGTAGCCGATGCCCTCCCAGAACCCCGGCTCGTCCTCGGTCAGCAGCCGCATGCCGCGCACCCACTTGGCCGACTTCCACAGGTACAGATGCGGTACCAGCAGCCGGGCCGGGCCGCCGTGCACCGGGGCCAGGTCCTCGCCCTCGTACTGGTAGGCGATCCACGCCCTGCCGCCCAGCAGGTCCTCCAGCGGCAGGTTCGTCGTGTAGTCACCGTAGGAGTGGACCAGCACGAACTCGGCTGCCGTCTCCACACCGGCGAACAGCGTGTCCAGCGACACCCCTTCCCAACCGGTGCCCAGCTTCGACCACTTGGTCACGCAGTGCAGGTCCACCGTCGGCCGCTCGCTCGGCAGCGCCAGCAGCTCCCGCCACGACCAGCGGTGGCGCGTACCGCTCTCGGTCGTGATGGTGAACTCCCACTCCTCCCGCGCAATGCTCGGCGTGGGACCAGCCGACAGCACTGGAAAGTCCTCGGTCAGGTACTGCCCGGGAGGCAACTTCACATCCGCTGGGCGCGCCCGGCCGTGAAAGCCCCGCGAAATGATTCCCATGGAACTGCCCTATTCCTCAGGGGGACACGACGCCGACGCCCAAGGGGGCGACACCTCCATTCTGGGAGACGCGAGCGGAAATCGCTCGTCGTGGCGCGGCGCCGCCCGACGCAACGCCCGTGACCTCCGGCTAGTGCCGCATCAGGCAACGTTCGCCTTGTCGACCACGGCTCGTAGTCGCTGGTCGTCAGCGTGACGGTTTCGCCGGATGATGTAGCGGCGGATACGCGCGTCACATCACAACAGGGCAAACGTTGCCTGCTACGGCACTAGCACACCTCTGGCGCCTTCACTACGCGGATGGGTCGGCCTTGCCTGACTCGACGAGCCCCTCGTTCCTCAGCAGAGTTATCGCCTGTTGCGCCGTGCCGTAGCCGAGGTCGTACTGCTCCGCCAGCTTGGCGACCTTCCGGGAGTTTGCCGTCCACGGGGTAGACGCCGTCGGCGATCGCCTTGCGCAGCGCGGCGGCCAGGATCTCGGAGGCGCCCGCCAACTTCCGGCGCGGCGGCGGTACGGCGAGCGCGGGGTCGCCGGCGGCCTTGTCTCGGAGGTCACGAATCAGCGCGCCGATCTTCTCGGCTGCCTCCCGGTCGGCGGGACGGATCCAGTCGGCGTAGAAGCGCAGCGTCGTGGCTCCGCCGTCTGCGTGCCCGAGACAGCCGGCGACGGTGCGGAGGTCGACGCCGACGGCGAGCAGCTGGGTGCTGTTGAAGTGGCGGAGGTTCGTAGGACCTCGTCGAAGGCGACGCCCATGTCCTTGAGCTCTTTCATTGCGACCGCCTTGTACTCCGCCAGGAGCGAGACCGTCGCGCTGTCCAAGGTGAGCCGACGAGGATCGTCGGTCTTGGTCTCCTTGACCTTGACCACCTCGCACAGCTGCAGGTTCACGTACGGCCAACGCAGCTGGCAGATCTCACCACGACGGGCGCCGGTGGTGATCTCTCGAAGGCAAGGTTCAACAGCTGGGCGACCTTCTCCGGCGCCGGCGGCCTGGCTCGCTTGCGGCGGAGCTTCGGCAGGTGGGCGTACTCAGCTGGGTTGCGTTCGACCCAGCCCCATGAGATCGCGTAGTTGAATGCGGCCGAAATGATCGAGTTGATCCGGTGGCAGGTCGCCGGCGAAGCCGGGCGGCAGATGTGTTGCCCACAAGGGCGCTTGCCCGGGGACTTGCAGTCGTGCGGGCGCTTCGTGCGGTGCTCGATGAAGGGTTTGCCGTCGCACAGCAAAGAGCAGCGGCGCAGGTGCACGTACATGCGGTCGAGGAGGTCGACGCGGTGCTGCAGTTTGCGGAGCGGCTGATCGCCGAGGGCCGGGTTGATCGTGCGCGCGATGTAGCCCTCGTGGGCCTCCCGGGTCGTCAGCTCGAGGTCGGCCACCTCGAGCCAGCGCTCTAACAGCTGGCTCAGGGTCACGGTCGATGCTCCCCTTGGCCATGGCCGGACGGTAATGGGAATCCCGGGATAGATGTCACACGGGACGTCACGGCGGAGAAAGATCAAGCCCCAGATCAGGGGATCATCGCCTCTGACCTGGGGCTTAGTGGAGCCGCCTAGGGGAGTCGAACCCCTGACCTACGCATTACGAGCCAGTACATGATCATCCCGATCTTCATCAGCATTGCTCGCCCCTTGGGAAAGTCGCAGGTCAGCGCGATTCTGGATACTCGTTCCTGCCTGATCATGCTAGATCGTGCGTGATCCTTCCGTTCCCATGAGGTTCCCATCTGGTCCACAGCTGCGACTCCACAACGGCGATGACCGGCAGCGTGGCCCGCAGGAGCGGGGCCGACCCGAGGTGCTTCGCACCTACATTGGGTTCAGGAAGGCGTCCACCCTGTGGCGGCCAACACACAGCCAGAGATGCTCGCCGACAGCAGTCGAACACGGCGACCGTGCCGTTGGCCTCAATGAAGGAGACGGTGCCGCCCAGCAGCGTCGGTGTTCCCTTCATGGCCCGCGCCCCCAGCGGCTGACGGTGGTGTCCGCGACGGCGGTGGTCCGGGTGGCACGCAGCGGCGCCAAGTGCTGCTTCGCGGTCGTCAATCTCGTTCCCGCGCGGCCCTGAGGAGCAAGCAGAGCATTTGGTCGCTTGCCCAATCACTGCCGGTCACACCAGCAGGTCGCCAGCGTGTGCGGCCCCCAGTGGTGAGTCGAACCCCAGAAGGGCGACCGGCGCAGGTTCTGGGTCACCGTCGGTCGCGCATTCGACGTACAGGACGCGCCGTCCGCCTCTGGAGCTTTACCCCGCACAGCGTCCAGTCTTCAGATTCGGGCACGTCACTGAGAAGCCAGCTTCTCAGTGATGTGCAGGCAGAACCGAAAGTGTGCTAGCGTGTACGACACGTTGAAACTGGTTGTGCAGTCAGGTCACCGCAGCGACCGGATCCCAGCACTTATGAGCACTGGTGGGGATATAGCTGTGCCCCGGGCTGTGTGCAAAGCAGTGACAGTACTCCGGGGCGCACGCTTCGAGGCTAACACGGAACCTTTCATTCAGGGGGCGTCGATGGTGACCGACGAAGAGGCCAAGCGGATCGTGGACGCGATCTCTGCGGAGAGGTTTCAGCCCTTTCTCGACGAGTGCAGTGGTGACCCCCTCGTCGCTCTGCGCCTCTACTGCTGGGACGGAGAGGCATCCCGCGCGTTCCTCGGCGCGCTGCGCGACTTCGAGGTCGCGATGCGCAACTCGTTCCACGCCAAGCTGGCCGGGCGCTACGGCCGCGCCGACTGGTGGGACTCCCCTCGCGTCCAGCTGACCAGCAAGGGCATCGGGCAGGTATGCAGCGCCAAGCAGGCTCTTCAGCGCGAGCTTGGGCCCCAATTCGGTACGGGGGACATGGTCGCCAAGCTGACGCTCGGCTTCTGGGTGGGGCTGACTGGTCGTGGCCAGAACTACGAGATGCAGTTCTGGAACCCCGCTCTGCGCCACGCGTTCCGCGGCTACCAGGGCAGGCGGGGCGCCCTCCAGCAACAGCTGGACCACATGCGCTGCTTCCGCAACCGCATCGGCCACCATGAGCGCATCTGTCACCGCCACTTGGAGAAGGACTTCGACACGCTGCTCAGGCTCATGGAGTACCTTTCTCCCGAGAAGGCCGCTCTGCACCGGCAGTTCAGCCAGATCCCCGACGTGCTCGCCCGCAAGCCGAGGGTGCTGGCCGGCGCCGAGCCGATCAGGCTGTGAGGCTGTTATGTCCCGGCAGCGGCCCCGGCCCACGTATATGGCATGGCAGAAGCCCGAGGCACCTGACCGCCTACAGAAGAGTGCGGCGCCCGGCCAGGAGAGCGAAACGTACGCGCCCGTCTCGCTCGGCGAGATCAAGGAACTCGCCGGAGTCGGTCGCCCCACAGTCAGTAACTGGCGCCGTCGCCACTCCCGGGAGGTCCTGGGCGGCACCGGTGAGTCTCGTCGTCCCTTCCCCGACCCGATCCCGGGCGTAGGCAGCGAGAGCAAGCCCCTCTTCGACGCGGCCGAAATCGCCGACTGGCTCGACCTGCGGCCAATTCCGGCCGCCGAGCCGGACGAGGACGGTCGGCTGCCGACGTACGGCGACCGCTTCCGCAGCGCGCTGCGGCTGCGAGGGCTCGTCGCACTCAAGCACCGGCTGGGGTCGGCGGAGACTCTCATCTCCCAGGCCCTCGCCGTGATTGCCATGTCCGCGGAAGGCGGGGACATGATCACGGAGTACCTTCCCGAAGGGCTGCTCGAAGAGTACGAAGCGGCCGACCCCGCTGTCGTCCATGCCGCCCATGACCTCTTGGACGAGATCGGCGCGCCGGGCTGGGCCGCCGATGCCTTGCTCGGCCTGGACGACGAAGGCCTGGAGATCGCCAGACGGCTCGAATCCGACCTAGTCATGGACGTCACCCCCCGCGAGGTCGTCTCGCTGGTCGCCGCGCTCATCGGCCCCAATGAGGGCGGTCCCGGTCAGCGTTCGACCATCAGCCTGTGTGCTGGGCTGGGGGAGCTGCTGCTGGGGATGTCGGGCGGACCGTACGAGGACCTCAGAGGACACGGCGGACTCGTGGCGGTCGAACCGGACCCGCTGATGCGCAAGCTGCTGCAGTACCGGCTCCTCAGCTACGAGGCCGGCGCCATCGACGTCTGTACCTCCCCCGCCGACCTGGACACGCTCCTCACCTGGGAACAGGCGCCGGGCGACGAATCATTCGGCTTCCCAAGTGCCGACATCGTGCTCGCCGATCCACCGTACGTGTCCGGGGAGCGGGAGCGGGACACCGAAGGACCGCTGTGGTGGGCCGAGGAAGCCGTCCGCCGTCTTGCGCCCGAGGGCCGCGCGTACGTCGTCGTCCCCGCCTGGACACTGTCGCGCACCCGCGGTACGGGACCGGCGTCCGTGCCTACGTCGACTGTCACCGCGCGGAACGGGCTGCTGGAACGCGGCTGCGTGGAGACGATTGTCCAACTCCCGCGCCGTATCCACCCGTTCCGCACAGGGGCCGAGTACGCGCTTCTCATCCTGTGTCCCCCGTCGGACCCTCGGCCAGTTCTACTCATCGACGCCGATCGGATCGCCCAGCGGTCCGGCGGAAGGAAGTGGACCGAGCAGGTCATCCAGCTGACGCGCGCTGAGGCCGCTGCTCCGTCCGACCCGAGGGACGCACGGCTGATCCCGGTACGGGCTGACGGTGCGGGCAGTGAGCAGCTGTTGGACAACCGCTCCGTCCTACCCGCGCACCGTCTGGCGGCTCCCGAGGCTGACGTCGACCACTTCGAGGAGACGCTGACCGCACGGCGTGCGGCTGTGGCCGCCTTGCCTCATCTGCGGGACTGGCTCGGTGGCATGGGCATCTCCAAACGCCAGTCCGCAGTACAGCACCGCAAGCTGGACGAGAACCTGAAGGCGGGCCAGCTCAAGCTGTTGGGCGGACACCGGATCGGGGAGACCGATATCGGGGACGCGGGCCTTCCCGTCATCGGACGTGAGGAGATACACGGGGTCCTGCCGGTCGGACAGCGGCGTATCGCCCTGGAGGCCCTGGCAGAGTACCGATCCGCGACGGTCACTGAGCGCGGCGATGTGCTCCTGCTCGCCGAGCACGGGGTGCGGTGTCGGGTGGATGACGCAGGCGGCTGCGTACTGCTCACACCGGTACAGGGCCTGCGGATCACGGCGTATCACCGTCATCTGCGGGAAACCGGCGAGAAGCCGACCACGTCCGACCCTCTGTGGATGCGCCCGCAGACGCTCGCCCAGCTGCTTCAGGCGCCGCGCAACCAGCATCGCAGCAGCGGGTCACTGGTGCGGCGGGTGAGCGTGCGGGAGATGGATCTGCCGCAGCTCTCGCCGCCGGAGATCGCGGAGTTGGAGAAGCTGCTGACGGAGACCGAACGGCTGCGTGCGGAGGTGCGGCGGCAGTTGGAGGTGCTGGATGGCCTTGCCGAACGGGTCTCGGCGGGGGTGGCCGACGGGTATCTGGAACTGGGGCGGCGGTGATGGGCGTGGCCTGTAGGGCGGCCCCGCGTGGGGCGATAGACCCTACGCAGACGTAGCCGTACGGGGCATATGGCCGTACGCGCAAGACAACGATGACGTACAACGACATACGCAGACATACGCTGTCGAGCAGAGAAGTGAGAACTCCCGTGCCCCCACGGAAGAAGAAGGAAGCCAAGCCGGAGGACATGAAGTCCATCCTCTGGAAGTCCGCGGACAAGCTGCGCGGGAGTTTGGACGCCGCCGAGTACAAGCACTTTGTGCTGGGGCTTGTGTTCCTCAAGTACGTGTCGGAGGCAATGAAGGAAAAGCGGGCGCAGTTGGAGGAGGGGCTGCAGCCAGGGGGATATCTCCTGGCTGAACTCGGCTTCAGGGGCGAGGTTCCAGAGGAGGCGATCCCGCAGATCCTGGAGGACCGGGACCTGTACACAGGCGCAGGGATCTTCTACGTTCCGCCGACCGCCCGGTGGGAGGTCGTCCTGGAACGGGCCAAGGGCACGCTGGACGACCCGACCCTGGGCAAGGTCATCGACACGGCGATGGAGACGATCGAGAAGTTCAACTCCTCACTGAAGAAGAACACGCTCCCCCAGCAGTACAACAGCGGCCGCGTCGACGAGCCGACCCTTGCGGGCCTGGTGAAGCTGCTTGACCGGCTCACCTTCCAGTCGCAGGTGAGCGAGGACGGCAAGCGGGTCGGGGCACGGGATCTGATGGGTGAGGTGTACGAGTACTTCCTCGGCCAGTTCGCCCTTCAGGAAGGCCGCAAGGGCGGTGAGTACTTCACTCCGCCGAGCGTGGTGAAGCTGCTCGTGGAGATGCTGGAACCGGCGGAGGGCGAGCGGGTCCTGGACCCGGCGTGCGGGTCGGGTGGCATGTTCGTCCAGGCCGAGAAGTTCGTGGAGACGCACGGAGGCGACCGCTTCAACGTGGCTGTGTACGGCCAGGAGTTGAACCTGACGACTTGGCGCCTCGCCCACATGAACCTCGCGATCCACGGCATCGAGGCCGACCTGGGCGAAGGCCCCTCGAACTCCTTCCACAACGACCAGCACGGCGACCTTAAGGCGGACGTGGTCCTGGCCAACCCGCCGTTCAACATCTCCGACTGGGGCGGGGAATTGCTCGGCCTCGACGACCGCTGGGTGTACGGCATCCCACCGGTCGGCAACGCCAACTTCGCTTGGATCCAGCACATGGTGAGCAAGTTGGCGCCCGGGGGGCGGGCTGGCATCGTCCTCGCTAACGGCTCGATGAGCAGCAAGTCGGGCGGGGAGGGGGACATCCGGCGGGCGATGGTGGAGGACGACCTGGTGGCTTGCATGGTGGCGCTGCCGGGGCAGTTGTTCCGGTCGACCCAGATTCCGGCCTGTTTGTGGTTCCTCGTTGAGGGCAAGGGGCGGCACTCCAAATGGGTGCGGGGGCGGAAAGGTGAGGTGCTCTTCATCGACGCCTCCAAGATGAGCGAACTTGAGGAGGGCAGCCGCACAGTCAAGAAGTTGCGCAAGGCAGAGATCGAGAAGATTGCCGGAATCTTCCGAGCCTGGCGAGGGGCCGAGGGGCGTGGAATCGGGGCGTACGAGGACGTGCCCGGTTTCTGCCGCAGTGTTCCGCTGGACGAGCTGCGGGAGCACGAGTTCGTGCTGACGCCGGGGCGGTATGTGGGTTTCGCAGAGGC
This sequence comes from Streptomyces sp. 7N604, assembly GCF_052245475.1. Classification (NCBI taxonomy): domain Bacteria; kingdom Bacillati; phylum Actinomycetota; class Actinomycetes; order Kitasatosporales; family Streptomycetaceae; genus Streptomyces; species Streptomyces sp. 7N604. The sequence continues at coordinate 44,718 of NZ_JBQQBX010000032.1, read as the reverse complement.
GGAGGAAGATCCGGATGCGGAGCCGGTGGAGGAGAGGGTAACTCGACTGACCAAGGAGTTGTTCGGGCTGTTTGAGGAATCGGGCAGAGTTGAGATGACGGTACGAGAGCAGTTGCGGAGGCTGTGATGCCCGAAGTAGTTCTTGGGGAGGCACTTGAGGTGCTTATCGATCACAGAGGAAAGACCCCAAAAAAGCTCGGCGGGGACTTCTCCGCCACGGGTATTCCAGTCGCCTCCGCTTTGCTCGTCAAGAACGGCCGTCTCACTCTCTCGGAAGCTCGCCATATTCCACAAGATCTATACGAGCGATGGATGCCCGTTCGGACTCGCAAAAATGACGTAATCCTAACGTCAGAAGCCCCACTGGGGCAATGCGCTCTGGTAGAGAGCGATGAACCTTTGGCTCTGGGGCAAAGGGTCTTCGGACTAAGAGGACGTGCCGAAATTCTCTCGAGCAGGTATCTGTACTACGCGTTGCAGACACCCACCGTTCAAAGCCGACTCCACGGCCGATCCTCGGGGACTACAGTACAGGGAATTCGCCAGTCAGAGCTCGTCAAGGTAAGGATCCCTGCACCTGCCTTCAAACAGCAGCAGGCAATCGCAGAAGTACTCGGCGCGCTGGACGAAAAGGTCGCGGTCAACGAGCGCATCACCAAGACGGCAGCCGACCTCTGCCGTGCCATGATGCAAGGCTTGTGGAAGCAGGGCCGGGTGGCTTCCCTCGTCATCGACTCCGCGACGGACGCCCAGGACTGGAGCCGCACCACCCTTGGAGAGCTGTGCGCTGAGGGCGGAGGCTCGATCCAGACTGGACCGTTCGGCAGTCAACTACACGCCTCTGACTACGTCGAGTCCGGTATCCCGAGCGTGATGCCGCAGAACATCGGCGACAACGTCATCCTCGAAGACAGCATTGCCCGCGTCTCAGACGCGGATATCCGTCGGCTCTCGAAGTACCAGCTGGCCGAGGGCGACATCGTCTACTCGCGGCGTGGCGATGTGAAGCGCCGAGCTCTCGTAAGGAGCCATGAATCCGGTTGGCTATGCGGGACAGGGTGTCTTCGGGTAAGGCCTAGGAAGGCTGTAGAACCGCTCTTCCTCAGCCACTACCTCGGTGAACCGGAAGTGCAGGACTGGATTCATCAGCACGCCGTCGGCGCCACAATGCCGAACCTGAACACGGCCATCCTGGGGGCGGTCCCCGTCGTCGTGCCACCCGCTGAAATCCGGGCACACATCAACCAGGAGCTCGCCATACTCGACGCGCGCTCCATGGCGGCCATCAGGGAGAGTCGAACTCTCGCCGCCCTCCGCGACACCCTCCTTCCCCAACTAGTCGCTGGAAAGCTCCGCATCAAAGACGCCGAACGCACCATGGAGGCAGCCGCATGACAGCCGTAGACGGGCGTTCGGGCGCTGGCCCCGAAAGAGGCCATGGCTCCCCGGAGTCGGCCGACACGGACGTCGACCCTATAGCCGAGTCGCCCGAGGCAACCGCAAGTCACGCCGAAGCCCTTGCCTTCTCCGAGAAGGACTGGGAGCACGTCGCTCTCGACCAGCTCCGAGCGTTGGGCTGGCTGCCCATCGACGGGAGAGATCTCGGTCCCGCCCACGGTCAGCGCAAGGCGTGGGACGACCTCGTCCTCTATCCCCGGCTGCGCACCGCCATCGCCACCCGCTACCCGCACCTCCCAGCGCCCGCCGTCGAGGCGGCCATCGACGAGCTCCTCAAGCCGCCCCCCGGCTCCGACATCCGCCAGAACTGGCAGTTCTACAGGCGGCTCACCGTCGAGGCCGTAAAGGTCGCGTACAAAGACCCCCTCACCGACACGGAGAAGCACGACACCGTCCGAGTCGTCGACTTCTCCAATCCCCACGGCAACGACCTCGTCGCCGCCTCGCAAGTGCGCGTCAAGGGCGTACGCGAGCGCGAGTTCGTCTTCGACATCGTCCTGTACGTCAACGGACTCCCCCTCGCCGTCATCGAGTTGAAGAAGGACAGCGGCCCCGACGACTCCCGCAAGGCGTACGACCAAATCCAGAACTACCGGCGCGAGCTGAGGCCCGACGGTGTCTTCCGGACCTTCCTCCTGGCCATCGCCTCCGACGGGATAACCGCACGGCTCGGCACCCCGTTCACCCCCTGGCAGCACATGGCTCCCTGGCACGCCGACGAGGACAGGACTCTCCTCAGGAAGCGCGAGTGGTTTGACGGCCGTGCCCTGGAACGGATGGTTCAGGGACCGCTCGAACCGGGCCGGTTCCTCGACCTCATCGGGTCCTACCTCTCCTACTCCGCCGAAGGCACCGGCGGCGACGTGGACACCGTCAAGCTCGCCAAGGCTCACCAGTACTTTGCCGTACACGAGGCCGTCGCCGCCACCCAGGCGGCCGTCGCCACGGACGGCAAAGCGGGCGTCGTCTGGCATACACAGGGCGCTGGCAAGAGCGAGGAAATGCTCTTCTACACCGGGAAGGTGGCCGGCACCCCCGAGCTCTCGAACCCGACGATCGTCCTGCTCACCGATCGTATCGACCTCGATAGCCAGCTCTTCAACACCTTCGCCAAGAGCCACAGCCTGCACCGGATCGTCGGCCAGCCGGAGAAGGCCGCGAACTCCAAGCAGCTCAAGGAACTTCTCACCCGGAACGAGAACGGCGGCGGGGTCGTCTTTAGCACCCTCCAGAAGTTCCGCATCAGCAAGGCCGAGAAGGAGGCGGGTGCCCGTCACCCCGTCCTGTCCACTCGCCGCGACATCATCGTCGTCGTCGACGAGGCCCATCGCAGTCACTACGACTTCGAGGACGGATTCGCGAGGCACCTAAGGGACGCGCTGCCCAACGCGACCTTCCTCGCCTTCACTGGCACACCCATCGACAACGTCACCGGAAGCACCGAAGCCGTCTTCGGCCCCACCATCCACACATACGACCTCACGCAGGCCGTCGACGACGGCGCTACCGTCCCCGTCTTCTACGAGCCGATCCTGCACAAGGTCAAGCTGAAGGTCAGTCTCCCCGACGACGTCGACCTCGACGACCTCGACGCCCAGGCCGAAGGGCTGGTCGAAGGGCTGTCGGAGGCCGAACAGGCCCGCGCCCGCCGCCGGTTCGCCTCCTTCGAGGACCTCATCGGCGCCCCCGAGCGGATAGAGGAGCTGGCGGCCACCGTCCTCGACCACTGGGACGTACGCCGCCGCGAGATGATCAAGCTCACCGGCAGGCCCGGCAAGGGCATGATCGTCTGCTCCTCCCGTGCCATCGCCGCTCGCCTCTTCGACGCCCTCGCCCGGCTCCGCCCCGAGTGGGTCGGCGAGCGCGACAAGAAGAGCAGCCTGTATCCCGACGACACCGGCAAGATCCGCGTCGTGTTCACCGGCAACCCGGGCCGCGACAGCGCCGAGGTCGCCGACTACGTCCGTACGCCCGCCCAGCTCAAGCGCATCCAGAAGCGCGTCGTGGACAAGGACCAGGACGACGAGCTCGAACTCGTCATCGTGCAATCCCTGTGGCTGACCGGCTTCGACGCACCGCCCCTGCACACCCTCTACCTGGACCGCCGCATGCGCGGTGCGGCCCTCATGCAGGCCATCGCGCGCGTCAACCGCACCTGGGGCGAGAAGCCGTCCGGCTTGGTCGTCGACTTCCTCGGAGTCGCCCAGGACATCACCGCCGCCCTCGGCGAGTACTCCGCCCCCGACCAGGAGAACCGGACCATCGGCGCGCCCATCGAGGAGGCGTGCGCGTCCGTACGGCGCATGCACCAGCGGATCGGGGATGTGCTGCGCTACTGCCCCTGGCGCGATACCCTCGACGCCCACGGCTACAAGGAAGCCCTGTACGACGTCCTCGAATTCCTCGAAGAGGCCGAACCGGAACTCGAACCGGGCAAGCCGACCCGTCAACAGCGGTTCATGCGCTTCGCCCGCCTGCTGTCCCGTTCGTTCTCGCTGTGCGCCACCCACCCGGACGTCCAGGACCTGCTGCCCGACATCCGGTTCTACGCGGCCGTCCGCACCTCCCGCGAAAAGATCACCGTCGACGCTCGGCGGTCCGACGGTCTGGCCACCGAGGCCGACGTGAACCGTCTCATCGAGCAGCTCAACGCCGAAGCCGTCGCCGCCGACGGTGTCGTCGACATCTACGATGCCGCCGGCCTCACCAAGCCCGACCTGTCCCACCTGGGCGACAACTTCATTCACCAGATGAAGGCCAGCCGCCACCCCAACCTCGCCATCGAGGCCCTGCGGCGCGCCATCAAGAAGGAGATCCGGGACGCCCACCCGGGCAACGTCGTCCGCCAGCGCACCTTCACCGAGAAGATGCAGGAGGTCATGAACACGTACCACAACGGCCTCCTCACCTCTGCCGAGGTCATGGACCTCCTCGTCGACCTGGCACGCACGATCTCCGCAGACCGGGCACGGGCCGAGGAACTCGGCCTAACCGAGGACGAGTTGGCCTTCTACGACGCCGTCGCCGCCAATCCCTCCGCCCTGGAGATGGGGCATGGCGTCCTCGCAGAGATCGCCCACAAGCTGTGCGAACTCGTCCGCAAGGACGTCACCGTCGACTGGCGCGTGAAGGGCCAGGCCCGCGACCGCATCCGCGGCAAGGTCAAGCTCCTGCTCCGCCTCTACGGGTACCCCCCGGACAGGGCGCAGGATGCGATCGACCGCGTCCTGAAGCAAACCGAGGTCAAGGCAGAGGAATGGGCCTGACCCGGCGCTGCCCACGCTGGCCCGCACGGCTACCTTCACGGCCAGCGGGCCGGCAATCGCCGCATTGCCGACGTCCCACCTTCTCCGCCTCGCCGACGGGGCCTTCATCACCCGCATGAAGGGAGCAGACACAAGATCGGAGTACCGGTCATCCCGATGTCAGCCCCCCATGAGAGGCTAAGCCTGCCGGGCGCTGAACGGCGGTGTGAACAGGTGTACGTATCCGGAATCGGTTTCTCGAACGTCAAAGGCTTCACGGCTGAACGTGCCGTGGGCGAGCTTTCGCTGCCTGCTGGGGCTAGCGGAAGCTGGACCGTGCTCGCTGGCCGTAACGGCTCGGGCAAGTCCACACTCCTGCGTACTCTCGCTCTCACCATTGCCGGTCCCCAGGTTTCTCGGAATCTCATGCAGGACTTCAGCGGCTGGATCACCACCAGTGAACGGTGCGCGTGGGCGAAGGTCTCTATCCGCCCCGACCCCTCCGTCGACCTGCTCACCGGCCGCGGCCGGGCGCCGGAGGAACTGATCGTCCTCGGAATCGACTGGACTGTGCCCGAGGAGACATCGAACGGACCACGCTACGGGACTCCCCCACAACCGCAGCTGTCTCCCTGCGACGACGAATCGTCCGGCAATAAAGTCGCCGCGCACGGCCCTTGGGCCATCAATCCGCAGGGTTGGTTTTGCGCCGCGTACGGACCATTCAGGCGCCTGGCAGGCGGAAGCAGTGCGGCCCAGCGGCTGATGCTCGCCCCTGGCCCCGCGGGACGTATGGCGTCCCTCTTCCACGAGGACGTGTCGCTGGCCGAAAGCGTTGCCTGGCTCAAGGAACTGAGGCTCCGGGGCCTGGAAGATCACCAGGACGCCGACGAGTTGCTTGAGTCAGTCCTGGAACTGCTCTCGGACGGGCTGCTGCCGGACGGTTACCGTGCCCTTCGCGTAAGCGCCGACGGATTGTGGGTGGCGCCGGACGGGGACACGGAGCGGGCCTATCCGCTGAAAGAGATGAGTGATGGCTTCCGTACCGTTGCCTCTCTCGTCCTGGACATCGTGCGGCAGCTTCAGAACGCGTACGGGACACTGGACGCGGGCAGGGACAGCGAAGGACGGACCGTGGTCCGAATGCCTGGAGTGGTGATCATCGATGAAGTGGACGCCCACCTTCACGTCACCTGGCAGCGTCGGATCGGCAGTTGGTTGCGCGCCCACTTTCCGCGAATCCAGTTCATCGTCACCAGCCACAGCCCGTACATCTGCCAGGCTGCGGATCCTGGTGGGCTAATCCGGCTAGCGGGGCCAGAGGAGCAGCGTGGTCCCGAGGTTGTGGACGACGCGCTGTACCGGCGCATCGTGTACGGGAGCGGCGAGGACGCGGCGCTCTCCGAGCTATTCGGTCTGGAGTCCCCGTACTCTGATCGCGCCGAGCAGGAGCGGCGTGAGCTCGTGCCATTGGAGCGTAAGGTCTTCGCAGGCCTAGCCACCGAGGCAGAGGCCCGCGAGTATCGCGAGCGCGCCGCGCGTCTGAACAGCTCGCGTGCCGCCCGGGTGGACGAGGTGGCTACCCGGTTGGGGAACGGCCGGTGATCCCGCTGCAACGCCCAGCTGCGACCGAGCGGCTCCTGAGACTGTGCGCCTTCAGGACACAGAGGATCCGTGAGGACGGAGCCACAAGCGACGCCGCCGCCGAGCAGTGGCAGCAGGCCACGGCGGCGAAAGATGAGATCCGCGGCCTACTTGCACAGATGGCCCCGGGAGTACTGCGCTGCATGTACTGCCTGGACAGCATGGGCACAGATATCGACCATTTCATCCCGAAGTCCCGTGTTGCTTTACGTACGTTCTGCTGGCACAACCATCTGCTGGCCTGCTCGCACTGCAACAGCAATCTCAAGCGCGACGCGTATCCGTGCGACGTCTTCGGACAGTGCCTACTCATCGATCCGAGCGTCGACGACCCCGCCGATCACCTGCGCCTGGATCCAGTCACTGGCGAGTACCACGCAAGCACACCCTCGGGCGAGCCATCGGTCAAGGGCGAGGTATCCATCCGGGTGTTCGGCCTCAATCGGTACGAACTCAGGCAGGGACGGTGGTCTGCCTACATCAAATGCCAGACCATGCTGGTCTCCTGGTACCAGAAGTTCCACGCCGGCGACCACGACCGCGCGGAGGAGATCGCTCTCGCGCTATGCCATGAACCGTTCGCCGACGTGCTGCGGTTCCTGGAAACGGCAGCTTCGCTCCCCTATGCGTCGGCAGCACTCGGCGATGACTTGGCCGATGCACTGGCGGCATGGCTAGCTTCCGTCGGCCCGGTTGTCCCGGACCCCGCAGTGCGACCTTTCGTAGGCCCTCAGCGAGGATCACCATCGTCCGGGTCTTCCATGGCGTAGGTTGCGCCTGGTCGTAGCTGTCCATCAGGCTGCCTGCTCGAGCGGAGCGAATTGCGCGCCGATATAGGCGTCGTTTCATTCGCCCCGCCTGAACTCCACAAATTCCTACACGTCGCGTTCGGCCGCTGCCAGCCAGTCATCCCGCACACCGCGGTTGCTATCAGCCTGGCGTACCCAGAGGCCTGCAGCACCTCGGGGTGGGTTTGCGAGATACTTCGCGAATGCCCGATCGGACAGCCCTTGGACTCGCTGAGTAGCCCTGAATTATTGTCGCCTCATAGAGGGATGCCGGGGCCTTTCGGCTGCAGCTTCTTCAGTGCAGGCTCGTATGTAGCTGCAATATCCATGAATTGGTGGTTGTCGCGGCAGAACCTCCTGCCTTCCGAAACGACTTCGAGGATCAGCGTCTTCATGTCCAGAAAGACCTGAGCGCCGAGCGTCGAAGTGCAAGCCTGCAACCACTTGGTACCCTCCCGGGCCAAGATGGCGTAGCTGTGGGGCGCGCTCGCCCCCCGTTGCTTGGTCACGGCGTGGAGGTCGTGAACAGCATCAATCGCGGCAGCTTCCAGGCCGGGCTTCTTCGGTGCCTCGGTTGCCGATCGCAGATGGACCGCACTGCTGGTAGTACGTACCAGGGGATCCTGCTCGCCCCCGTCGCACCCCTTGGCCGTCTCCAGATGGTTTCGAGCGATTCTTAGATGGCCGTGCTCCAACTCAAACGAGCCTCGCTGCAGCCAGTAGTGGCGGTCGTCCTGCAGAGAGTCGTGAGCAGCATCGTAGATTGCCCGTACGGTTTCGACAGGGAGTTTGAGGTCGCGCATCAGAGTGTGGCTGAGCAGCTTGATCATGGCTCTGCGGAGAGGATGGTCGTTGTCCTGAATGTTCCGCGCGCGGGCCGCGTAGAACACCAGGAGATGGCGGGCCACGCTCGCCAGTTGGTCCTGATTGGCTCTGAGAACTGAGTCGACCACACTGTCAGCGATGACGCGCTGGCGGCAGCGGAGCCGACCGTCGAGGCCCCGCACCAGCATGCCCATGCGGAGCAGTTGAGAGACGTCGTCTCGCTGCCGACGGGTCGGCGCGGCTGGTGAGGCGACGATCAGCAAGAGATCCTCTTCGTCGATGCCTCGCTGCTTGTAGACGAGGGCTGACTCGAAGAGGCAAACGACCGCATACGCGGCTCGCTGCCCTCCGTCGAGTTGCTGGAACTCGCTCTGGATCTTGGCCTCGAATTGTTCCCCGGTGACCACTTGGATCATCGCGGCCAGCAGGCTCTGTTCGCAGATCTGGCGCAGCATGTTGATGCGCTGTTGGGGCAACCTGTACTGTTTCAGGATTCCTAGGAGACCATTTTTCTTGAGTACTTTGACGATGTTCTTGAGGTCATTGTCATTCAGTGGGGTGTCGGAACTTACGACGTTGGGCGTGAAAGTAGCATCGAGCACAAAGGCGCGAGTCGTGCGGATCGCCGCGACGACCAGGTTTTGCCCCCCATTGCTAAGATTCTTCAGCATTGATGCCGCTTGGCTGCCGAAGATGTCGACATCATCGACGAAGACGGCATTTACTTTCTGTTCCAGAGCCTGGATCTCGATGTCCCGGCGGGAGAGCGATGCGTTGCGGTCCACCCACCCGACGTTCTTGCCCATTTTGTGCAGTCGATAGGCGTACTGCATCAAGGCTGTGGTTTTGCCCGACCCTGCGCTGCCTTTGAGTAGAACGATCGGGGCACGGCCGCCCGAGCCTGGCCGCGCGGCTTTTTCCATGGCCTCCACCATGGATAGATCGGCGGCCACCTTGTCGATGATGTCGCCCCACGCTGGATCCCGACCTTCGAGGAAGTCACGGCTTCCCTTCGACGCCTCACCCACCAATGCGGTAACCCGAGCAACGCCCGTGCCCTTACGCTCGCCTGCGTACGACTGCGAGAGCAGCCGCTTGCCCTCGATGAGGCTCTGGTGGCCGGATCGCAGACGCTGGATCGAGAAAGCGAATGGGGTCTGCCGGATATGACTGAGCGCGGCCCGCCGCAACCGGGCCCGATCGGCCAGGGTGCCTCCGGGCGTGACGATGAAGCCAGGAAATTCCTCAGCTCCTGACAACCTGCCGGTCAAAGCGAGCGTTCCCCACAGAACTGCGCTACCAGGCGACAGTGCCATGAACAGCGTAGGTCGGACGAGGACTTCGGCTTGGAACTGCCGGAACCACAAGCTGCGAGGGTCGGTGCCGTTCATGGGCACGTATCCGAAGTCGACAGCCTCGGGTGTGTTGCCGACCATCCCGTTCATGGGGACGACCTCGATGACATTCTTCTTGATTCCCGGTCCGTCCTGCCCGACATTGACCAGAGAGACAGATTCGGCCAGCTTCGGGTCGCTGGCGAGCGCAATGGCGAAGGTGTCAGAGCCTGTGAAGTCGTAGATACGCCACCAGGGGGATAGCAGCAGCTGGTGTCCGGCCTGCGGGAAGGTGTCCGGGGAACAGCGCAGCGCCTGGAGATGCTGTTGGAGTTGGTGCGGTGTCAGTTCCTCACGAACAGCGGCCCAGGTCTCCTGCAAAGCTGGGACTGGGTGAGGAACCGCGCCGAACGCAGCTTGAGCCAACCGCTGATTCAACTCGTCCGAGTTGATGGGACCGCCGTCGGCTTCCGGGCCAGAGACCAGCACGAGCACCATCCGCCCTGTGGCGGCCTGTTGGTAGAAGGCTTCGAGAAGTGCTTCCTCGTCGTAGCTCTCTTCGGGAGGAAGGGGCGCGGTGGCCGGTGCGGAAGCTGCTCCGGGCACGGGGTAGCCCGGGCCCTGCAGGGCGAGTTTGTGACCAGTCCCAGCATCGGTCACCTCGATAGGCGTGTCGCGCGCGATGTCCACGCTCAGCAACTGGTGCACACAGGCCGTGCCGCGGGGCAGCACGCTCCAGGGGCCGTCTGCCTCTCCAGACCCGGCGAGGGGCAACACCGGCGATCGCAGTCCGGACAGGTCGGGCAAGCTGCCCGTACGGCCAGCAAGCAGAAGCGTCAGGTTGTTGTTCTCGGCCCAGTCTTCGAACTCTTCACCTACGGCGGTTTTTAGTTGTTCCTCAGAGCAGCCCGCTAGCCCAGCGTTGGCATCAGCGGAGACCATCCTGAAGACGGTGTTGACGGTGACCAAGCCGATGGATTGGCCAGCCACCTCCCACCTCAGTGCACCCTCGCCAGGCAGCAGCCCCGCATGTCTGCCAGGGATGACGTGGTAGATCTTCCTGTGCCACTCCTCGAAGTCTTGGAAAACCTCGGATTCAAGGGGGCGTACGACGTCGTCAGTGAGCTCTCCGCGCCATAGCGCGGAGCCGAGCTGCTCCCACATACCCGTAAGGACTCTGGCCAGCAAGCGTCCTTCGGGGACAATTCGACGATCTCCCAGGCCTGGCGCAGCGAGGACTATCGGTAGCACCCCGCTGGGACCTTGGTTGAGGCAGTCGAGAAGGAGCGAGTCGATGAATTCTCTCGACGCGGGATACCCGCAGTCCGGAAATCCACCAGCAGTACCCAGCACGAACAGTCCGTCGAGTGGGCGCCTTGCGCTGTGAAGGCGGGCCAGATCGGCGGACGCCGCAGCCCGTGCTCGTTCGCGCTCCCCAGCGTCCTGGGGCAGCGGCCCAATGCATAGGAAGTGAGCGGTCACCTTTGAATTAGGCACTTTGCCACCTCACCGCTTTGACGGCGGAACGTGGAATTTGCAGGACCCCTCTCCTGTCTCCGCACATGTTGTTTGAAAATTCTACCTCGACGAACGGAGTGTTCAGAGAGTCCTTGGCCACCCTTCCCTTGACAGGGTCCATCTTCTCACCGCACAGCGCCGTAAATACTTCCCTGTACGAAGGCTCCAGCACAACCGTGCCAAGCGCGGTTTCCTTTTCCGGTCCTATAAGAACCCCGAGGGCAAAGGTGAGGACGCTCATAGCGACAGCGGCCGTCGCAACCCAGTTCGCATGCCCTTGTCTCTTGTCGATCTTCTCGGCCTCATGATTGGCCTTCTCGAGGACGCTCCTGATCAGCGCCTCACGAGTCGCCACATAGTCGGGGCCAGGAAGGTCCATGACGGGGAAGGCAACGGCACGCATGTAGAGCAGCGCCGCCAGTAGCCACAGCCCAACAGTGGCGATCGCGACAATCTGGATCAGCTTGCCTCGGTCCGCCAAAGTGGTGACGGTCAGGGCCGCGATCAACCCTCCGGCGAACAAGGTAATAGTGGACTGAGCGGCTTGAGCTCGCACCCGCGCGTTGAAGCCTGACTGGACCCGCTGGGAGTAGTAGGCCTCGGTCACCGGCGCAATCACGGCGTCCAGGACGCGCTCGTAATCCTCGGAACCCGTCGGCTGCCCCGCCAACCTCGCCTCCACGTCTGGTTCTCGCGTTGAGCGTAACAACATCCGAGGTCGCTGGGGCGGATACCGTGCCGCCCGCACGGTGCCGGACCGGCAGTAGCGTCCCAGCCCCGCGTCGATGGGGCCACCTGGGCTCGCCGGCCCCGGCCTCGTGTCGCGTGAAGAACCCCTTCCTGATTGTCCATTGGGTTGAGCACTGGACGAAACGCGTTAAGGAAGCGCCTCTCACCACTCCAGTTCCGTCTGAACCGCCGCCCCGAATGGAACATTCATGCGAATCTGGGGCGCGGCAGGGGGAGCCCCCAAGCTATGGCCGGGCCGCACAGACGTCGGCTCACACGCCATATGCCGCTGTCACCTGCCTTCACTGCCACTGCGCCGCGAGCGCAACCGCAACCCGTGCCGACCTCTGCACGGCGCGCCCAACTCACCCAGGACCAAACCGTCGAGACCGCATATTGCTGTCACGGCGCGTGCGCACCAGGTTGATACCGGGCCTGTCTCAGTCTGTCGAAAAATCTAGGCATAGAGACTTTGTCAGGAAATGGCTGTTCCCAGGATGTTCCCAGCAGACACACAAAAGACCCTCCGCGATCTCTCACGGAGGGTCTTCAAGCCTCTGACCTGGGCTTCTCTGAGCCGCCTAGGGGAGTCGAACCCCTGACCTACGCATTACGAGTGCGTCGCTCTGGCCGACTGAGCTAAGGCGGCGAGCTGCGGATATGCCCCGTCGCGCAGTACGGGACCGGCAGCCGCAACGGCGCCAAGTCTACACAGTCACCGGCGGTGCCTCGCACCTCGGCCGGGGCGGCGCGGGCGTCCCGGACCGAGCCGCCGGAAATGCCCGCAAAGGCCACTACCTGCACCTCTTGCCGTCCTTGGGCGCCTTCCCCTCCAGCAGGTAGGTGTTGATCGTCGAGTCGATGCACTCACTGCCCCGCCCGTACGCCGTGTGCCCGTCGCCCTCGTATGTCAGGAGCGCGCCCGAGCCGAGCTGGCCGGCCAGGGCCTCGGCCCAGCGGTAGGGGGTCGCCGGGTCGCGGGTCGTGCCGACCACGACGATCGGGGGCGCGCCCTTCGCCTGGATGCGGTTCGGGCGGCCGGTCGCCTGCACCGGCCAGTACGTGCAGTTCATCGCGGCCCAGGCCAGGCCCGTACCGAAGACCGGCGAGGCCTGGCGGAACGACGGCAGCGCCTTGAGGACGTCGTCGGGGCCGCCGAAGGCCGCGGGGAGATCGAGGCAGTTGACGGCCGGGTTGGCGAACATCAGGTTCTCGTAGGAGCCGTCCGCGTCACGCTCGTAGTAGAGGTCGGCGAGCTTCAGCAGCCCCGCCCCGTCCCCGTCCATCGCCGACTGCAGGGCGCCCCGCAGCTCCGCCCACGCGCCCTCGTCGTACATCGCCGCGATCACGGCCGTCGTCGCCAGTGACTCGCCCAGCCGGCGGCTCTCGCCGGTCGGCACCGGGTCCGCGTCGAGCTTCTTGAAGAAGCCCTGGAGGCGACGGCCCGCGTCCCGCGCGCTCCCGCCGCCGAGGGGGCAGTCCTCGCGCTGCACGCAGTCCTCCGCGAAGGCGGTGAAGGCGGTCTCGAAGCCCGCGGTCTGGTCGCGGTTCATGGTCAGGGCGGGGAGCGAGGGGTCCATCGCGCCGTCCAGGACCAGGCGCCCCGCCCGGCGCGGGTAGAGCCCGGCGTACGTGGCGCCGAGGAAGGTGCCGTACGAGGCGCCGACGTACGTCAGCTTCTCGTCGCCCAGCACCGCGCGCAGCACGTCCATGTCGCGGGCGGCCTCAACCGTCGACACGTGGCCGAGGACCTCGCCGGACCGGTCCTGGCAGCCGGTCGCGAAGTCCTTGAAGGAGGCGACGAGTTGGTCGACCTCCTTCTGGTCGTCGGGCGTCTGGTCGACCTGGGTGAAGGCGTCCATCTGCGAGTCGGAGAGGCAGGTGACGGGCTCACTGCGGGCCACGCCGCGAGGGTCCACGGCAACGATGTCGTACCGGGCTCGGACCGGCTCCGGGTAGCCGATCCCGGCGTAACTCTGCAGGTAGCCGATCGCGGAACCGCCCGGCCCGCCCGGGTTCACCAGCAGGGAGCCGAGCCGCTTGCCGGGACCCGTCGCCGTCTTGCGGGATACGGCGAGCTTCACGTCCTCGCCCCCGCCCGGGCTCTCGTAGTCCATGGGCACCTTCAGGGTGGCGCACTCGAAGCCCTCGACACCGCACTCGCGCCAGCTCAGCTTCTGCTCGTAGTACGCCCGCAGACCTGCGGGTACGGCGTCGGGGAGCGGCTGCAGCACCTGCAGGGCGTCGGTCTTCTTCTGCGGCTGCCCGCTCTTCGCGGCCTTGGGGGACGCGGACGCGCTCGACGACGAACTTCCTGAGGAGCAGCCGGACATCAGCAGGCCCGCGACCGCGAGAACGGTCCCGGAGGTGCGGAGCAGACTACTGGTGTCCATGCGGCGATCCCTCAGTCAGTTCTTCGCGTCTTCACGCCTTCACGTGTTCGCGGCTTTACGCTTCGCGGCTTCATGTCGGGTGTTCGGAGAGTATCCGTCCGAACACTGTCCATGCGCGGTCCGCCGTTCTCATACGGGTGAGAGTCCGGGGCCGCCGTCCGCGGTTGCCCGTACGCGCCGGCCCCCGGAGTCCGTATGCGTCACCCTGCGCGCAGCGCCATCGTCATCGCCTCCACCGCCAGCAGCGGCGCCACATTGCTGTCCAGGGCCTCCCGGCACGCCAGCACCGCTTCTATGCGACGGAGGGTGCGCTCCGGGGTGGACGACTGCGCGACGCGCTGCACGGCGTCCTGCACCTCCGTGTTGGCCATCGCCACGGAGGAGCCGAGCTGGAGGGCGAGGACGTCCCGGTAGAAGCCGGTGAGATCGGTCAGGGCGAGGTCGAGGCTGTCGCGCTGGGTGCGGGTGGCGCGCCGCTTCTGGCGGTCCTGCAGGTCCTTCATCACGCCCGCGGTACCGCGGGGCAGGCGGCCGCCGGTGCCGGACGCGGCGCCCAGCGCCGCGCGCAGCTCCTCCGTCTCCTTCGCGTCGACCTCCTCCGCCACCTGCTTTGCGTCCTCGGCCGCCGCATCGACGAGCTCCTGCGCGGCCTTGAGGCAGCCGCCCACGTCATCGATCCGGAGCGGGAGCTTCAGTACGGCGGCGCGGCGGGCCCTGGCCCGCTCGTCGGTGGCGAGCCGCCGGGCACGCCCGATGTGTCCCTGGGTCGCGCGCGCCACGGCCGCGGCGACGGCGGGCTCGATGCCGTCCCGCCGCATCAGCACGTCCGCGACGGCGTCCACCGGCGGCGTACGGAGGATGAGGTGGCGGCAGCGCGACCGGATCGTCGGCAGCACGTCCTCCAGCGACGGCGCGCAGAGCAGCCATACGGTGCGGGGCGCGGGCTCCTCGACCGCCTTCAGCAGGACGTTGGCCGCGCCCTCCGTGAGGCGGTCGGAGTCCTCCAGGACGATCACCTGCCAGCGGCCGTTCGCCGGCGAGAGCTGGGCGCGGCGGACCAGTTCGCGGGTCTCCTTCACGCCGATGGAGAGCAGGTCGGTCCTGACCACCTCGACGTCGGCGTGGGTGCCGGAGAGGGCGGTGTGGCAGCCGTCGCAGAAGCCGCAGCCGGGGGCTCCGCCGAGGGCCCGGTCGGGGCTGACGCACTGCAGCGCGGCGGCGAACGCGCGCGCCGCCGTCGACCGGCCGGAGCCGGGCGGCCCGGTGAACAGCCAGGCGTGAGTCATCTTCGATGACCCACGCGCCTCGTCGGAGGCTTCCGGGGGCGCGGGCGTGAGGTCGAGCGCGGTCCGGCTCCCGGCCTCGGCCCCTGCGGTGACGATCGCGTCGGCATCGCGCGCGGCGGCCACGAGCTGCTCCGTCACCCGCTCCTGCCCGACGAGGTCGTCCCACACCGTCATAAGCCCCTGCCCGCCTGCCTGACCGACTGCCGCCGCGCCCGTACGTCCTGCTGCCTCCTGCAGCTCCCCATTGTGGTCCACGGCACCGACACCCGACGCCGCCCACCCGAGGACGGCCCCCGGCCGGGGCAGGAGGGAGCGGTAGCGCCGCGGGCGGGCGCCTGCGCCTGCGAGGCCGCCGTCAGCGAGTGTCAGCGGCGCCGGTGGTGGCGGCCGTTGTCGTCCTCGTCTTCACGGGGGCCCAGGAGTTCGTCGGCCAGAGACGGGAGGTCGTCCAGCGGGGTCTCCTCGGCCCAGTCCGGGCGGGAGCGGCGCGGGCGGTCCGCGGCTGACGGGTCGACCTGCGGCATCTCGCGCGTGCGCTCGGTCTCCCGGTGCGCCGCGGGCTCCGGCTCTCCGTCCTCCGGACGGAACAGCCACGGCGGCACCCGGTCCGCCGGGTCCGCGGGACGCCCCTCAGGGCGCGGCTGCCCCCCCGCCGCGGGCCCCTCGGGCGGTACGGGCGGGAGGACCGCCGTCTCGTCCGCGGATCCCGCAACCGGCGGCTGCGGCAGGACCGTAGTCTCCTCGGCGTCAGGACCCGCTCCCTCCGGGCCGCCGGGACCCTCGGGCCGCACCGGCCGCAGCACCGCCGTCTCGTCCGAGGCAGCGCCTTGAGGTTCCTGAGGACCGTGCTGGTCCACCCGCGGGGTCGGCACCGTCTGCGTCGCCTCGGAGTCCGGATCCGACCCCGCATCGGCACCCGCACCAGGTGCCGGGCCTCCGCCACGGCGGTCCGTACCGGGCCGGTCCGCAGTGCCACGGTCCGTACCCGCGACCGGCGTCTCCACCGTCGGTGCCTCGTCCGGGGCCCGCGGCGCGTCCTGAGCCGCGGCCGCCTCCGCCGCGACCCGCGCCTCCTCCGCCCGCAGCAGCGCCTCCTCCGCCTTGCGCTGCTTCTCCAGGCGGCGCGCCTCGGCCTCGGCCCGCAGCCGTGCCTCCTCCTCGGCCTGGCGCCGCAGCCGCTCCTGCTCGGCGGCGCGCGCCCGCTCCTCCGCCTCGCGACGCTTGCGCTCTTCCTCCGCGAGGCGGCGGGCCTCCTCGGCCCGCAGCCGGGCCTCCTCCGCCTGGCGCTCGGCCTCGCGGCGCCGCGCCTCCTCCGCCTCGACGCGCTTGCGCTCCTCTTCCTCGGCGCGCAGCCGGGCGAGCTGCTCCTGCCGCTCGCGCTCGAGCCGCTCCTCCTCGGCCTTCCGCGCAGCCTCCTCCGCCTCGCGCCGCTTGCGCTCCTCCTCGGCGGCCTTACGGGCCTCCTCGCGCGCCTGGATCTCGGCCTCGGACAGCGGCAGCATCTGGTCGAGCCGGTGCCGTACAACGGTGGTGACGGCCTCCGCGTCCTGCCCCGCGTCGACCACCAGATAGCGCGCCGGGTCGGCCGCGGCCAGCGTCAGGAACCCGGCGCGCACGCGCGCGTGGAACTCGGGCGGCTCGGACTCCAGCCGGTCGGGGGCCTCGGTGAAGCGCTCCCGCGCCGTCTCCGGCGAGATGTCGAGCAGCACCGTCAGATGCGGCACCAGGCCGTCCGTCGCCCACCGCGAGATACGGGCGATCTCGGTCGGCGACAGGTCGCGGCCCGCGCCCTGGTAGGCGACGGAGGAGTCGATGTAGCGGTCGGAGATGACGACGGCACCGCGCGCGAGGGCGGGGCGTACGACCGTGTCCACGTGCTCGGCGCGGTCCGCCGCGTACAGCAGGGCCTCCGCGCGGTGCGAGATCCCGGCGCTCGAGACGTCCAGCAGGATGGCGCGCAGCCGCTTGCCGATCGCGGTCGCTCCCGGCTCGCGCGTGACGACCACCTCGTGGCCCTTGGCCCGGATCCACTCCGCGAGCGCCTCGACCTGGGTGGACTTCCCGGCCCCGTCACCGCCTTCCACCGCGATGAAGAAGCCGGTGGCGGCCGGTGCCTGAACGGGCTCGCCGCCGCGCAGCGCGTCCCGCAGGTCCCGGCGCAGCGGCACGCCAGACCGGTCGTCCGTCTTGCCGAGCACGAGCGCAGCCACGGGCAGCAGCAGCGCGCCGACCAGCATCAGCGTGAAGGCGGCGCCGCCGTGCGCGAAGACGAAGTCGTCGTTCGCGAGCCGGTGCGGGCCGATCGCGGCGGCCAGCAGCGGCGCCGCGACCGCGCCGAGCCCGACGAAGACGCGTACGACAGCGTGCAGGTGCTCGGTCGTACGGGCCCGCCGGTGCTCCTCGGACTCCTGGTCGAGCAGCGTGTGCCCGGTGTTGGCGGCGACACCGGCCGCCGCGCCCGCGAGCAGCGTGAGCAGCAGCACGGTCGTCGCGTCCGGCACCAGACCGGCGGCGAGCAGAGCGAGGCCGGTGACGGCGGTCGCGAGCGCGAGCAGCCGGCGCCGGGAGAGCGCGGGCAGCACGCGCGGCGCGAGCCGGATTCCGGTCACCGTGCCGCCGGTCAGCCCGAAGGCGAGCAGTGCGAAGCCGACCGGGCCGCCGCCGAGGTCCGCGGCGTGCAGCGCTGCCACGGCGACGGCGGACGCGATGGCACCGGCGACGGCGGCGCAGGCCAGGACGAGCAGCGGGATCGCACCCGTACGGCCCTTGTCGGCCTTGGAACCGGACTTGGGGCGGCGCAGGCCCTCCAGCGGGGAGCGCGGGCGGGGCGTCTGCGCGCCGGGCAGCTCGAGGAAGTAGAGGACGGACACGGACGCGGCGAAGAGCCCGGACGCGACGTATGAGCCGAGGGCCGCCTGGTGCTGGTCGAACCAGTCGATCCCGGCGCCGAGCAGATTCCCGAACAGCGTGACCACGACCAGCCCGGCGGCGGCGATGGGCAGCGCCACGTAGCCCGTACGGAGCCAGAGGCGGCGCAGTGCGTCGACGTTGTCGGGCAGCGGCCTTATGGCGGCACCTTCGGCGGGCGGCGCGGGCAGCAGAGCGGGGGCCGCGCCCTCCTTGGCGACCGTCCAGAAGCGCTCGGCGACACCGGCGACGAAGACGGTGATGAGCAGCAGGGAGAGGGCGTTGTCGGGGGTCCAGTCGATCCACAGGGGCGCCACGATGAGGAGCGCGATCCGCACCCCGTCCGCGCTGATCATGGTCCAGCGCCGGTCGAGTGGGCCTCGGTCCGCGGTGAGCGAGGAGAGCGGCCCGAGGAGTGCCGCCCCGAAGAGGACCGTCGCGACGAGGCGTGCCCCGAACACCGCCGCGACCGCGAAGGCCGCACCGCGATAGCCGCCTCCGAAGGAGCCCTCCAACACGGCCGCCTGGAGCGACAGCAGGAGGAGCACCAGCAGAGCGAGGGCGTCTCCGATGCCACCGACGAGCTGGGCGCTCCACAGCCGCCGGAGCGGCGGGAAGCGCAGCAGGGCCCGTACGGCGCGCTCGCGTGAATCTGCGGCAAGGGCGTCGGATGTGGGGTTCACGACCGTTGGCTGCTCGGCTCGCGTCATCCCGTCAGCCTATCCGCAGTGGCCGAATCCCTGTCGGCCCGCCCCGAACAAGTGGGCGTACGGACCCGCCCCGCCGGCACAAGCGCGGCGGGCCCGCTCCCCAAGCTCCTTCAGGGTTCAGGCATCGGGGGACGTCAGGGGGCATCGAGGGGGTCAGGTGTCCTCGGCGGGCGCCTTCGCCGTGGCGGTCTTCTTCGCCGTCGTCTTGGCGGCAGCGGCGGTCGCCTTCGCGGCCGTCTTCTTGGCGGTGGTCTTCTTGGCCGCCGCCTTCTTGGCCGTGGTCGTCTTCTTGGCCGTGGTCGTCTTCTTCGCAGCGGCCTTCTTCGCCGGAGCCTTCTTGGCCGCCTTCTTCGCGGTCTTCTTGGCCGGGCCCTTGGCGCGCTTCTCCGCCAGCAGCTCGAACCCGCGCTCCGGCGTAATCGTCTCGACGTCGTCGTCCCGCCGCAGGGTCGCGTTGGTCTCGCCGTCCGTGACGTACGGGCCGAAGCGGCCGTCCTTCACGACGACGGGGCGCTCGCTGACCGGGTCGGTG
This sequence comes from Streptomyces sp. 7N604, assembly GCF_052245475.1. Classification (NCBI taxonomy): domain Bacteria; kingdom Bacillati; phylum Actinomycetota; class Actinomycetes; order Kitasatosporales; family Streptomycetaceae; genus Streptomyces; species Streptomyces sp. 7N604. Next base: position 25,349 of record NZ_JBQQBX010000032.1, on the reverse strand, counting down.
CCCAGCTCCTTCAGCGGCGGCTTGGCCGCCGCGCGCCCGCGCTGCTTCGGCTGCGCGTAGATCGCCAGCGCCTCGTCGAGCTTGATCGTGAAGAGCTGCTCCTCGCTCTCCAGCGACCGCGAGTCCGTGCCCTTCTTCAGGTACGGGCCGTAGCGGCCGTTCTGGGCGGTGATCTCGGTGCCCGACTCGGGGTCGGCGCCGACGACGCGCGGCAGCGACATCAGCCGGAGCGCGTCCTCCAGCGTCACCGTTTCGAGGGACATGGACTTGAAGAGCGAGGCGGTACGCGGCTTGACGGCGTTCTTGCCGGTCTTCGGCGTGCCCTCGGGCAGGACCTCGGTGACATACGGACCGTAGCGGCCGTCCTTGGCCACGATGGCGCGGCCCGTCTCCGGGTCGGTGCCCAGCAGGCGCTCGCCGCTGGGCTTGGCGAGCAGCTCCTTGGCCAGCTCGACGGTCAGCTCGTCAGGCGGCAGGTCGTCCGGCACATCGGCGCGCTGCCCGGGCTCGCCCTCGGTCTCCGACGCCTTCTCGACGTACGGGCCGTACCGCCCGACGCGCAGCACGATGCCGTCGCCGACGGGGAAGGATGACACCTCGCGGGCGTCGATCGCGCCCAGGTCGGTGACCAGTTCCTTCAGACCGCCGAGGTGGTCGCCGTCGCCGTTCCCGGCCTCGGCGGCCGCGCCCGCGCCCGCCTCGTCCGAGCCGAAGTAGAAGCGGCGCAGCCACGGCACGGCCTGGGCCTCGCCGCGCGCGATGCGGTCGAGGTCGTCCTCCATCTTGGCCGTGAAGCCGTAGTCGACGAGCCGCCCGAAGTGCTTCTCGAGCAGGCCGACGACGGCGAAGGAGAGGAAGGAGGGCACGAGGGCGGTGCCCCTCTTGAAGACGTAGCCGCGGTCGAGGATGGTGCCGATGATCGACGCGTACGTCGACGGGCGGCCGATCTCCCGCTCCTCCAGCTCCTTCACGAGGCTGGCCTCGGTGTAGCGGGCCGGGGGCTTGGTGGCGTGGCCGTCGGCGGTGATCTCCTCGGACGTCAGCGGGTCGCCCTCGCCGACCTGCGGCAGGCGGCGCTCGCGGTCGTCGAGCTCGGCGTTCGGGTCGTCCGCGCCCTCCACGTAGGCCTTCATGAAGCCGTGGAAGGTGATGATCTTGCCGGAGGCGGAGAACTCGGCGTCCCGGCCGTCACTGGAGCGGCCGCCGACCTTCACGGTCACGGACTGGCCGACCGCGTCCTTCATCTGGGAGGCGACGGTCCGCTTCCAGATCAGCTCGTAGAGCCGGAACTGGTCGCCGGTCAGGCCCGTTTCGGCCGGGGTGCGGAAGCGATCGCCCGAGGGCCGGATCGCCTCGTGCGCCTCCTGCGCGTTCTTGACCTTGCCCGCGTAGATCCGCGGCTTGTCCGGGAGGTAGTCCGCACCGTAGAGCTGGGTGACCTGTGCGCGGGCCGCCGCCACCGCCGTGTCCGACAGCGTGGTGGAGTCCGTACGCATATAGGTGATGAAGCCGTTCTCGTACAGCTTCTGCGCGATCTGCATCGTCGCCTTCGCGCCGAAGCCGAGCTTGCGCGACGCCTCCTGCTGGAGGGTGGTTGTACGGAACGGGGCGTAGGGCGAGCGGCGGTACGGCTTGGACTCGACCGAGCGCACCGAGAAGGCGGTGTCCTGCAGCGCGTCGGCGAGCGCCCGCGCGGTGGCCTCGTCCAGGTGCAGAACCTGGGAGCCGTCCTTCAGCCGGCCGTTCGGGCCGAAGTCACGGCCCTGCGCGACGCGGCGGCCGTCGACGGTGCTCAGCCGGGCGGAGAAGGTGCCGGGGTCGGTCGCGTCGCCGGTGCGGCCGGTGGCGAAGGTGCCGGTCAGGTCCCAGTACTCGGCGGAGCGGAAGGCGATGCGCTCGCGCTCCCGCTCGACGACGAGCCGGGTCGCCACGGACTGGACGCGGCCGGCCGACAGCCGCGGCATGACCTTCTTCCACAGCACGGGCGAGACCTCGTAGCCGTAGAGCCGGTCGAGGATGCGGCGGGTCTCCTGGGCGTCGACGAGGCGCTGGTTGAGGTCGCGCGGGTTGTTCACGGCCTCCTGGATCGCGGCCTTGGTGATCTCGTGGAAGACCATCCGGCGGACCGGGACCTTGGGCTTGAGGACCTCCTGCAGATGCCAGGCGATGGCCTCGCCCTCGCGGTCCTCATCAGTGGCGAGGTAGAGCTCGTCGGACTCCGCCAGCAGCTCCTTGAGCTTGCTGACCTGGCTCTTCTTGTCGGCGTTGACGACGTAGATCGGCTGGAAGTCCTGATCCACATTGACGCCCAGGCGCGCCCAGGACTCGCCCTTGTACTTGGCGGGGACCTCGGCGGCGCCGTTGGGCAGGTCGCGGATGTGCCCGACGCTGGCCTCGACGACATAGCCCGGGCCGAGATAGCCCTTGATCGTCTTCGCCTTGGCGGGCGACTCGACGATGACGAGTCGGCGGCCGCCTGCTGCGGTATCGCTGGTCGGGGACAACTTCGCTCTTCTCTCCGGTCGACGCCTGGGTGGTCTCGGGGCACTGCGCTGACGATGCGGAGTGTGACGGTACCTCCCGGCCCCGTGTCAAACGGGAAAAGCCCGCAACGCCACTCGAACGGTAACCCGACAAGCGTCCCGTCTGCCGCCCGGACGGGCAGGCGGGACCCGTGCACTACGGGCACAGCGCACGAACAAACGCACGACAGTGCAGCTCGGAGGGGTGAAATCAGGCCAAGCTGAAGCACCAGATGCCGAGGGCCAGCGAGGCAAGACCGAAGAAAGCCGCGAGGGCGGCGGATGCGACAGGGCTCACGCCGTGGGCCACCGGCGCGCGCAACCTGGCGCGCGCCCCAGTCCACAGCAGCAGCCCGGTCCCGAACAGGGTGAATGCCGTTCCGGCGAACACCGCGGGTCCGCTCTCCATGGCTCACGCACTCCCTCGGGCCGCGAGACTGCCGGGTGACCGCTGGAGGATGGCACGCGCAGGCGGCGTACGAACGAACCGCGGGTGAACGCGGGGCATCTTCGGGTCTCCCGCCCGGGCGGCGTCCGGCGGCTCACAGGGCCGTTCCTGCGGCACCTCATCCGGCCGTTCCTGCGGCCGGGTCGGCGGCACCTCATCCGGCCGCGGCGGGCTCCGGGACCGGCTCCAGGAAGCCCTGTTCGACCAGCAGCCGGATCGACGCGGGCGTGCGGTCACGCAGCTGGACCGGGTCCTCACCGAGGAGCTGGGCGATGGCGTCGAGGATGCGGCCCGCGGCCAGCGTTCCGTCGCACACGCCCGCGAAGCCCGCTCCGACCGTGTCCACCTGCGTCGCCCGCCGCATCCCCCGGTTCTGCCGCAGCACCACATGCTCCGGGTCCTCCGCGCCCGGCAGTCCGACCTGCTCCTGCAGCACCTCGTCGGCCAGCCGGAAGCGGGCGGCGAGCAGCGCGGCGTCGTCCGTCCCGCGCAGGAAGTCCTGCCGCTCGAAGTGGGCCTGTACGGAGGCGCCGAGCGGCTGCTCGACCGGGTGCGGCCACTCCTCGGCGACCACGGACGGGCGGTCGGCGACCGACTTGCGGAGCGTGATCCAGCCGAATCCGACGGCCCTGGTCTTACGGGCCTCGAACTCGTCCAGCCAGGCGTCGTAGCGGGCCGCGTACTCGGCCGGATCGCCCCGGTGGTCGCCCGCGTCCCGCAGCCACAGCTCCGCGTACTGCGTCACGTCCTGCACCTCCCGCTGCACGATCCACGCGTCGCAGCCGGCCGGAACCCAGGACGCCAGCCGCTCCCGCCAGTCCTCGCCCTCGATGTGCTGCCAGTTGGCGAGCAGCTGGAGGTATCCGCCGTCGGTGAGGTGGCCCGCCGCCCTCTGGACGAGCGTCCGGCACAGGTCGTCGCCGCCCATCCCGCCGTCCCGGTATGTGAGACGCGGTCCCGGGGAGATGACGAACGGCGGATTGGAGACGATCAGGTCGAACGCCTCGTCCTCGCCGACCGGCTCGAACAGGGAGCCCTCGCGCAGGTCGGCCTGGGGCGCGCCGGAGAGGGCGAGGGTGAGCCTCGCGAAGCCCAGGGCGCGGGGGTTGACGTCGGTGGCGGTGACCTGAGTGGCGTGCTGGGCGGCGTGCAGCGCCTGGATGCCGGAGCCGGTTCCGAGGTCGAGCGCCCGGGCCACGGGCGTACGGATCGTGATGCCGGCCAGCGTCGTGGACGCGCCGCCGATGCCCAGCACGAGCTGCGAACGGTCCACCCCGGTCACACCGGTCACTTCGGTCACACCCGCACCGATGCCGCCTGCGCCGCCGACCGCGCAGCCGAGGTCGGAGACGATCCACCAGTCCTGGCCCTCGGGACCGCTGTACGGGCGTACGTCCACGCTCGCCCGCACCTCCTCGCCCTGCTGCACCAGCCAGCCGTCGGCCATGCAGTCCTCCACCGGCAGCGCCGCCCGCGCCTGCGCGTACGGGACCGCGGCCTGCAGCAGGAACAACCGGACCAGGGTCTCGAGCGGCGAATCGCCCCGTGTCGCGCGCAGCGCGGGGACGGTCTCGCTGCGGGCCAGCGCGGCGTACGCGGGCGCGCCGAGCAGGTCGAGCAGCCCGTCGGCGGTAAAGGCGGCTGCGTGCAGCGCGTCGCGCAGCCGGGAGGTGCGGCCGGCGTCGGGCGTGGGGAGGCTCTGCGTACTCACCGGATCATTGTCGGGCCTCGCGGACCGGGTGCGGGTACGCCGGGCCGGGTCACGGGTCCGCCGGGCCCGGGCAGCCGGGCCCGGACACGGGTTCGCCGGGCCGGAGGCGGGCCGTGGCCGCCGGGCCGGAGGCGGGCCGTGGTCGCCGGGGGGCCGGTCAGCTCGTGGTGGGCGTGGCGGCGCCGGGCCGCTGGCAGCCGGGCTGCTTGCTCATCGCCGCGCCGATCTCGCCGGACTGCAGCTTCTTGATCGCGTCGTCGCCGACCTTGTTGACCTCGTCGAGGTCCTCCGCGACGCCCTTGAGGCCCTCCGCGAACTTGGCCTGATCCTTGGTGTCCAGCCGATCGACGGACTTCTTCAGCTCCGCGTACGCCTTGGACGTGGCGTCGAGCTCCTTGACCGCGTCCGTCTGGATCTTCTCGCCGCCGTCGACCGGCGGGACGCCCGCGTTCTCCACGGAGTCGGACATCGCGGCGTACGCCCCGGAGATCTGCTGGAACGCGGCCGAATCCGCCTTCTTGATGTCCGCGGGCTTGCCGTCCGCCGCCGTGGAGGTGATCGACTTGTTGGCGTCGGTGATCTTCTTCAGCTGCGGCTGGACCTCGTCGCAGACCTTCTTGGCGTAGTCGTTGACCTCGTTGTCGTCATCGCCGCAGCCCGACAGCGCCATCAGCAATGCCGCGCCACCGGACAGTGCGGTCACGAGCTTCTTGTTCACCGAATCGGTCCCTTCCGTGGCCTACGGCCCCGGAACATACACGGCGGGGCGGGAGGTACGCCCCAGGCGCACCGCCCGCCCCGCCCGCCGAACGGCCCCGGGGCCGCCCGTAAAACAGCCGGAAAACCCCAGCTCAGCTAGGAGACCACCGCTGGATCACCAGCCGGATCGCTGGCCTCGTTCTCGGCCCTCCCGGAGTTGCCTTCGTCACTCATGGCGATGCCGCGCCGCTTCGAGACGTAGACCGCGCCGATGACGATCGCGATGGCGATCACGGCCACGACGACCCGGACACCGACGCTGGCGTCGTCTCCGTACGAGAACGTCACCACCGCCGGAGCGATCAGCAGCGCCACCAGGTTCATCACCTTGAGGAGCGGGTTGATCGCAGGGCCCGCGGTGTCCTTGAACGGGTCGCCAACGGTGTCGCCGATGACGGTCGCCGCGTGCGCCTCGCTGCCCTTGCCACCGTGGTGGCCGTCCTCGACCAGCTTCTTCGCGTTGTCCCAGGCGCCGCCCGAGTTGGCGAGGAAGACGGCCATCAGGACGCCGGTGCCGATCGCGCCCGCGAGGAAGGAGCCGAGGGCGCCGACGCCGAAGACGAAGCCGACGGCGATCGGGGACATGACGGCGAGCAGGCCGGGGGTGGCGAGCTCGCGCTGCGCGTCCTTGGTGCAGATGTCCACGACGCGGCCGTACTCCGGCTTCTCGGAGTAGTCCATGATCCCGGGGTGCTCGCGGAACTGCCGCCGGACCTCGTAGACGACCGAACCGGCCGACCGCGACACGGCGTTGATCGCCAGCCCCGAGAAGAGGAAGACGACCGAGGCGCCGAGGATGAGGCCGACGAGGTTGTTGGGCTGCGAGATGTCCAGGCTCAGGCCCAGCTCCCCGGCCTTGGCGTCCACGTCCGCGACCGCCGTGGCGATCGCGTCGCGGTACGAGCCGAACAGCGCGGCCGCGGCGAGGACGGCCGTGGCGATGGCGATGCCCTTGGTGATCGCCTTGGTGGTGTTGCCGACCGCGTCGAGGTCGGTGAGCACCTGCGCGCCCGAGCCCTTGACGTCGCCGGACATCTCGGCGATGCCCTGCGCGTTGTCGGAGACCGGGCCGAAGGTGTCCATCGCGACGATGACGCCGACGGTGGTCAGCAGACCGGTGCCGGCCAGCGCGACCGCGAACAGCGCCAGCATGATCGAGGTGCCGCCGAGCAGGAACGCGCCGTACACGCTGAGCCCGATCAGCACCGCCGAGTAGACGGCCGACTCCAGCCCGACGGAGATGCCGGACAGGATGACGGTCGCGGGCCCGGTCAGCGAGGTCTTGCCGATGTCCCGTACGGGACGCCGGGTCGTCTCGGTGAAGTAGCCCGTGAGCTGCTGGATCAGCGCGGCGAGAACGATGCCGATGGCGACCGCGACGAGCGCGAGCATCCGCGGGTCGCCGCTGTGCCCGGCGATGGCCGAGTCGGTGACCCCCTCCAGCTCCGCGTAGGAGGAGGGGAGGTAGATGAAGACGGCCGCGGCCACCAGCGCCAGGGAGATCACCGCGGAGATGAAGAAGCCGCGGTTGATCGCCGTCATGCCGCTGCGGTCGGCGCGCCGCGGGGCGACCGCGAAGATGCCGATCATCGCGGTGACCACGCCGATCGCCGGAACGATGAGCGGGAAGGCCAGGCCGGAGTCGCCGAAGGCGACCTTGCCGAGGATCAGCGCGGCGACGAGGGTCACGGCGTACGACTCGAACAGGTCGGCCGCCATGCCGGCGCAGTCGCCAACGTTGTCGCCCACGTTGTCCGCGATGGTCGCGGCGTTGCGCGGGTCGTCCTCGGGAATGCCCTGCTCGACCTTGCCGACCAGGTCGGCGCCGACGTCCGCGGCCTTGGTGAAGATGCCGCCGCCGACACGCATGAACATCGCGATCAGCGCCGCGCCGAGACCGAATCCCTCGAGCACCTTGGGCGCGTCTGCGGCGTAGACGAGTACGACGCAGGAGGCGCCCAGGAGGCCGAGGCCCACGGTGAACATGCCGACGACGCCGCCCGTGCGGAAAGCGATCTTCATGGCTTTGTGGGAGACCTCGGTGAGGTCCTTGGCCGGCTCGCCCTCGGCTGGTGTCGCTTCGCGGGCGGCCGCGGCGACGCGCACATTGCTGCGCACCGCCAGCCACATGCCGATGTAGCCGGTCGCCGCGGAGAATGCCGCGCCGATCAGGAAGAACGCGGATCGCCCTGCGCGCTGCGTCCAGTCGTCCGCCGGAAGCAGCATGAGCAGGAAGAACACCGCAACGGCGAAGACGCCGAGGGTGCGCAGCTGCCGGGCCAGATAGGCGTTGGCGCCCTCCTGCACGGCGGCGGCGATCTTTTTCATGCTGTCGGTACCCTCGCCTGCCGCGAGCACCTGGCGTACCAGCACCACGGCGACGGCGATCGCCGCGACCGCTACCACCGCGATGACCAGCACGATCGCGCGATTTTCACTGGTCAGTACGGCGGCTGCGAGCGATGAGGGGTGGTCCTGCTGAAGAGGGGTGAAGGGCCCCGCCATTCGTCCTCCTTGACGTTTGGCACATGGGCGCGCGCAGCCAGTCCTTGCGACTTCTTGTGACAAGAACAGCCGCCACGCTCAGGCGTCCTGAGCTCAAGATGTGGACGGATTGTAGGTAGCAGGACTAGATCAAAACAGTGCGCGAGGGCGGGAATTCGCCTGGACCGGTGAAGAGACCAGCGAAGATCAAATAAGCGCTCCCGGGGAATTCGCCCGGATGAAGGATGCTGATCAATTCGCTGACGCCATTGGAATGATCTACGGAATGGCCGACGGAAAGATCTCGGGCCGTACAAAACGCCTGCTCAGCGCTAGTGCGCGGACCATCGCCGCGGGTGGGGTGGGGTGTGCCGAGCTGGGCGAGGCGGCCGGAAAAGGGTCGAGACGTCGCGACGTCGCGGCCGGGGAGGGCGGCCGGAACAGGGGGGAGCGTCGCGGCCGAGCATGGGACGGCCGGGGCTGGGGCCTGGCGGCCAGGGGTGGGTTGAACTAGGGGAGCACCGAGGCCGGGGTCGTCGGCCAGCTCATGCGAATGAGGCCGCCGGTCTCCCCGGCGGTCACCTCGACATCGTCGACGAGCCCGCTGATGACCGCGAGGCCCATCTCGTCCTCCTCCTCGGCGGTGGGCTCCTCCGCGGGTGGCTCCCCGCCCCCGCGGGCAGCGGGCACCGGGCCCGAGGCGTTGGCATGCGGCGCCTCGTCGCCGACCTCGATGGAGAACTTCTTCTCGTCCTCGATCAGGGAGACCTTGACCGGCGCCGAGACACCGCTGCTCTGGTGCAGGCTCACGGCCCGGGTGCAGGCCTCGCCGACGGCCAGCCGCACCTCGTCCAGCACGGCCTCGTCGACTCCCGCCCTGCGCGCCACCGCGGCCGCCACCAGACGCGCGGTTCTGACGTGCTCGGGCAGAGCGCTGAACAGCAGCTCAACGGTGGCCATGCCATCCCCCTCGATCGTGCGGGCGTACATCTCGGGGGCCCGGGCAGAGCCCGGAGCCCCCCGGTGACTTCCGTGCGGTGACGTCGTCAGTCGGTTGCGGCGACGGCGTCGTCGACCGAGGTGTGAATCGGGAACACCTTGGTCAGACCGGTGATACGGAAGATCTTGAGAATGCGCTCCTGGTTGCAGACCAGACGGAGCGAGCCCTCATGGGCACGCACCCTCTTCAGTCCGCCGACCAGCACGCCGAGCCCGGTGGAGTCGAGGAAGTCGACGCCCTCCATGTCAACGACGAGGTGGTAGCTACCGTCGTTGACAAGCTCGACCAGCTGCTCGCGCAGCTTGGGCGCGGTGTATACATCAATCTCGCCACCGACCTCGACGACCGTGCGGTCGCCAACGGTCCGGGTCGACAGGGACAGGTCCACGGATCCTCCAGCACCTTGCATCGAGCGGTCGCCCCCCATGGATCGGCAGCCGCGATGGCATTCAATCACTTACCAGCAGGCGTGCACGACGCCTTCAGCCCATTGTCGGTCACTCCGGTGACAGACTCGGTGCCGATGGCCAACAATCAACTCCCGCACGGCGCGGGCGTCCGCCCGTCCCCCCGCTCGGTCCTGGACCGGCTCGCCGCTGGGGCCGATCGGGCTGTACGCATCACTCATACGGAGCACTTGCCCCCACGTGCGGGCCGTCATGCGGACTGGCCGACGGAGATCCGCAAGGAAGTCACCGACGCCATCGGGCGGGCCGGAATCGAGCGTCCGTGGGTGCACCAGGCGCTTACGGTCGAACACGCGCTGCGCGGCGAATCGGTCGTGGTCGCCACGGGCACCGCCTCCGGCAAGTCCCTCGCCTATGTCACGCCGGTCCTCAGCACCCTCCTCGACGGCTCCGAGGCCCCCAACGGGCGGGGCACGACGGCCCTCTATCTCGCGCCGACGAAGGCGCTCGCCGCCGACCAGCGGCGCGCCGTCGCCGAGCTGGCCGCACCGCTGGGCATCGGCGTGCGGCCCGCGGTATACGACGGCGACACCCCCGTCGAGGAGCGCGAGTGGGTGCGCCAGTACGCGAACTACGTGCTCACCAACCCCGACATGCTCCACCGGGGCATCCTCCCGGCCCACTCGCGCTGGTCCACCTTCCTGCGCGCCCTGCGCTACGTGGTGATCGACGAGTGCCACACCTACCGCGGGGTCTTCGGATCGCACGTGGCCCAGGTGCTGCGGCGGCTGCGCCGGGTCTGCGCCCGCTACGGCTCCGAGCCGGTCTTCCTCCTCGCCTCCGCCACCTCCGCGGACCCGGCCGAGGCCGCGAGCCGGCTCACCGGCCTCCCGGTCGCCGAGATCACCGACGACGCATCGCCCCGCGGCGAGCTGGTCTTCGCCCTCTGGGAGCCGCCGCTGACCCAGCTCCACGGCGAGCAGGGCGCCCCCATCCGGCGTACCGCCACGGCGGAGACCGCGGACCTGCTCACCGACCTGGCCGTCCAAGGGGTCCGCTCGGTCGCGTTCATCCGCTCGCGGCGCGGCGCGGAGCTGATCGCCCTGATCGCCCAGGAGCGGCTGGCCGCCGTCGACCGTTCGCTGCCCGGGCGGGTCGCGGCCTACCGCGGCGGCTACCTCCCCGCCGAGCGCCGTGCCCTCGAGCGCGCCCTGCACTCCGGCGAGCTGCTCGGCCTGGCAGCCACCACGGCCCTGGAGCTGGGCGTGGACGTCTCCGGCCTCGACGCCGTACTCCTCGCCGGATACCCGGGCACCCGCGCCTCCCTGTGGCAGCAGGCGGGCCGGGCGGGCCGCGCGGGGCAGGGGGCGCTCGCCGTACTGGTGGCCCGCGACGACCCGCTGGACACCTACCTGGTTCACCACCCCGAGGCGCTGTTCCGCCGACCGGTGGAGTCCACCGTTCTCGATCCCGACAACCCGTACGTCCTCGCCCCCCATCTGTGCGCGGCCGCCGCCGAACTCCCGCTCACGGAGGCCGATCTCGAACTCTTCGGGCCGGCCGCCCCCGGCCTGATACCGCAGCTCGAACAGCGCAAGCTGCTGCGCCGCCGCACTGCCGCCGGAGTCACGGCCTGGCACTGGCCGCGCCGCGAGCGGGCTGCCGACCTCACCGACATCCGTGGCGCGGGCGGCGCCCCGGTCCAGGTCGTCGAGGCGGCGACCGGCCGTCTGCTGGGCACCGTGGACGCAGCGGCCGCGCACTCGGCGGTCCACGACGGCGCGGTCCACCTCCACCAGGGCCGCAGCTACCTCGTCAAGCACCTCGATCTCGAGGACTCGGTGGCCCTGGTCGAGGAGGCGAACCCCCCGTACTCCACCACCGCCCGCGACACCACGGCGATCTCCATCCTGGAGACCACCACGGAGATCCCGTGGGGCCACTCGCGCCTGTGCTTCGGCTCGGTCGAGGTCACCAACCAGGTCGTCTCCTTCCTCCGCCGGAAACTGATCACCGGCGAGGTCCTGGGCGAGTCGAAGCTGGACCTGCCGCCCCGGACGCTGCGCACCCGCGCGGTGTGGTGGACGGTCACCGAGGACCAGCTCGACACCGCTCGCGTCGCCCCGGAGCAGCTGGGCGGTGCGCTGCACGCCGCCGAGCACGCCTCCATCGGGATCCTGCCGCTGTTCGCCACCTGCGACCGCTGGGACATCGGCGGGGTGTCGGTCCCGCTGCACCCGGACACCCTGCTGCCCACGGTCTTCGTGTACGACGGCCACCCCGGCGGGGCGGGCTTCGCCGAACGCGCCTTCCACACCGCGCAGCGCTGGCTGCGGGCGACCCACGAGGCCATCGACTCCTGCGAGTGCGAGTCCGGCTGCCCCTCCTGCATCCAGTCCCCGAAGTGCGGCAACGGCAACGACCCGCTGAACAAGCGCGCCGCAGTGCGGCTGCTCACCACACTCCTCGCGGGCGCGCCTGAGGAAGCCGCCGGCGCCCGGAACGCCGGGGATGCTGCGGACTCCGGGGAGGCTGCGGACTCCGGGGAGGCGAGCCTTCCCTGACCTCCGGGACCGGCCCGGCCGGAGCACTAGTCGCGGCCCTGCCCTACGGCGCTGGGTGGCGGGCGGAGGTGGGCGCGCCCGGGGCTCCGGGTCAGGCGGATTCCGCCGACCCGGCGGGCCGTGGCTCGGGCGCGGGTCAGGCCCGGCCGGGGTGGCAGCAGGGCCCGCCCGCGAACGAACCCGCGAACTGAAGGGACCCGAGCGCACCTCGGCCGTGAGGTCGGCGATCTCGCCGGTCACCGCGCAGTGCACCACCCGCGCACTCTGCGCGGCCGCCACCCGCCGTGCCGTGGCGCAGGCCGTCGACTGCCCTTCAAGCGCGTGGTCAGCTGCGGCCAGTGCCGCCAAGTCGGCAGCCCCGCCCGCACGGTGACGGGCCACCACCACCTGGCCGAGGCTCAGAACGGCGGCGAACACCGCGCAGAGCACGGTCGCCAGCACGGCTGTCCACACCGTGGCCGACCCCCGGTCGGCAGGTCGCTTGATACGGCCACTCCCGGCTCCCCCGGCTCCCCCGGCTCCCCCGACTGCCCCGGCTCTCCCGGCTCTCCAGGTTGTCCGGGCTCTCCGGGCTGTCCGGGCTCTTCCGCCTCCCCCAGCTCTCCTTGCTCGCTCGTGCGCTGGAGCCGGACAGGGGCGCGTCGAGGGCATGCCCGTGGCGGTGAGGTGTCTCAAGCGGCTCATGCGTCGCATCTGTCTCATCGAGCCGCCACCGCCGCGTCGTCGGCCACCGCCGCATCCTCAGCCAGCGCCGCGGCTTCGGCGCGCAGCCGGACCGACAAGGGCCCTGGGCCGACCGTGGGTGCCTCGACCCGCACCCGCACCAGGTCTCCCTCGCGCTGAAGGGCGACTTCGGCCCCACGTGGCGCGGCCGACCGGGCGGCGGCCAGCGCCGCCGCCCGCGGTTCGGACCGTGCCACCGCGCGGGCCCCGGCCCTCGCCGCGTCCACGCACTGGATCTGCGCGGCGGCGGCCATCAGCCCCCAGAGCAGCACCACGGCGAACAGCGCCAGGGTCGGCAGCACCAAGGCCGACTCAGCCGTCACGTAACCCCTGTCGGAACGGCACCGGCACCGGCACCGGCGGCCCGAACGGCCGGAACACCACCCAGAGGACCGGTCGGAAGACCGTTCAGAACTGCGCATCGAGGGCCCTCCCGATCACCGACTCGAGCGCCGCGGACACCGTCCCGCTCGTCACCACCTTGTAGAGAACAGCGGCGAAGCCACATGCCGCGACCGTCCCCACCGCGTACTCGGCCGTGGTCATTCCTGCCTCCCGCCGCGCTCCGCACACTGCCCGCAACCGAGCACAGACCTTCGCGAACATTCCGACCCCCTCGTTGTTTCGTTCCTTCGTTCCCGCCCTGTCCGCGCAGTTCGCCCGTCTCGGCACTTCGCAGTCGGGGCTCCCACTCGGTCAGCCACCGCTCAGCAGCCCGCTTGCCAGCCCGATCAGTACGGGCGCGACGCCGATCGTCAGAAAGGCGGGGAGGAAGCACAGGCCCAGCGGCGCGGTGGCCAGCACCCCGGCCCGCCGTGCCGCAGCCGTGGCCGCGCGCGCCTGCGCGGCCCGGCAGTCCGCCGCCAGGCGGGTCACGGGCTCCACCGCGGGCACGCCCGCCGCCATGGCACGATCCAGACAGCGCGACAACCCGTCCGCACCCGGAAGGGCCCCCAACCGGCCCCAGGCGACTGCCGGTTCGCCCCCGAGCCGCAGCTCCGCGGCGGCCTGTGCCAGCCGGTCGCCCACCGGGCCGCCCAGCGAACTCCCCACCGCCGCAGCCGCTTCGCGCGGTCCGGCTCCCGCCGCGAGACAAGCGGCCAGCAGATCGGCGGCCAGCGGCAGTTGGCGGCGCGCCGCGTCCTCGGTATCCGCGCCCGCGGCCGGTCTCGGGCGTCGGCGCCACCACGTCCGTATGCCGTACGCCGTGGCGAGCCCCACGGCACACCCCGGCACTCCGCCGACGAGCACGAAGCCGGTGAGTCCCGCGGCCACCGGGGGCCACCCGTCCCGCAGCGCGGCACCACGGCTCCACCTGGCGAACCGGTCGGCAAGCCCCGCCCACATACCGGGCCGCGCGCGGGGCGCCCCCAGCAGAAGAGCCAGCCGCCGACGGGTCGACCGCTCCCGCCGGACCCCGCACATCGCCGCTGCCAGGCATACCGCCGCCACGACAGCGAACACCACCGCCCCCAGCCTGTGGACAACCTCGCCGCTCATGCGGCCCCCGCTCCGCGCCCGACGGCCGCGGACCGCACGATGCGCGATGTCCAGGCCAGCCCAGCGCATTCGAGCAGGACGCCCACCGCCAGGCAGGCCCAGCCGACCGGTGTGTGCAGCAGCACTCGCAGCGGCTCGGCACCCAGCGCGCTGCCCATCAGCAGCCCGAAGACCGGTAGCAGGGCGAGCAGGGCCGCCGTGGATCTCGTACCGGCCAGCTGTGCGTACAGGTCCTCGTCCCGCTCCCGCTCCGCCCTGAGCGCCGCGGCCACCCGCTCCAGACCGGTCGCCAGGCCTGCTCCGCCGTCCGCCGCGACCTGCCAGCAGGCCGCGACTCCGAGCAGTCCCTCCGCGCCCGCCTGCCGCGCCGCCCTGCGCAACGCACCCGGTACGTCCCCGCCGAACCGGGCCGCCGCCAGCACCGAGGCCTCGGCCTCACCGAGGGAGCCGACGGCAGCCGTGCGCAGCGCCTCGTTCGGCTGCCGCCCGGCCCGCAACTCGCCCGCTACGGCGGCGCAAAGATCGATCACCCGCGCCGCGGTGCGTTCTCGCGCCCGACGGCGCTCGCGCCGACGCAGCCACCGCCGCGCCACGGGCAGCGCGGCCACTGCCCCGAGCAGCGGAAGCACGGACTCGCCGAGCAGCGCGACAACTCCCCCGGCCGGCAGGCACCAGAGCTCCGGCCCGAACCGTCCGCCAAGTCGCGCCCGCCACCACTCGCGGAGCGCCGCGGACGCCTTCCGCCACAAAGAGGCCCACGGAGCGGGGAGTCCGCCCCTCTCCGGTTCCGCCTCACCACCGCCCGCGAAGAGCAGGCGCGCCCTGCGCAGTTCTCTGTCCCGCCCGGTCAGCATCCAGAGGGCCAGACCGGCGCACAGCGCAGCCGCGCACGCGGGGCCGGTGTCGACCCCCACTCCTCCCCCCGTCACAGCGCACCCCCACCCCGCGTGCACAAGTGCTCCAACCGCGCCCAGCCCCGCTCCCGCCGGAAGCCGTCAGGGCCCCACACCGCGGCTGGGACCGTCGTGACGAACCCTGCGCCGTCGCGCTCCAGTACGTGCACCTCGGCGATACGGCGCTGCCCGGCCCGGTCCCGTACGAGATGCAGCACCACGGCCAGCGCGGCCGCCAGCTGGCTGTGCAGCGCCGCCCGGTCGAGACCCGCGGTCGAGCCGAGGGCCTCGAGCCGGGCGGGTACGTCCGCGGCGGCGTTCGCGTGCACGGTCCCGCAGCCGCCCTCATGGCCGGTGTTGAGCGCCATGAGCAGGTCCAGCACCTCCGGTCCCCGGACCTCGCCAACGACCAGCCGGTCGGGCCGCATCCGGAGCGCCTGCCGCACCAGGTCCCGCAGCGTGACGCGCCCGGTGCCCTCCTGGTTCGCTGGCCGTGCCTCGAGCCGCACCACATGAGGGTGGTCGGGCCTCAACTCCGCGGAGTCCTCGGCCAGGACGAGCCGCTCCTCCGGGCCCACCAGGCTGAGCAGAGTACTGAGCAACGTAGTTTTTCCTGACCCCGTACCGCCGCTGATGAGGAACGACAGGCGGGCCTCCAGCAGCGCCCTGAGCAGCCGCTCCCCGCCCGGCGGCACCGTGCCGGCGGCGACGAGCTCCGCAAGGCCGAAGGCCCTCGGCCGCACCACCCGCAGGGACAGGCAGGCCGAGCCGACGGCCACCGGAGGCAGTACGGCATGCAGCCGCGTCCCGTCCGGCAGCCGGGCGTCCACCCACGGGCGGGCATCGTCAAGCCGCCGCCCGGCAACGGCCGCGAGGCGCTGCGCGAGCCTGCGCACGGCCGCCGCGTCGGGGAAGCGCACCTCCGTGCGCTCCAGGCCGAGACCGCGGTCCACCCACACCTGGTCCGGTCCTGTCACCAGCACATCGGTGACATCGGGCGCGGCGAGCAGCGGCTCCAGCGGGCCACTGCCGACGAGCTCCGACCTCAGTCGCGCCACGACGCCCAGCACTTCCGCGTCGCCCAGCAGCCGCCCCTGCTCGCGCAGCACTGCCGCCACCCGCGCCGGTGTCGGCTCGGCCCCGGTCTCCGCGAGCCGCAGCCGCACCGCCTCCACCAGTGGCGCCGGAAGGACGCCCCCCACAGGGCTCCTCGCGCTCATCCCGTCACGCCCCCCTTGCCACCCCAGGCATCGCCGGTGGAGCCGGTCCCCATGGCTTCACCCGATGGACCACGGCCCGAGGGAGCGGCCCCACCGCCGCCCGCCAGGGCCTGTTCCCAGAACGCCGAGCAGAATCGGGCGAGCGGACCCCGCGCGCTGCTCCCGGGCGGGGCTCCGCCTTCGAGGGCGTCCATCAGCCCCGGCTCCGGGCGGAGTTCACCCGCCAGCGGCAGGCCCAGCAGCCGCGCGATCTCCTCGTCGTCGAGCCCGGCGCCGCACGGGCCCCGCACCACCACCCGCAGGTCCCGCAGCACCATGGCCGCCGACGCCGCAACCCGGTGCGCCGCCGCGACGGCCCGCAGCTCCGCGGGCACCACCAGCAGCCCGGCATCCAGCTGCGCGAGGGCCTCGGCGGCCGCGTCGTCCACCCGCCGCGGCAGATCGACCACGACCACTCCGCCGCGCCGGCGGGCGGCGGACAGCACCGAGCGCATCGCCTCCGGCGGGATGACGACCGAGTCGCCCCTGTCCCAGCTCAGCACCCGCAGGGAGTGCAGCTCGGGCAGCGACTCCTCCAGCGCCCCGCCACCGACCCGGCCGCGCGACTGGGCGAATG
Organism: Streptomyces sp. 7N604; assembly: GCF_052245475.1. Classification (NCBI taxonomy): domain Bacteria; kingdom Bacillati; phylum Actinomycetota; class Actinomycetes; order Kitasatosporales; family Streptomycetaceae; genus Streptomyces; species Streptomyces sp. 7N604. Next base: position 8,502 of record NZ_JBQQBX010000032.1, on the reverse strand, counting down.
CGGGCCACCTCAGCCCGTCCGCGCCCTCCCCGCCCAGCAGCACATCGAGCCCGCCACCGAGCGGATCACCGTCGATGAGCATCGTGCGCTGCCCCGCGCGGGCCGCGGTCACGGCCAGCGCGCAGGCCAGGGTGCTCGCCCCGGCCCCGCCGCGGCCGCCGATCACCCCCACTGTCAGCGCCTGCCGTCCGACGCCTTCCACCGCGTCCGCGATCCGGTCCACCAGCCACGACTCGGCATCGGGCAGGAACAGGACGTGGTCGGCGCCGATGTCCACGGCCTGCCGCCACACCGCGTGATCGTCGAGGTCCCGCCCGACGAGCAGCACTCCCGCTCTGCGCGCGGCGCCGCGGAGTCGGTGCGCCGCGTCGTCCCCGACCAGGACGAGCGGCGCTCCCTCCCAGCTCCCCCTCCCCGCGGGCAGACCCGGCGAGACTTCCGGCTCGGCGCCGGCCGCCGCGCACAGTCTCAGCAGATCATCGAGCAGTCCCTCGTCCTCCGTGACGATCAGCGGTCGGCCCTGCTGTCCGCCCGCCGCAAGCAACCGATCGGATGTCATGGATCCGGCCACGCTCCCCGCCCCCTCACACTTCGCACTCTCGCGTCCGCGGACATCCGCGAACGTCCGCGAACACCGCGGGGAATCACCGTGCAGCGATCCGGAAAATCCTGTGGATCTTCGTCAAAAACTGTGGACAACTCGCCAGTTGTGAATATCCCGCTCACCTATACCGGTGACATCCCCTCCGCAGCGCGACGATTACGCTCCGTCACTCGTCACTGGTACGGAGGGCCGGGGGCGCACAACGGCGCGGAAGGGGAGCGAGGTGAAGCAGTGGACGGCGAAAATGCGTCCGGACATGCGACGACCCCCGCCGGGGGGGAGAGCGGGGGTCGTCCCCAGGGCCGACTCGGGGGGGGAGGAGTCGGACCGGGTTAGCACGGTCGCGAACGATCCGTGACTTCCATGGTGTACCCGAGAGCCTTCTCAGGCAAACCCACGCGCCCCAGCTTACGCCGAATGGCAGGCCCCTATGCTCACCCTCGTGGAAAACCACTCCTTGCCGCGCACAGCCGCCTTCTTCGATCTCGACAAGACAGTGATTGCGAAGTCGAGCACGCTGACCTTCAGCAAGTCCTTCTACCAAGGCGGCCTGATCAACCGCAGGGCCGTACTGCGCACCGCCTATGCCCAGTTCGTCTATCTCGTCGGCGGTGCCGACCACGACCAGACGGAGCGGATGCGCCAGTACCTCTCCGCCCTGTGCCGCGGCTGGAACGTCCAGCAGGTCCGGGAGATAGTGGCCGACACCCTGTACGAGCTGATCGACCCCATCATCCACGACGAGGCGGCCTCGCTCATCGAGGAGCACCACACGGCCGGCCGCGACGTGGTGATCGTCAGCACCTCGGGTGCCGAGGTCGTCGAACCGATCGGCGAGCTGCTCGGCGCCGACCGCGTGGTGGCCACCCGCATGGTCGTGAAGGACGGCCGCTTCACCGGCGAGATCTCGTACTACTGCTACGGGCCCACGAAGGCGGAGGCCATCGCCGAGCTGGCCGAAAGCGAGGGCTACGACCTGGCGCGCTGCTACGCGTACAGCGACTCGGTGACCGACATCCCCATGCTCGAGGCCGTCGGCAACCCGCACGCCGTCAACCCGGACAGGGGGCTGCGCCGCGAGGCGGTGGCCCGCGGCTGGCCGGTGCTCACCTTCGACCGTCCGGTCCGGCTGAAGCAGCGCGTACCGTCGCTGTCCATGCCGCCGCGCCCGGTGCTCGCGGCCGTCGCCGCGATCGGCGCGGCGGCCGCCACCGCGGGCCTGGTCTGGTACGCGAGCCGGCGCCGCGCCGCGTATGCCCGTATTTGAAGTCAAAAGTAAAGAACTGCAAGCAGGGCTTCCGCTTAATCATTCGCGGGAGTACAAAGAACGTAACGGCCCGCGAGACCAGGGATATCCGGGAGGATCTTCCCGATAACGCATCGAGGCCCCACGGACCGAAGCATGGAAGTCGGGCACCCACGCGACGTCGACCCGTCGAATACGGGCCAGCCGCACCAGGTGACGGGCAAAAGTTCCCGGCCTGATGGGCGAATATCGAGCACGCACTGGTAACCGGACGGACATGCCAGCGGCGGTACCAATTGGTACCGCCGCAACCCTGTTCAGGGACCGGGAATCAAGCCGCGCCTCAAGGCACCGGAGTCAAGCCGCGCCTCAGGGCACCGGAGTCAGGCCGCGCCCCAGGGGACCAGCGGTCAGGCCGCGCCGCGCTGCAGCGCCTCGCACACCGCCGTGCTCTCCCTGACCCCAAGCTCCACCGCCCGCCCGCAGTGAGCGATCCACGCCGCCATCCCCTCCGGCGTCCCGGAGGCGTACGCCTCCAGCGCCTGCGCGTACGCCTCGCGCCCCAGCTCCGCGTGCCCCACCTCCGCCGGGCAGACCGACTTCGGGTCCAGCCCGCTGCCGACCAGGACGATCCGCTCCGCGGTCCGCGCCACAAGACCGTTGCACGACCCGAAGGGCCGCAGCGCCAGCAGTTCGCCGTGCACCACCGCGGCCGTCACCAGCGCAGGCGCCGCGGTCCCCGCCAGCAGCAGTCCGGCCAGGCCGTCCAGCCGGCCCGCCACCTCGCCCGCGTCCGGGAGAGGCAGCTCGACGAGCGGCTCCGAGACCGCTTCGCCCGCCTGCCGCGGCCGTCCCACCGTCTCGTCCGGCGCCGCGCCGACCGCCGCCACCAAGTGCAGCCGGGCGAGCGCCCGCAGCGGGGACTGCCGCCACACGCCGAGCAGCTGGCCCGCCTCGGCGGTGAGCCGCAGCGCCGCGCCGACCGTCCGCGGCTCGCCGTCACCCCCGAAGTCGGTGCGCCGCCGCACCTCTTCCAGGGCCCAGTCGGCGCCGGCCAGCGCCGCCGAGGCGCGTGCCCCGCGCAGCGCGGCCTCCGAAGTGATCTCGTTGCTGCGGCGGCGCATCACCCGATGGCCGTAGACCCGGTCCACGGCCTTGCGCACGGAGTCCACGGAGTCGGCGACACCCGGGAGATCGGCCAGAGCGGCCAGCGGATCGGCATTCGTACCCATGGGCAGGAGCCTACGCACCCACCGCGCACGCCCCTCGAAGGAGTGGTCTTCTTCACGGAGATCACTTCGGGCGAGGGCTGGGCGCCGTAGTCTAGGTGAACATGAAGATCGCTTTCGTAGGGAAGGGCGGCAGCGGCAAGACGACGCTGTCCTCGCTGTTCATCCGCCAGCTCGCCGCGACCCGTATCCCGGTCATCGCCGTGGACGCCGATATCAACCAGCACCTGGGCCCCGCCCTCGGCCTCGACGAGGCGGACGCGGCGGATCTCCCCGCCATGGGCGCCCGGCTGCCGTTGATCAAGGACTATCTGCGCGGCACGAATCCGCGGATCGCGTCCGCTGAAACCATGATCAAGACGACGCCGCCCGGCGAGGGTTCACGACTGCTGCGGATCCGCGAGGACAATCCGGTCTACGCCGCCTGCGCCCGGCCGCTGGAGCTCGAGGGCGGCACGGACGTACGCCTGATGGTGACCGGCCCCTTCACCGATTCCGATCTCGGCGTCGCCTGCTACCACTCCAAGGTCGGAGCGGTCGAACTGTGCCTGAACCACCTGGTCGACGGCCGCGACGAATACGTCGTCGTCGACATGACGGCGGGCTCCGACTCCTTCGCCTCCGGGATGTTCACCCGCTTCGACGCGACCTTCCTGGTCGCCGAGCCCACCCGCAAGGGCGTTGCCGTCTACCGCCAGTACAAGGAGTACGCGCGCGACTTCGGCGTAATCCTGCATGTGGTCGGCAACAAGGTGCAGGGGCCCGACGACGTGGCCTTCCTGCGCGAGGAGGTGGGCGACGACCTGCTCGTCACCTTCGGTCACTCCGACTGGGTGCGGGCCATGGAGAAGGGCCGCCCGCCTCGCTTCGAAACACTCGAGCCCGCCAACCTCGGTGCGCTGCGGACCCTGTACGAGGCGGCCGACGCGTCGTACGAGCTGCGGGACTGGGAGCGCTACACCCGCCAAATGGTCCACTTCCACCTGAAGAACGCGGAGAGCTGGGGCAACGCGAGGACGGGCGCCGACCTGGCGGCCCAGGTCGACCCCGCGTTCACCATGGACGAAGGCCTGGCCACGGCGCAGGGCCCGGGGGCCGCTTCCGCTCCCCAGCCCGCTTGACCGAGGCCCCTTCGGCCGATGACCGGGCCCTGACGGGGGGCTTGTCGCCGGACGAACGGGCCTTGCTCCACGGCAGGGCCCCGTCCGACAACGCGTCGACCGATGGCCCCTCGACCGACGACCTCTCGGCCGGCGACTCCTCGGCCGGCCGTCCCGGGCCCGCGGGCGCCGCGGGCCGGGCGCCCAGGAAGGCCGCCCAGCCCTCCTCGGGCTTCTCGCCGACCTCGAGGCTGCGCAGCCTCTCCAGCACCTCCGGGTCCTGCGCGTCCAGCCAGTCCGCGAGTTGCTTGAAGGTCACGCAGCGCACGCCCTCCCTGCGGCACACGGCCTTGATGGTGTCCTCAACGGCGCGCATGTACGTTCCACCGTTCCAGGACTCGAAGTGGTTGCCGATGAAGAACGGGGCCCGGTTGCCGTTGTAGGCCCGGTCGAAGGCGGCCAGGAGCCCGTCGCGCATCTGCTTCCCCCAGAGTTTGTGCCGCGACGGGTCGCCCCTCACCGTTCCCGACTGGTTGGCCAGGAAGTTGTAGTCCATCGACAACGTCTCGAAGGTGCGCCCGGCCAGGGGGACTTCCTGGAGCGGGAAGTCCCAGATCCCGTCGATCTTGTCCGGCCAGACCTGGCGCCCGCCGGACGAGCTGGCGTCATAGCGGAAGCCCATCGCCTTTGCCGCGGGGATCAGGTTCTTCTGGCCCTCCAGGCAGGGTGCACGGCCGCCGACCAGCTCCTTGCTGTAGTCGAAGGGCAGCGGCGTCATGTTCTTCAGGCCGGAGTTCGTCCGCCAGCGCTTGACGAACCACTCGGCCTGCTCGATCTCGCTCTTCCACTCCGCAGGGGACCAGGTGCCGACACCCCCGTTGGGGCCGCAGAAGTGGCCGTTGAAGTGGGTGCCGATCTCGTTGCCCTCCAGCCAGGCGAGGCGGACCTGCTCCAGGGTGGCGCGGATGCCCTTGATGTCGTTGAAGCCGATGTCCGAGGCACCGCGCGCGTGCTTGGGCGGTTCGTAGAGCCGCCGTTTCTCGTGCGGCAGGACGTAGACGCCGCTGAGGAAGTACGTCATGCGCGCGTCGTACTCGTTGCCGATCGCGCGGAAGCGCGAGAAGAGCTTCTGGCTGTCCTCGCCCGCGCCGTCCCAGGAGAAGACCACGAACTGCGGCGGCCGTTCGCCCGGTCTCAGCCTTTCGACAGCGGGCTGGAGGGGCTGGCGTCCGGTGTCGGCCGTCGATCCGTCGCCGATCAGCCGGACCCTGGCGGCGGTGGGTCCCTTGGGGATGGTGAAACGTTTCTGCTCCTCGTCCGGGTCCCGCTTCGTCACGACACCGCCGGAGCAACCGCTGACCGCCAGGGCCATCGCCGACGTGGCGACACCCAGGAGCACTTTCCTCGGGGCTGCCATAGCACCGCTCTCCCTCGTGCACGCGAACACCACCGCGACACACCGTGGCATGACCGGGACGGAGGATTTGTACGACAGGCTGACGGCCACACATCTTCACTCGAATGACGTAACTAGCAGGGCTTTTGCCCCGAATGAGCCTCACCCGTCTTTACCTTGCGTTACGATTCTTTTACCGAGAGTTGAGGATTGTCATCCCGCCGCTGTACGCCGTGACCCACGGCCGCATGATCGCGACCGCGCCGCCCCGGAGGAGACGGGAACCATGTCTGCCTGCTCGCCCACACACCTCGACCGCCCCTCTCGCTCGTACCGTTTCGCCCGCGTGAAACGGACCACCCGGATCCCGCAGGACCCCAGCCCGCCGTGCCCGAGCCCGTCGCCGGACACCCTTCCCGGCCGCCCCGGCGGCAGATTCCCGGTCCACCCCGCCGACCTCTCCGCCTCGGTCACCGTCTTCCTCATCGCGCTCCCGCTCTCCCTCGGTATCGCCCTGGCCACCGGCGCACCGCTCCAGGCAGGGCTGGTCGCCGCGGCCGTCGGCGGCATCGTCGCGGGGACGCTGGGCGGCGCGCCGCTTCAGGTCAGCGGACCTGCTGCCGGTCTCACCGTGATCACCGCGGAACTGATCCAGATCTACGGCTGGCGCACCACGTGCGCCCTCACCGTCGTCGCCGGGCTCACCCAACTCGCCCTGGCATGCGTACGGGTGGCCCGGTCCGCGCTGGCCGTCAGCCCCGCGATCGTGCACGGGATGCTGGCCGGCATCGGCGTCACCATCGCGCTGGCACAGCTCCATGTCGTCCTCGGCGGCAGCCCCCAGAGCTCCGCGGTCGCCAACGCCTTCGCCCTCCCAGGGCAGTTGGCGGCTCCGCATCCGGCGGCGCTGACGGTCAGCGTGCTCACCGTCTCGGTGCTCCTGCTGTGGCCGCGGCTGCCCGGGGCGTGGGGCCGTGCGCTCCGCAAAGCCCCGGCCGCGCTGGCGGCGGTGGCCCTCGCGACGGCGTGCACGGTCCTGGCCGGCCTGCACCTGCCGCGCGTTGATCTGCCGTCCTGGCGCAGTCACGCGCTGCCCGAGCTGCCGCACGGACCGGCGCTCGGGCTGCTCGCCGCCGTCCTCACGATCACTCTGGTGGCGAGCGTGGAGTCTTTGCTGTCCGCCGTCGCGGTCGACAAGCTGGCGGCAGCCCGGCGGGGAGAGCCGGAGCAGCGCGTTCCGCGCGCCAACCTGGACCGGGAGCTGCGCGGCCAGGGGGCGGCCAATGTCGTGTCAGGGCTGCTGGGCGGGCTGCCGGTCACGGGTGTGGCCGTGCGCAGCGCGGCGAATGTCGCGGCCGGAGCGGTCAGCCGCGGTTCCGCGGTGCTGCACGGCGTATGGGTGTTGCTGGCCGCCGGGCTGCTCGTCGGGGTGCTGGAGCTGATTCCGCTGGCCGTGCTCGCAGCGCTGGTGATGGTGGTGGGCGTGCAGATGGTGAATCTGACGCATATCCGCAGCGTCCAGCGGCACCGCGAAGTCCTGGTGTACGCGGCGACGCTGGCGGCCGTCGTGCTGCTCGGCGTCCTCGAGGGGGTGGCGGTCGGAATCGCCGTCGCCGTGTCGGTCGCGCTGCACCGGCTGGCCCACACCCGTATCACGGTCGAGGAGGAGCCGGACGGCACTCACCGGGTGCTGGTGCGCGGCCAGTTGACGTTTCTCGCGGTGCCCCGGCTGAGCCGGGCGCTGGGTCAGGTGCCGGACGGGGCCCCCGCGCGCGTGGAGCTGGACGGCTCGTTCATGGACCACGCGGCGTACGAGACGCTGCAGAGCTGGCAGGACGCACATACCGCGCACGGCGGGACCGTCGGCGTCACGGGCCGGGACGGGCGGCGGATCGCCGAGCCCGCGTCGGCGGCCGTCCACAGCTGCCGCCCCTGGACGCCCTGGCGCAACCACGCCTGCACCCGGCCGGGCCCCGAAGCCGTGCCCTGGGCCGGGGGGAACCACCAACTCGCCAGCGGACTCAGCGCGTTCCAGCGGAACACCGCGCCACTGGTCCGGGAAGAGCTCGCCCGCCTCGCCCGCGAGGGTCAGCGCCCCTCCCACCTGTTCCTGACCTGCGCGGACTCCCGGCTGGTTACCAGCATGATCACCTCCAGCGGTCCCGGCGACCTCTTCACCGTGCGGAATGTGGGCAACCTGGTACCTCCGCCGGAAATGTCACGTACGGGGGAAGACGCGGGCTCCGGAACGGGCGACGACTCGGTGGCCGCCGCGATCGAGTTCGCCGTCGACGTCCTGAAAGTCAGCAGCATCACGGTGTGCGGGCACTCCGGCTGCGGTGCCATGCAGGCGATGCTGGGCGCCGTACCCGACGAGCGAAGAACATCGCTGGGGCGCTGGCTGCGGCACGGCCTGCCCAGCCTCGAGCGGATGGCCGGCAGGCAGGGGATGCACCGTCCCCGGATCGTCGGCCGGGCGGCGGCCGATGCGGTCGAGGAGTTGTGTCTGGCCAATATCGTGCAGCAGTTGGAGCATCTGGCGGCCCATGACTCCGTGGCGCACCGAGTGGCCGAAGGCACACTGGAGCTGCACGGCATGTACTTCCATGTGGGGGAGGCCCAGGCCTATCTGCTCGACGAGGAGGCGGAGGTCTTCGCTCCGGTCGCCCCGACGGCGCAGGAGCAGCGCCCGGCATGAAAAATAGGTCTAAACCAATTTCCCGGAAGACCTTGTCACGTGGCCAGCGGACTGATGAGCTATGGCCTGGGACAAAAGTCACCCTGGGAATGGGAGATGCCGTGAGCAACGAGAGCCTGGCCAACCTGCTCAAGGAGGAGCGTCGGTTCGCACCGCCCGCCGATCTGGCCGCCGCCGCCAACGTCACCGCGGAGGCATACCAACGGGCCGGAGCCGACCGGCTGGGCTT
>NZ_JBQQBX010000031.1:0-104589 GCF_052245475.1 Streptomyces sp. 7N604 | reverse complement strand
GGTGGGCAGGGCGGCGGTGCGGATTCCGTCACTTGACCCAGTAGTGGATGTTGCGGAAGCGGGCCTCCGCCCTGCCCTCCCCGTGGTGGTAGACGCCGTTCTTGAAGTGCCGGGTCGCGGGACCCCGGTCGTCGGCCGTCAGCACCAGCTCGTCGTCGGCGTAGACCTGGATCCTTCCGGCGTCCGCGTCATGGGCGACCTTCAGGTTCCACCACGTGTCGTAGACACCCTTCTTGATGACCTGGCTGTCGTAGCGCTTGACGGTGCCGCCGTTCTCGTTGTGGATCCGCATCATGATGTCGGTCGCCGGCGTGCCCGCCGGGTGCTTGGCCCGCAGGATCTGCATGAAGTCGGCGCCGTCCGAGCCCGCCGGGATGTAGACGTCGGCGTCCCACATGTGCTTGCCCGAGGTGTACTCCTGGCGCCAGCGCATCTCGGTGCGCGGGTCGGTGCCGCTGCCCTGCTCGAAGGGCTCGTCGGTGGAGTACACCCACAGGGCGTGGGTCTTCGAGCCCGAGTCGTACCGGTAACGCTCGCTCAGGTCCAGGTTCCACGGCTTGTGCATCGAGTGGCTGAAGGACGCCCGTTCCCAGCCGTCCGTCGGATCCGCGGCCGGTGCGGCGGCCCCATCGGCGGGTGCGGGCGCACCCCCTTCTCCGGCGATGACGGGAGACTCCGCCGCGACGAGCGCCAGCCCGCCCAGCGCTGCGGCCGCTGCGACGGATGCCAGGATGCGGCGTTTGGACCTAACGGCTCCGCGGCGTGCGGACATGACGACTCCTCAGCGTGGGGGGATCGGGGTCAGTCCGGGCCGGCCGCGCCACTCAAGGGCTGGCCCAGACCAATGGGCAACGTAGTGGCGCTGGATTGTCATGTCTATACCAATGACTGGGCGCGAGTCCGCCGTGATGCCGGGTGACGCGGGGGCGCGAACGGGGTAGCCGCGTTCCATGCAGACCACGGACACCTCACCCGCCGAAGGCAGCGCTCCCGAAGACGGCACTCCGCTCAAGCGCGCGATCGGCACCAAGCTGATGATCCTGTTCGTCATCGGCGACATCCTCGGCACGGGCATCTACGCCACCACCGGCAAGGTCGCCGGGAAGATCGGCGGGGCGCTGTGGGTGCCATTCGCGATCGGCTTCGTCGTCGCGCTCCTCACGGCGGCCTCGTACGTGGAGCTGGTCGGCAAGTACCCGAGGGCGGCCGGGGCGGCGCTCTACACGCAGAAGGCGTTCAAGGTCCCCTTCCTGACCTTCATCATCGCCTTCATGGTGATGTGCTCGGGCCTGTCGTCCGCGAGCGCGGCCGCCCGCGCCTTCAGCGGCGACTACCTCCAGGAGTTCGTGGACATCCCGCCCACGCTCATCTCGATCCTCTTCATCCTTGCCCTCGCCTCGCTCGCCCTGCGCGGCGTCTCGGAGTCCGTGAAGACGAACGTGGTGCTGACGCTCGTCGAGCTGACCGGCCTGGTGGTCATCCTCTCCATCGGGGCGTGGGCCGTGGTCACGGGCGAGGGCGAGCCGTCGCGGCTCGGCGACTTCCACACCGACGGGTCGGGGTACGCGCTGCTCACGGGTGTCCTGGGCGCGACGGCGCTGGCGTTCTTCGCGTTCGTGGGCTTCGAGGACTCGGTCAACATGGCCGAGGAGACCAAGAACCCGGCGCACACGTTCCCCCGGGCCATCTTCCTCGGCGTCACGGTCACCGGCACGGTCTACGTCCTGGTCGGCTTCGTCTCCTCGCTCCTGGTCGACTACAAGGTGCTGGAGACGTCCTCCGGGCCGCTTCTGGAGGTCGTCAAGGCGAGCGGGCTCGACTTCCCGCCGAAGCTCTTCGCGCTCATCGCGCTGTTCGCGGTGACGAACTCGGCGCTCATCAACATCATGATGGCCTCGCGGCTCTGCTACGGGATGGCGAACGAGCGCATCCTGCCCCGCGGCATGGCCCGCGTCCTCCCGCGCCGCAGGACGCCGATCGTCGGCATCCTCTTCACCACCGCGATCGCGGTCGGCCTCGTCTCGACGGGCGAGATCGAGGGGCTCGGCGACACGACGGCCTTTCTGCTGCTGTGCGTCTTCGCGGTGGTCAACGTGGCCGTGCTGGTGCTCCGCAGGGACCGCGTCCCGCACGCCCACTTCCGTACGCCGACGGCCCTGCCCGTATTCGGCGCCATCACCGCCGTGATCCTGGCCAGCCCGCTGGCGGACCGCGCGGCGGACGTCTACATCCGGGCGGGCGTGCTGCTCGCGATCGGCATCGGGCTGTGGGGGGTCAACAAGCTGGTGCTGCGGGCGCGCGGAGAGTGAGGCGACGGGCCCTACGAGCCTGTACGCCCGTACGAGCGCGAACCGGCGGCAGTCATCACCGGCCCCGGGTCACTCCACGAACAACCCCCGTTCCGCCGCCTGTGCGTCGAACTCCTCCAGGCGCGCCTGGGCGTCGGGAATGGCGTCGCACATGGCCTCCAGGAGGGCCCGGCCGAGCAGCATCGGTGCGCACGCCGTGTCGAAGGCGAGGCCCGTGCCGACCGCCGCGGGCAGCAGCAGGTCGCTGTGCTTGGCGACCGGGGCGAAGGCGCTGTCGGCGACCGTCACCACCGTCAGGCCCGCCTCGCGCGCGTGGTCCAGGGCCTCGACGACCTCGCGCGGATGGCGCGGCAGCGCGAAGCACAGCAGCGCGCTCGCGCCCGCGCGGCGTGCCGCGTCGATCCGGTCGGCGAGCATCGTGCCGCCCTCGTCGAGAATCCGTACGTCCGGGTGCACCTTGGCCGCGAAGTAGCCGAAGCCACGCGCCTGCGCGGAGGCGGCGCGCAGCCCGAGCACCGGCAGCGGCCGGGAGCCGGCGAGCAGCCTGCCCGCGCGCTCGACCGGTGCCGGGTCGGCGAGCGCGGCCGCCAGGTGCCGCAGGTTCTCGATCTCGGCCTGCACCGCCTGCTGGTACTCGTTGTACGAGTCCGCGCCCGCCGTACGCTCCGCGGGCGCGACCTCCCGCAAGTGCCGCCGCAGCGCCGGGTATCCGTCGAAGCCGAGCGCGACCGCGAAGCGGGTCACCGACGGCTGGCTCACCCCGGCCAGCTCGGCCAGCTCGACGCTCGACAGGAACGGCGCGTCCGCCGCCCGCCGTACCATGCAGTGCGCGATGCGCCGCTGTGTCGGCGTCAGCCGGTGCCCCTCGAAGAGCTTCTGCAGCCGCGCGGACGCACTGGCCGTACGGCTGTCCCCGCCCCTGCCCGTACCGCCACCGCTGGTGCTGCTCTCCGCGTCGCTCATGTCCACGTCCTCCCGTCCGTCGTCGCGGAAACCCCGCGTCCCCCGGTTCACCGTTCGGCCAGTTCCGCGAACCGATCGAGCACCCCGGCCGCTCGCGGCCAGTCCCGCGCCCTGGACCGCGCGTCCGCGGCGAGCCCCCGTGCCTGCTGGTCGGGAACGTGCCGGGCGGCGTGGTCGGCCGGCCGTACAAAGTCGGTCACCGACAGGGCCCGGCGTCGAGGACGAAGGCGGCCGGGCTGCGGCCGGGTGCGTCCATCTATTCAGTCCCCAAGAACTCTGCATGAGCATATGCAAACCGGCGAGGGATGGCCAGTGATCACGTTCGACGCGGCAACCGGCCGCCCCCGCCGCGGGCGCCCCGTCACGCAGGCGGCAGCAGCTTCTTCTGCGGCTTGCCCATGGCGTTGCGCGGCAGCGCGCTGAGGAAGACGACGCGGCGCGGGCGCTTGTGGGCGGAGAGGTGGGCCGCCACGAAGTCCGTCAACTGCCGCTCCGTGACGCCCTCGTCGGCGACGACGTACGCGACGATCTCCTGGCCCAGATCGTCGTGCGGCGCGCCGACCACCGCCGCCTCGTGCACCGCAGGGTGGTCGAGCAGCGCGTTCTCCACCTCGCCCGCGCCGATGCGGTAGCCACCGGACTTGATGAGGTCGATGGAGGCACGGCCGACGATGCGGTGGGAGCCGTCGGGGTCGATCGCCGCGATGTCGCCGGTGCGGAACCAGCCGTCCTCGGTGAAGGAGGCGGCGGTCGCCTCGGAGCGGCCGAGGTAGCCACTGAAGAGCGTCGGCCCGGTCAGCTGCAGCTCGCCGATCCCGGCGTCTTCCTCGGTCGCGATGCGGGTGCTGATGCCGGGCAGCGGCGTGCCCACGTACCCCGGGCGGCGCTCGCCGCCCGCCCGCGCCGAGACGGTGATCAGAGTCTCCGTCATGCCGTAGCGCTCCACGGGACGGTGGCCGGTCAGCGCCTCCAGGTCCCGGAAGACGGGTGCGGGCAGCGGCGCGCTGCCCGAGACCAGCAGCCGGGCTCCGGCCAGCGCCCGCGCCGAGGTGGCATCGCGTACGACACGCCCCCACACCGTGGGGACGCCGAAGTAGAGCGTGCCGCCGGCCGCCGCGTACGCCTCCGGGGCCGGGCGGCCCGTGTGCACCAGGCGGCTGCCCACCCGTAGCGCGCCCAGCACGCCGAGCACCAGACCGTGCACATGGAACAGCGGCAGGCCGTGCGCGAGGGTGTCCTCCGGGGTCCACTCCCAGGCCGCGGCGAGCCCGTCCAGGTCGGCCGCCACCGCGCCCCTCGGGATCAGCGCGCCCTTGGGCGCCCCGGTCGTGCCCGAGGTGTAGAGGATCAGGGCCGTGGTGTCGGGCCCCGGCTCCGGCTTCGTCCAGGATCCGCGCTCGGAGAGATCGACCGGTACGGATTCCATGCCCGGCGCCACAGGCTCCGAGCCCTCGGCCGCGTGCCCGTGCCCCGCCGCGCTCAGCAGCAGCTCGGCGCCCGAGTCGCGCAGGATGTGGTCGCGCTCGGCCGGGCCCGAGTCCGGCGGCAGCGGCACCACCGGCACCCCGGCCAGCAGGCCGCCGACCACCGCCGCGACCGTCTCGAGCGACGCCTCGGCCCGCACGGCGGCCGCGGAGGCCCCCGCGATACGGACCGCGACCGCGGCCGCCGCGCCCGCCAGCCGCTCGCGCGAGCAGGGCCGCCCCGCGACGGTGATCGCGTCGGCTCTGTCATCGCCGTACGGCCCGGTCAGGGACGGCAGCAGAACGTCGGACACGGGCGCTCCTTCTCCTCGGGGGGCCGGCCCCCACTTCGCTTCGGGGGTTACCCCTACCGACACCTTCCATCCGTGACCGTAGCGTGAAGGACATGGAGGCCCGCGACCCCGAGCTGAAGAAGGAACTCGACGCGACCCTGCAAGCTCGCAAGGAGCTGGGGCCGGAGTACGAGTCGGAGCTCGTCGACTCGTTCCTGGAGAAGGTCGGTCAGCGGGTGGACGGGACGATCGACCAGCGGATGCGCAGGCAGCTCGCCGAACACCGGATGGTGGTCGCCCGGGGCGCGCGGCCGCCCGGAGCGGCCGCAGGCGGCGACACCTTCGGGGAGCGGTTCGGCTTCGGCATCATTTCGCTCATCCTGGCCGTGCCGCTGTCGGCGATCGGCGCGGCGCACGAGGGCCTGCCCGGCCTGGTCGTCTCCTGGCTGGGCATCTTCGGCGTGAACGCCGTGCACGCCATGGGCCGGATGCCGTGGCAGCTGCGCCGCCGGAAGTCCGCGGGCGGCGACGGGGACTGAGCCATCGGGGCCCGCGGGAGGCCACGGGACACCACAGGGCCGACCGAGAGGGAACCGAGCCGACGGGGACCCGGCCGAGGGGGAAATGACGACCGGGCGGCCCGTATCCGCAGATCACGGGCCGCCCGGCTGTGAGATGTGCGCGGGGACCGCCGCACCCCGGCCGGGCCGGGGGCGGGACGACGGCGGTCCCCGCGAAGGACGCGTGCCGGGTCAGGGCCGGTCTTCCACGTCCGAGGCGACCAGGAGGTCCGGGAGCCGCTCCGGAGGTCCATGGCGCCGTTCTCGGGTGTCGGTTCGTTCACTCGCTTTCGCTTGCTCGCTGCCGCTGTTCCCTTGCCGACGTCCTCTAATGTGCCGGACCCTTGTTAAGTCCGTGCTGCGCGCGCGTGACGCATACGTACCAGTTCTCCGTCGGTGGGGTGGACGGCGCCAACGGCCCTGCCGCACGCGTCACTTGGCCGTGGTCTTGGCCAGGAACGCCAGCAGGTCCTGCCTGCTCACCACGCCCGTCGGCTTGCCCTCCACCAGCACGATCGCCGCGTCCGCGCCCTCCAGCACGGTCATCAGATCCGCGACCTGCTCGCCCGAGCCGACCTGCGGCAGCGGCGCGGACATGTGCTTCTCGAGCGGGTCGGTGAGCGTCGCGCGCTGGGTGAACAGCGCGTCCAGCAGCTCGCGTTCGACGACCGAGCCGATGACCTCCGCGGCCATGACGTCCGGATGTCCCGCGCCCGGCTTCACGATCGGCATCTGCGAGACGCCGTACTCGCGCAGCACCTCGATGGCTTCGCCCACCGTCTCGTCCGGGTGCATGTGGACCAGCGAGGGCAGCGCGCCCTCCTTGTACGCCAGGACGTCGGCGACGCGGGCCGCGGGCTCGCCCTCCTCCAGGAAGCCGTAGTCGGCCATCCAGTCGTCGTTGAAGATCTTCGAGAGGTAGCCGCGGCCGCTGTCGGGCAGCAGCACGACCACGACGTCGTCCGGGCCGAGCCCCTTGGCGACCTTGAGCGCCGCGACGACCGCCATCCCGCAGGAGCCGCCGACCAGCAGGCCCTCCTCCTTGGCGAGCCGGCGGGTCATCTGGAAGGCGTCCTTGTCGGAGACCGCGACGATCTCGTCCGTCACCTCGGGGTCGTACGCGGTCGGCCAGAAGTCCTCGCCGACGCCCTCGATGAGGTACGGCCGCCCGGAGCCGCCGGAGTAGACGGAGCCCTCGGGGTCCGCGCCCACGATCCGTACCCGCCCGTCCGAGACGTCCTTCAGGTAGCGGCCGGTGCCGGTGATGGTGCCGCCGGTGCCCACGCCCGCCACGAAGTGGGTGATCTTCCCCTCGGTCTGCTCCCAGAGTTCGGGGCCTGTCGACTCGTAGTGCGACCGCGGGTTGTTCGGGTTGCTGTACTGGTCGGGCTTCCAGGCGTTCGGTGTCTCCCGCACCAGCCGGTCCGAGACGTTGTAGTACGAGTCGGGGTGCTCGGGGTCGACGGCGGTCGGGCAGACGACGACCTCGGCGCCGTAGGCCCGCAGCACGTTGATCTTGTCGGTGGAGACCTTGTCCGGGCACACGAAGATGCACTTGTAGCCCTTCTGCTGGGCCACGATCGCCAGGCCCACACCGGTGTTGCCGGAGGTCGGCTCGACGATGGTGCCGCCGGGCCGGAGTTCGCCCGACTGCTCCGCGGCCTCGATCATCCGCAGGGCGATGCGGTCCTTCACCGAGCCGCCGGGGTTGAAGTACTCGACCTTGGCCAGGACGGTCGCCTGGATCCCCTTGGTCACGCTGTTGAGCCGCACCAGCGGGGTGTTGCCGACGAGCTCAATCATCGAATCGTGATACTGCACGACGTTCTCCAGGTCAGGCGGGGTCTCCGCGGTTCGGCCGGACAGCCGTGCTCGTACTGCCGGTGCGACCAGCCTATTCCGCCGGGAACCCGGCGGACCCGCCGTATGGGGACGGGGGGAGTTGCGGGGCGGTCCACAACGGGCAACCAGTCAGTAGCAGGGCGTACGAGCGAGTGCGGCGGGAGGCGGGCCGGCAGATGTCGATGTCGATGTCGAGGGCGAGGGTGGCACGGCGGATCGCGGCCGCGGCGGCGTACGGCGGCGGCGGGATCGGGCTGCTGGGCGGGGCCGCGGTCGGGCTGCTGCTGACCGAGGTGCAGTTGGCGAGGCGGTCCGTGGGCGGCTCGGGCGACGCGCCGCCGAACGCGGACGGGCGGTACGGGGCGGTGTTCGCGCGCCACTCGGGGCAGCGGCCGCTCCGGCTCGCTCTCGCCGGGGACTCGACAGCAGCAGGGCAGGGCGTGCACCGCCCCCGGCTGACGCCGGGGGCACTTCTCGCGTCGGGTCTTGCGGCCGTCGCGGAGCGGCCGGTTGACCTGCGGACGGTGGCGCTGCCGGGTGCGCAGTCGGACGACCTGGAGCGGCAGGTGACGATGCTGCTCGCGGACAGCAGCCTGGTCCCGGACGTCTGCGTGATCATGATCGGCGCGAACGACGTCACGCACCGCATGCCGCCGGCGCGCTCGGTGCGGCTGCTCGCGGACGCGGTGCGGCGGCTGCGCCAGAGGAACTGCGAAGTGGTCGTGGGGACCTGCCCGGACCTGGGCACCATCGAGCCGGTCTACCAGCCGCTGCGCTGGGTGGCCCGGCGGCTGAGCCGCCAGCTGGCGGCGGCGCAGACGATCGGGGTGGTCGAGCAGGGCGGCCGTACGGTCTCGCTGGGCGACCTGCTCGGCCCGGAGTTCGCCGCCAACCCCCGCGAACTTTTCGGCCCGGACAACTACCACCCGTCGGCGGAGGGCTACGCGACGGCCGCGATGGCCGTCCTGCCGACGCTGTGCGCGGCGCTGGGCCTGTGGCCGGAGGCCGAACGGCCGGACGCGGCGCGGCGCGAGGGCATCCTGCCGGTCGCGGAGGCGGCCGCCCAGGCGGCTTCGGAGAGCGGCACGGAGGTCGCCGCGGCGGCCCCGGTCGGAATCCGCGGACCGTGGGTGCTGCTGAAGCACCGCCGCCGTCGGCGCCTGCCCACCGGCGAAGCGGCCACGGCGGAGGCGGAAGCGGAAGCGGTCCGCGACACGAAGTCGTAGCCCTTCGGGCGTCGCGGAGTCATACTGGTAGCGAGCACTGAGCAAGCGCTTAGAAAAGAGGCCCTCATCACAGCACACAGGCCGTGACCTCTCGGCATACGTACGGGTAACTTCCCACACAGTCCTGCCGAACCTCCCGTCCGCCGCCCGACCACCGCCCCTCAACGAGGCGCTCTGCGCCGCACCTTCCCTCTGGAGCCGTGATGCCCGAAGCCGTGATCGTCTCTGCCGCCCGCTCGCCGATCGGACGGGCCTTCAAGGGTTCCCTCAAGGACGTCCGCCCAGACGATCTGACCGCCGAGATCGTCGCTGCCGCGCTCGCCAAGGTTCCGGAGCTGGACCCGCGCGACATCGACGACCTGATGCTCGGCTGCGGCCTCCCGGGCGGCGAGCAGGGCCACAACCTGGGCCGGATCGTCGCCGTGCAGATGGGCATGGACCACCTGCCGGGCTGCACGATCACCCGCTACTGCTCCTCGTCCCTGCAGACCTCCCGCATGGCGCTGCACGCCATCAAGGCGGGCGAGGGCGACGTGTTCATCTCCGCGGGCGTCGAGACGGTCTCGCGCAGCGTCAAGGGCAACTCCGACACGCTGCCCGACACCCACAACCCGCTCTTCGCCGAGGCCGAGGCCCGTACCGCGGCGCGCGCCGAGCAGGAGGGCGCGGACTGGCACGACCCGCGCGAGGACGACCTGATCCCCGACCCGTACATCGCGATGGGCCAGACCGCCGAGAACCTGGCCCGCCTGAAGGGCATCACCCGCCAGGACATGGACGAGTTCGGCGTCCGGTCCCAGAACCTCGCCGAGGAAGCCATCAAGAACGGCTTCTGGGAGCGCGAGATCACCCCGGTCACGACCCCCGACGGCACGGTCGTCGCCAAGGACGACGGGCCGCGCGCCGGCGTGACGCTCGAGGGCGTGCAGGGCCTGAAGCCCGTCTTCCGGCCCGACGGCCTGGTGACCGCGGGCAACTGCTGCCCGCTGAACGACGGCGCCGCCGCGCTGGTCATCATGTCCGACACCAAGGCGCGCGAGCTCGGTCTGACCCCGCTGGCGCGGATCGTGTCCACCGGCGTCTCCGGCCTCTCCCCCGAGATCATGGGCTACGGCCCGGTCGAGGCGTCCAAGCAGGCGCTCGCCCGCGCCGGTCTCGGCATCGGCGACATCGACCTGGTCGAGATCAACGAGGCCTTCGCCGCGCAGGTCATCCCCTCGTACCGCGACCTGGGCATCGACCTCGACAAGCTGAACGTCAACGGCGGGGCCATCGCCGTCGGCCACCCCTTCGGCATGACGGGCGCCCGGATCACCGGCACCCTCATCAACTCCCTCCAGTTCCACGACAAGCAGTTCGGCCTGGAGACGATGTGCGTGGGCGGCGGCCAGGGCATGGCCATGATCATCGAGCGGCTGAGCTGACACCACGGGGCTTACGGCACACCGGCCCCATCAACCACACCGGGCCCAGCCACCACCGGGTCGTGACCGAATCTCCCCCAGGATGTGATGTATGTCCTGGGGGACTTCGTTTCAGCAGGTCAGGATGGCTGGGAGGGGAATCGGGAGCACCGGGGGTCTGCCCATTTCGTGATGTTTTGCACTGACAGCGGGCAGCGGTCCACGACAACCTGTTGTAGGAATTCGGAGGACCTCTTTCAATCCCGGGAGTACGTCAGTGAGCGCCATGTCCCTTGCCCTGCTGCTGGCGGCTGCCACGGCCGCGGCCGTGGGCGCCGCCGCCCTGCACGCTGCTCATGGGCTGCGCAAGCAGCTCACCGCTCTGCGTGCCGAGCTCGCCACCTCGGACCGGGCGGCAGCCGCCTCCGTACCCGCCGCCCGGACGACGCCCGCCGAGGAGATACGCGCCGCCGTCGCCGACGCACTCGCCGAGGAGCGGGAGCGGGAGCTGGCCGAGGCCCGCGCGTTCTGGGCCGCCCAGGAGGCGCGCGACGCCGCGGACGCGCCTCCGATGCTGGGCAGCCCGGGCTCACTGGGCGACGAGGTCCCGGTGTATCTGCCGCGCCAGGCCGACTTCGCGGGCCTGGAGCCGGCACTGGGCGCCGAGGTCGCCGAGGTCCTGGAGAGCATCGACGCCGTGGACGCCTCCATCGAGGCGTACGAGCAGGGCCTGGCCGCGGGGAGCCCGGCCGAGGGCGGCGGCCCGGCGGAGGCCGAGGAGTCGCCGGAGCTGGCCGCCGCCCGCCGCCGCCATCCCTCGCACCCGGCCAACTCCCACGATTCAGGCGGCTCGCCCACGGTGCCGCCGGCCCTCGTCGGCCACGACCGCACCATGTCCCGGCTCGAGAAGCTGGCCGAGGACGCCACCCCGCTGAGCGACGTGCGCCCCGGCCCGCTCGGCACGCTCGACGTCTACGTCTTCGCGGACGGCACGACGATCTGCATGACCCCGGGCCACCGCGAGACGGCGGAGCAGCTGGCTCAGGCGCTCCGCGAGGGCAAGGAACCCGTACTGCTGGGCGGTTCCGGCATTTCAGGCGCTTACGCCCTGACCTTCGCATACGGCGATGAGCATGAGGAGAGCGTCTATATCCTCGCGGACCGGGTCATCGCCTCGCTCTGACCCCGCCCGTCGAACGGAAATCCGGCGCATTTCCGACGACACCCACCGGCCGGCGCGGACCCGGACTAGATGCGGTCGGCCGCTTTCTCGACGAATGCCACGGCCTCTGCCAGATCCTCGGCAGAGGCCGTACGCAAGGCTTCGGCCAAATCGTGTCCGGCGACCGCGACCTGGTCCGCAACCGCGAACATCCCCGCGTCCGGCATCGGCCAGGGCTCCTCGCCGGGGAACTCCAGGCGGTGCGCCCGCGCCGCCAACTCCCTCGCCAGCGCCAGTCCTTCCGCCGCGGCGCCGCGCTGCAGCCTGCTCTGCGGAGCCGCCCGCAGCCGGTCGGCGATTCGGTCCACGGCGGCCACCAAGGGCGTCACATCGAGCACGGCGCGAGCCTATGCGCCGACCCCTGCCTGTTGCCAACAGGCGAACACTCAGGCACGGTGTCGTGAAGGACCACTCCTGGGCCAGGTGAATGACCCAGCAATGGACGCGTCCGGAGGCGCCGATGTCCCAAGTCTTCTCCGAAGAGACCCACCGGAACCTGCTCTCCCGTATCCCCCAGTGCACCGGCCGTGAAATCTCCGACTGGCTTCGCACCGTCGACGAAGGCCCCGCCCTCTTCCGTTTCGAGGAGAAGGTCAACTGGCTGCGCGGCGCGCACAACCTCGCGTACGGCCACGCGAAGGCGATCATCCACGAGTACGACCTGCGGCGCGCCGCGCGAAAGTTGCTCTAGCAGCGCCCGCGCACACCGCCCGAGCGAGAAGGCCGAAGGGCCCGGAGGCGGCGCCTCCGGGCCCTTTGCGGTGGTCCGTGCAGTGGCAGTGTCCGTGCGGACCCCGCACCGTCTCCGTGCGGACCCCTGTGCGGACGGTCAGTCGCCGCGCAGGATCGAGATCAGGCGCAGCAGCTCCAGGTAGATCCACACCAGGGTCATGGTGAGGCCGAAGGCCGCCAGCCAGGACTCCTCGCGCGGAGCGCCGTACGCGACGC
The DNA here is from genome assembly GCF_052245475.1 of Streptomyces sp. 7N604. Lineage (NCBI taxonomy): Bacteria > Bacillati > Actinomycetota > Actinomycetes > Kitasatosporales > Streptomycetaceae > Streptomyces > Streptomyces sp. 7N604. Next base: position 92,360 of record NZ_JBQQBX010000031.1, on the reverse strand, counting down.
CGTCCTCGACCTGCTTGAAGTCCAGGGCCAGGAAGCAGGCGCCGAGGATGACGCCGACCATGCCGAAGAGGATGCCGAGGCCACCGCTGCGGAAGCCGAGGCCGTCACCGCCGCCGAAGGCCATGAACAGCAGGTTCACCGCGGTCAGCAGCACGAAGCCGATCGCGGCGGCCATCACATAGCGGTAGAAGCGCCGGTTGACCCGGATCAGCCGGGTCCTGTACGCGATCAGCACGCCGACGAAGACCGCCATCGTGCCCAGCACCGCCTGCATCGGGGCGCCCGCGAACCGCTCGTTGATCGCGCCGCTCAGCGCACCGAGGAAGAGGCCCTCGAAGCCCGCGTACGCCAGGATCAGCGGCGGCGAGGGCCGGCGCTTGAACGCCTGGACCAGACCCAGGACCATCGCGACGAGACCGCAGACCACGGCGAGCCCGAGCGGCATCTCCATGAGCCATGCGACGGCCGCGCCCACGACGACGGTGCCCAGGGTGATGCCGGTCCGCATGACGACGTCGTCCATCGTCATCCGGTCGGTCAGCGGCGGCGCTGCCGGCGGCGCGCCCTGCGCGTACGGATCGGCGGTCTGGGCGTACGGGTTGCCGGACGGCTGCTGCGCGTACGGGTTACCAGGCTGCTGTGCGTACGGGTTGCCGGTGGCGTACGGGTTGCCCTGCTGAGCGGCGGCGGGGCCCCCGGCCTGCTGCGCCGCGTTGAAGCCCGCGAAGCCGTTGTCGCGGCTGAATCCCCGTCGCGAGAAGACCGGGTTGCTGCTCCTCATCTCACTCCTCCATGGCCGCCGGGCGCGACCTTGCCACAAGAGTAATGGGTGGGCAAAGAATGCACCCTAGTACCAGAGGAGGATCTTAGAGAAGAGAGGGCGAATCGCCGGGGGCCGTGGAGTGCGCGCCCGGGGGATTACGGGTGCCCGGAGCCGGACTTGAACCGGCACGGCCCTTAAGGCCAGTGAGGTTTAAGCTCACCGTGTCTGCATTCCACCATCCGGGCAGGGTCCCGGACCTGCGGTCCCCCCAGGGCGCATCCAGAGCCTATCCGGGTCGATCCCCCGAACTGCGGGCGGACAGACCGATGTTGTCTTATTTTATTGGCAACTGAGGGTGCGTCAGACAAGCGGTACCTGCGGTAGGCACATGCCTGGGCGGTTGCGCACGTGCATCTGCACGGGCCCGGGAATGACGGAAAGTCGTCGCCCTTCTCAGGGGTGCCCCAGGGCCGCCGTCATCCCCAGGTAGGACCCGGCGGCGCCGGGCTACCTCCCAGGGCTGCCCCGGGAACGGGAACGTGGACTGATCCTGACGGGGCTTCCGGCCACCACGATGGAAGCCGACCATCCGGACCACGTCCCGACAGGAGACAGACCCGTGCCCCTCTCCCCCACCGGCTTCCCGACCGCCGCCCGCGCCACCACCACCGCGGTGGCCGCCCGCGCCTCGGACCTGACGAAGGTGTACGGCCAGGGTGAGACCCAGGTGGTCGCTCTGGACAGCGTGTCCGTCGAGTTCCGGCAGGCCGAGTTCACCGCGATCATGGGTCCTTCCGGCTCCGGCAAGTCGACGCTGATGCACTGCGTCGCGGGCCTCGACTCGATCTCCTCGGGCTCCGCGCGCATCGGCGAGACCGAGCTCACGGCGCTGAAGGACAAGCAGCTCACCCGCCTGCGCCGGGACAAGGTGGGCTTCATCTTCCAGGCATTCAACCTACTGCCGACGCTGAACGCGCTGGAGAACATCACCTTGCCGATGGACATCGCCGGCCGTAAGCCCGACCGTGCGTGGCTGGAGAAGGTCATCGGCACAGTCGGCCTGTCCGGGCGGCTGAAGCACCGGCCGACGGAGCTGTCGGGCGGTCAGCAGCAGCGCGTGGCCGTGGCCCGGGCGCTGGCGGGCCGGCCCGAGATCATCTTCGCGGACGAGCCGACCGGCAACCTCGACTCGCGCTCCGGCGCCGAAGTTCTGGGCTTCCTCCGCAACTCCGTCCGGGAGCTGGGCCAGACCATCGTGATGGTCACCCACGACCCGGTCGCCGCGGCGTACGCGGATCGCGTCGTCTTCCTCGCCGACGGCCGGATCGTCGACGAGCTGTACGGGCCGACGGCCGACGCCGTCCTGGACCGTCTGAAGGCGTTCGACGCCAAGGGCCGGACCAGCTGAGCCGGCGCCCACGACCGACCACCACCGGCCCCATCTCCCAGGACTGACACAAGCCCATGTTCCGTACTGCCGTGCGCAATGTGCTCGCACACAAAGCCAGGCTGCTGATGACCGTGCTCGCCGTCATGCTCGGCGTCGCGTTCGTCTGCGGCACGCTGGTCTTCACCGACACCATAGGCGAGGCCTTCAAGAACAAGTCGGCCAAGAGCTTCGACAAGGTCTCCGTCGCCATCCAGTCCACCAACTCCTACGCCGAGCCGTTCGACACCGGCCAGGAGGCGAAGCAGGACCCCGTACTCACCGACCGGCTGCTGAAGAGGATCGAGGACCTGCCGGGCGCCGAGTCCGCGACCGGCACCATCTCCGGCTTCACCGCACTCGCCGACAAGGACGGCAAGCTGGTCGGCCAGGGCTGGGGCAGCAGCGGCGCCAACTACTACCCCGGCGCCGGTGGCGAGGACTACCGCTACAGCTTCACCGACGGCCGGGCTCCCCAGGCCGCCGACGAGATCGCCATCGACAGCCGCACCGCCGAGCGCACCGGCTACAAGACCGGCGACACCGCGCGCGTGTCCACCGACGGCCCGGTGATGAAGCAGAAGATCACCGGCGTCTTCGACACCGACGACGGCAGCGTCGCGGCCGGCGGCAGCCTCGTCCTCTTCGACAACGCCACCGCCCACAAGGTCCTCGGCACCCGGGGCGAGTACCACGAGATCACCGTCCAGGCCGCCCCCGGCACCTCCGACGCCGCGCTCAAGACCGCGGCCGAGAAGATCCTGCCGAAGGACACCGAGGTCACGACCGGCAAGGTGCTGGCGGACGAGCAGGCCGAGCAGATCGCCGAAGAGACGAAGCAGTTCGGCCAGGTGTTGCTGTACTTCGCCGGAATCGCCTTGTTCGTCGGCGTCTTCATCATCGCCAACACCTTCACCATGCTGGTCGCGCAGCGCACCAAGGAGCTGGCCCTGCTGCGCGCGGTCGGCGCGTCCCGCCGCCAGGTGACCCGCTCGGTCCTCCTGGAAGCGCTGATCGTCGGCCTGGTGGCCTCGGTGACCGGCTTCGTGCTCGGCCTCGGCATCGCCGTCGGGATGCGCTCGGGCCTGGGCGCGTTCGGCGCCTCGCTGCCCGACGGCCCGCTCGTCATCGCCCCGAGCACCGGCGTCTACGCCTTGCTGGTCGGCGTCATCGTGACCATGCTCGCCGCGTGGCTGCCCGGCCGGCGGGCGGCGAAGATCCCGCCGGTCGCGGCGATGAACAGCGTGCACGCCACACCCACCACCCGCAGCCTCGTCGTACGCAACAGCATCGGCTCGGTCATCACCGCACTCGGCGCGGCCCTGCTCTTCAAGGGTGCCTCGGGCTCGGGGAACAAGTACCTCGCGGGCGGTGCGCTGTTCATCCTCATCGGCGTCATCGTGCTCACGCCGCTGCTGTCCCGCCCGGTCATCGCGGCCGCGGCCCCGCTGCTGCACCGCTTCGGCGTCTCGGGCAAGCTGGCCCGGCAGAACGCGGTCCGCAACCCGCGCCGTACGGCCGCCACCGCCGCCGCGCTGATGATCGGCCTCACCCTCATCACCGCGATGACGGTGCTCGCCACCTCCATGCAGGGCGCCATCAACAAGATGGCCGTGGGCTCCCTGAAGTCCGACTACACCGTCAGCATGGCCAACTTCACCCCGCTGTCCCCGGACGTGCGCAGGAAGCTGGACACACTGCCCGACGTCGAGACGAGCAGCCCGCTGCGCACGGCGTACGGCGAGGCCGACGGCGTCTCCACGGAGATCTCCGGCGTGGACCCGGAGTCCATCGACGACCTGCTCGGCCTCGAGTTCAGCAGCGGCTCGTTCGACGGCCTGACGGGGAACGGCGCGCTGGTCGACCAGAGGACGGCCGACCGCAAGAACCTCAAGGCGGGCGACAGTTTCCCGTTCAGGTTCGAGGACGGGAAGACCACGACCCTGAAGGTCGCCGGGGTGTACGAGGGCAACGACATGATCCAGGGCCTCTTCGTCCCCGCCCCCGTCGTTGACAAGCACCTCGACAAGGTCGCGGACCGGCAGGTGCTGGTGAAGATGAAGGGCGGCGCGTCCGACGCGGCCGAGGACACCCTCGTCAAGGCCCTGGGCGGGAACCCGGCCATCGAGGTCAAGGACAAGCAGGCCACCAGCGACGAGATCGGCAAGCAGATCAACCTGGTGCTGAACATGCTGTACGGGCTGCTGGCGATGGCCGTGCTGATCGCGGTGCTCGGAGTGGTCAACACCCTGGCCATGTCGGTCTTCGAGCGGAAGCACGAGATCGGGATGCTGCGGGCGATCGGCCTCGACCGGGCGAAGGTCAAGCGGATGGTCCGGCTCGAGTCGGTCGTGATCTCGCTGTTCGGCGCGGTGCTGGGGATCGGCCTGGGAATCTTCCTCGCCTGGGCGGCCGGGACGTCCATCGCGAAGTCGGTCTCGACATACGCGATGACGATCCCGTTCGACCGGATCGCGGTCTTCCTGGTCCTGGCGGGCCTCGTCGGCGTACTGGCCGCGCTGTGGCCGGCACGGCGGGCGGCCAAGCTCAACGCCCTGGAGGCCATCAAGGCGGAGTGATCTCCCCGGCCCCATTCGTGATCTCGCCCGCCCGGGCTCAGTGCGCCCGGGCGGGCGGGGTCATGGCTGCGGTGGGGCTGGCGGGGGGCTAGCGCCGCCAGTCCCTGGTGCGAAGGGGGATTCCGGACGTGCCGGACTCCGGGGTGCGGACGGCCAGGATCTGGTTGACACCGATCCGGTTCCGCTCGAAGGAGACCGCGGAGGCGGCCATGTAGAGCTTCCAGACGCGGGCCCGCCCCGGGGAGCTGAAGCGCACGGCCTCGGCCCAGTTCGCCTCCAGGTTCGCCACCCACTGGCGCAGCGTCAGCGCGTAGTGCTCGCGGATGGCCTCCACGTCGCGCACCTCGAATCCGGCCTCCTCCAGGAGCGAGACCGTGGTGCCGACGGGCGCCAGCTCCCCGTCGGGGAAGACGTACGCATCGATGAACTCGTCGACGTGGTAGCGCTCTTCGTTCCCCGGGTCCAGCGGGCGCCGCGCGATCTGGTGGTTGAGCAGCCGCCCGCCGGGCTTCAGCAGGGAGTGCAGGCTCGCCGCGTACTCCCGGTACTGGGCGGAGCCGACGTGCTCGGCCATGCCGATGGAGGAGATCGCCTCGTACGGGCCGTCGCGCACGTCGCGGTAGTCCTGGACCCGGATCTCGACCCTGTCGGTGAGGCCCTCGTCGGCGATGCGCTTGCGGGCGTACGCGGCCTGCTCGGTGGAGAGCGTGACGCCGACGGCCGCCGCGCCGTACTCGCGCGCCGCGTGCAGCACCATCGAGCCCCAGCCGCAGCCGACGTCCAGCAGCCGGTCGCCCGGCTTCAGCGCGAGCTTGCGGCAGATGAGGTCGAGCTTGGCGCGCTGGGCGTCCTCGAGCGTCGACCCGTCCTCCCAGTAGGCGCAGGAGTAGACCATGGACGGGCCGAGCACCCGCTCGTAGAAGTCGTTGCCGACGTTGTAGTGGTGGCTGATGGCGGCCCTGTCGCGGCGCGGGCTGTGCAGAACGCCGCGGCGGCGGCGCACCTCTTCGCGGGGCGGGGCCGGCGGGAGGCCGGCACCGGCGAGGACGATCAGCTCGCGGGCGGCGGCGCGCAGCCCGGGGTCACGCAGGGCGGCGACAGTGGTGAGGGCGCTCCGGCCCTTGCCGGTGGCCGGATTGCGCTCCCAGAAGAGGCCGGCGAGCCGGTCGAGCGCCTCGTACACGTCGCCCTCGATATCGAGTTCGCCGGCGACCCAGGCACGGGCGAGGCCGAGCTCACCGGGCCGCCACAGCAGGCGGCGCAGGGCGCGGCGGTTGCGGACGACGAGGGTGGGGGCGCCTGGCGGGCCTGCCTCGCTGCCGTCCCAGGCGCGGATGCGGACGGGGAGCGGGGCTCCCAGCAGTTCCTCGGCAAGAGCGGTGAGCCGCGGCGCGGCTTCGGCCATGTCGTACACCTCCATGACGGCGGAATCGACGGGGAGGACCTTCACCTACGTAAACCCAACGGACACGTTTCGCAGTCCAGTTCTCACGTAAGAGAACGGTAAAACCCGCAAATATCCATACGCCACGGTGCGGTGGTGAAACACCGGAAAGGGGTCCGCACCACCCCTCACCTCGCCGGGGAGGCCGCTCCACGCCGGGAGTTCGCCTGGTCGGCGCCGGGTCGGCGGAACAGCCTGGCAGACCGGCCGGAAACACCCGAAAGGGCGCCCGCACCACGGATGGCGGGCGCCCTTTCGGGATCAGGTGAGTACGACCTCGGCTGCGGTCAGCCGGCCTTGGCCTTCTCCGACTTGCCGGCCGGGGCCGGGGCCGCGGAGACCGGGCGGGCGGCCTCGTAGAACTCCTCGCGCGGGTTCTCCATCGCGCCGAGCGAGACGACCTCGCGCTTGAGGAACATCGCAAGCGCCCAGTCCGCGAAGACCCGGATCTTCCGGTTCCAGGTCGGGACCGCGAGGCCGTGGTAGCCGCGGTGCATGTACCAGGCGAGGCGGCCCTTGAGCTTGATCTTGGCTTTGCCCAGGACGATCATCGCGACGCCCTTGTGCAGCCCGAGACCGGCGACCGCACCCTTGTTGGCGTGCTTGTACTCCTGCTGCGGGAAGCCCCGCATGCCGGAGATCACGTTGTCGCCGAGGATCCTGGCCTGGCGCAGCGCGTGCTGGGCGTTCGGCGCGCACCACTTGCCCTCGCCCGCGGCGAGGTCCGGGACCTGGGCGTTGTCGCCCGCGGTCCAGATGTAGTCCGTGCCCTTGACCTGGAGCGTGGGCTCCGCGTCCACGTGGCCGCGCGGGCCGAGCGGCAGGCCGAAGCGGGCCAGCGCCGGGTTCGGCTTGACGCCCGCGGTCCACACGATCGTGCTGGAGTCGACCTCGAGCCCGTTCTTGAGCACCACGTGGCCGTCGACGCACGACTCCATCGACGTGTTCAGGTAGACCTCGATGCCGCGCTTCTTGAGGTGCTCCAGGCCCCACGTGCCGAGCTCGGGGCCGACCTCCGGGAGGATCTTGTCGGCGGCGTCGACGAGGACGAAGCGCATGTCCTCGCGCTTCACGTTCGTGTAGTACTTGGCGGCGTCCCGCGCCATGTCCTCGACCTCGCCGATGGTCTCCGCACCGGCGAAGCCACCGCCCACGAAGACGAAGGTCAGCGCCTTGCGGCGGACGTTCTCATCGGTGGTCGAGTCGGCCTTGTCGAGCTGCTCGAGGACGTGGTTGCGCAGGCCGATGGCCTCCTCCACGCCCTTCATACCGATGCCCTGTTCGGCCAGGCCGGGGATCGGGAACGTGCGGGAGACGGCGCCGAGGGCGACGACCAGGTAGTCGAAGGGCAGCTCGTAGGCCTCGCCCACGAGCGGCGCGATCGTGGCCACCTTGCGGTCCTGGTCGATGGTGGTGACGCGGCCGGTGAGGACCTCCGCCTTGGGGAGCACGCGTCGCAGGGGGACAACGACGTGGCGAGGGGAGATGCTGCCGGCGGCAGCTTCGGGAAGGAAGGGCTGGTACGTCATGTACGAGCGCGGATCGACGACCGTGACGGTCGCCTCGCCGTACCGCATCTTCTTGAGGATGCGGCGCGCCGCGTACAGGCCTACGTACCCACCGCCTACTACGAGGATCCTGGGACGCTCCGTGGTGCTCATGTTTCGAGTATCCAGCACCCCCCATAGGGGTGCTCGTGAGCCCCTTCACAAGCATCCCCGGCACCTCTGCTACACTCCGCCGCCGCCGTGACCGAGGCCATAGCGCGGGCGGGGGACCACGGTATAGGGGAGGGCATCGAGTACGGCCCCTGAACTGGCCTTGTGGACAGCCGTACGACTGGACCGCCGGCACCGTACACGGGGCCGCAACACCCTAGAAACGGCGCGTCCCTGCGATTGAGCGGCCGGACGGGACGTTTACCCGGGCTTTGGGAGCCCCCGAGGCCGCCATCGGCCCACTTTTTCATGTGAAGAGTTTCACGAAGTTTTTTCGGCGGGGGCCCGGGACGGCCTCTCAGACCAGGCTCCAGGCGATGCCGTCGAGGATGTCGTGCTCGCTGACGACCACCTCCCGGGCCCCGGTCCGCTCCATGACCGACAGCAGAACGAGGGCTCCCGCGGCGATCACATCCACCCGGCCCGGGTGCATCACCGGGATCGCGGCGCGCTCGGCGTGCGTCGAGGACAGCAGGTTCCCGGTGATCTCCCGGACCTGGTCCAGGGAGATCCGCGAGTGGTGGATCGCGGCCGAGTCGTAGGCGGAGAGGCCGAGGGCGATGGCCGCGACGGTCGTGACGGACCCGGCGAGCCCGACGAGGGTGCGCGCCCCGGAGAGCGGCACGGTCTCCTCGGCGAGGTCCAGGGCCGCGGCGATGTCCGCCTCTATGGCGGTGACCTGGCCGAGCGTCGGGGGGTCGCTGATGTGCCCGTCCCGTACGAGATGACGCTCCGTCATCCGGACACAGCCGATGTCGACGGAGCGCGCGGCCCGCACGTGGTCGTCCCCGACGACGAACTCGGTCGAGCCGCCGCCGATGTCGACCACCAGATACGGCTTCTCGAAGTGGTCCCGGCCCGCCAACTCCTTGGTGGCGCCGGTGAAGGAGAACTCCGCCTCCTGGTCGCCGGTGATCACCTCCGGCTCGACACCGAGGATGTCCACCACGCCGCGCACGAAGTCCTCGCGGTTCTCGGCGTCGCGGGAGGCGGAGGTGGCGACGAACCGGGTGCGGTGGGCGCCGAGTTCGCGGATGACTTCCGCGAACTCGCGGCAGGCGGCGAAGGTGCGGTCGAGCGCCTCGGGCGCGAGCCGCCCCGTGCGGTCGACGTCCTGGCCGAGGCGCACGATCGTCATCCGCCGGTCGAGCTCCTTGAGATCGCCGGTGGCGCCCGCGCCGGAGGCGCTATCGAGCACAGTGACGTCCGCCACGAGCAGGCGGATCGAGTTGGTGCCGCAGTCAACGGCCGCGACGCGTGTCATGCGCACTCCTGCAATCGTCGGGGGGCGGGGGCGGGGCCGGGGAGCATCACGCTTCGCCGGTGCACGGGGTCACGCAGGGGCCCTTGCGCCACCACTCGGGCAGCATCGCGATGGCCTCGTCCCCGAGGGGGTTCACCCCGGGGCCCGCGGCCAGGGAGTGCCCGACCAGGACGTGCAGGCACTTCACCCGGTCCGGCATGCCGCCCGCGCTCGGGAAGCCCTCGAGCACCTCGATGGCGTCCCGGCGCCGGATGTAGTCCTCGTGCGCGGCGCGGTAGGCGGCGGCCAGCTCCGGGTCCTCCTTGAGCCGGGCCGTCATGTCCTTCATGACGCCGTCCGCCTCCAGCGTGCCGATGGCGGAGGCGGCGCGCGGGCAGGTCAGGTAGTAGAGCGTCGGGAAGGGAGTGCCGTCCTCCAGGCGCGGCGCGGTCTCCACCACGTCGGGCAGCCCGCAGGGGCAGCGGTGCGCGGTGGCGCGCAGCCCGCGCGGCACGCGGCCCAGCTGCTCGCCGATCGCCTCGATGTCGGCGTCGGTGGGCGGGGTGGGGTCGGTCTGGGGAGGGGGCGTTTCCATGCCTGCGGGGGTTCTCTTCTTCGGCTCGGATCGGTTCGGTCAGGGGGCGGTTCGGGTCGGTTGTCGGCCGGGAGCGGACCTGGCTCAGTCGCGGGCGTCGACGCGGTCGACGCCGTCCCAGAGGTTGCTGTACCAGGCGCGGTCGGCCCTGCCCTGTTCCTTGGGGCGGCTGCTGTCGTACGTACTGCCGTCGACCACGGTGTAGCCGGTCTCGCCCGGCCTTATGAAGTGCAGGTGCTCGCGCGCCTTCCGCTCCACGTACGCCGGGTCCTGCCAGCGCGCCTTCTCGTCGCGCAGCTTCTCCACCGCCTTGCGCGCCTGCTCAGCCTGCCGCTGCTGCTCGGCGATCTCCGAGCGCTGGGACACCCACTGCCGCATGGGGTAGGCGAGGGCGACGACGAGCGAGCAGACGACGAGCGCGAGCAGCGCGGCGCGGCCGGTGAGCCGGCTGCGGCGCGGGGCTCTGCGGGCCTGGGCCCGGTAGACCCGGGCGGCCGCCTGCTCGCCGAGCGCCTTGAGCCTGGTCGCGGTGGAGAAACGCTCCCGGTCCGCGCCCACGTCGCCTCCCTGCTGTCACGAACGTACGTCCCCGGCCACGGTACGGGACCGCCGCCGGGGACGTACGAAGGACTGGCTGCCTTTGAGCTCAGCCGCGGGGCTCAGCCCGTGCGGCTCAGCCCTTGAAGCGGGGGAACGCGCTGCGGCCCGCGTACACCGCCGCGTCGTCGAGGATCTCCTCGATGCGCAGCAGCTGGTTGTACTTGGCGACGCGCTCGGAGCGCGCCGGGGCGCCGGTCTTGATCTGGCCGCAGTTGGTGGCGACGGCCAGGTCGGCGATGGTGACGTCCTCGGTCTCGCCGGAGCGGTGGGACATCATGCACTTGAAGCCGTTGCGCTGGGCGAGCTCGACGGCGTCGAGGGTCTCGGTCAGGGAGCCGATCTGGTTGACCTTGACCAGCAGGGCGTTGGCCGTGTTGTTCTCGATGCCGCGGGCGAGGCGCTCCGGGTTGGTGACGAACAGGTCGTCGCCGACCAGCTGGACCTTGTCACCGAGCTGCTCGGTGATGGTCTTCCAGCCGTCCCAGTCCTCCTCGTTCAGCGGGTCCTCGATGGAGACCAGCGGGTACGCCTCGACCAGCTCGGCGTAGTACGCGGTCATCTCGGCGGCGCTGCGGGACTTGCCCTCGAACTCGTAGGAGCCGTCCTTGTAGAACTCGGTGGCGGCGACGTCGAGCGCGAGCGCGATGTCCTGGCCGGGCTGGAAACCGGCCTTCCTGATGGCCTCGACGATCAGGTCGAGGGCGTCGCGGTTGGAGTCGAGGTTCGGGGCGAAGCCGCCCTCGTCGCCGAGGCCGGTGGACAGGCCCCGCTCCTTCAGGACGGACTTCAGGGTGTGGTAGACCTCGGCGCCCCAGCGCAGGGCCTCGGAGAAGGACTCCGCGCCCACGGGCGCGATCATGAACTCCTGGATGTCCACATTGGAGTCGGCGTGCGAGCCGCCGTTGAGGATGTTCATCATCGGGACCGGCAGCAGGTGGGCGTTCGGTCCGCCGAGGTAGCGGAAGAGCGGCAGGTCGGACGCCTCGGAGGCGGCGTGCGCGACGGCGAGCGAGACGCCGAGGATGGCGTTGGCGCCGAGCGAGGACTTGTCCGGGGTGGCGTCCAGGTCGAACATCGCCTGGTCGATCAGCCGCTGCTCGGTGGCGTCGTACCCGACGAGCTCCGGGCCGATCTGCTCGATGACGGCGAGCACGGCCTTCTCCACGCCCTTGCCGCCGTAGCGGTTCTTGTCACCGTCGCGGAGCTCGAGGGCCTCGAACGCTCCGGTGGAGGCACCGGAGGGGACGGCGGCACGACCGGTGCTGCCGTCGTCGAGGCCGACCTCGACCTCGACGGTGGGGTTGCCTCGCGAGTCGAGGATCTCCCGGGCTACGACGACGTCGATGGACGGCACGAGCATCTCCTTCTGGGATGTGACGCTGGAATCGCAGGGACTGTGGATCTCTGTGGATCGCTGTCTCTGCGGCACGAGCCTAACCGCCCCCGGGGCATCGGTTGGCCTTCGCCCGCCCGGCGAGACGAAAAGGCCCCCAAAGGTCCGCAAAGCGGACCTTTGGGGGCCTTGAGCGCGGGCTCGTACGGGCGGGACTCAGCTCAGCTGTAGCTGCTGGCCCGGGTGGATCAGGTCCGGGTCGCCGCCCACGACCGCCTCGTTCGTCTCATAGAGCGCGGGCCAGCCACCGTCGAGCGAGTGCTCTTCGGCGATCTCCGACAGGCTGTCGCCCGGCCGGACGGTGTAGTCGCCGCCCTTCCCGGCGCGGCCGGAGTCGCCGCCGCGGGAGGCGTGCCCCCCGTCCTCGCGGCCCTCGGCGCCCGCACCGGCGTCGCCGCCCCTGCCGTCCTGGAGTTCCTCGTCCGCGGGCTTGCCGCGGTGCTTGCCGGTGCCGGAGCCCTCGGCCGGGGTGGAGGCGCCGGACCCGTCGGGCTTCTCGTACGAGCCCCCGGAAGGCTCGCCGGAGTCCGCACTGCCGCCCGTACGGTCCTCCGTACGGCCGTCCGAGCCGCTGCCGCTCGCGCCGTCGGCCTCGTCCCGACCGTCGGTGGGCGCCTGGTCCCCGGAGTCGGGCACGAGGGAGTCGGCCGTCCCCGGGAGATCGATACCGGGGTTCACGTCCGGGTCGGCGCCGTCCTCGGTGAGCCCCGCGTTCGTCGCGCAGTTGGGCCACGCCTCGGGGCCCTCGACGGCGAGCACCTTCTCGGCGACGGATATCTGCTGGGCGCGGCTGGCGAGGTCGGCGCTCGGCGCGTAGTCGCGGCCGCCGTACTGCTCCCAGGTCTCCTGGGTGAACTGCAGCCCGCCGAAATAGCCGTTGCCGGTGTCGGCGCTCCACATGCCGCCGCTCTCGCACTGCGCGACCCGGTCCCAGGTATCGGTGTCCGCGGCCTGAGCGCCGCTCGCGGCCAGCAGCGGCATGGCGATCGCCGAGCCGGTCACCCCTGCCGCGACGAAGATGGCCGGAGCTTGACGGGGGCGGCGGTGCCGACCGGTCCCGGAGCGCATGCGATTGCCTTTCGTGCGACAGGTGGTGCAAGAGGTGCGGGGCTGCGGCATGAAAGTAGCGAGACCGAACTGCTGTCACAAGTCGATGTAGTGGAGATCACGCGAAGATCACGAAATTGAACGCTGCTCACACTTCATGGGGCCGAACGGGGCTGAACTCCACAGGAAGCGTGCGCAATCCACGCATGATGAGCCCGCCGCGCCAGCGCAAATCGGCAGGTTCCACCGCGAGTCGCAGGTCGGGAAGGCGGCGGAGGAGCGTGGCGAGGGCCGCCTGCGCCTCCAGTCGGGCGAGCGGTGCACCCAGGCAGTAGTGGATGCCGTGGCCGTATCCCAGGTGCGGGTTGTCGCGCCGGCCGAGGTCGAGTGTGTCGGGGGCCGCGAAGCGGTCGGGGTCGCGGTCGGCGGCGGCGAGGACGACGAGTACGGGGTCGCCGGTGGCGATGCGCTGCCCGCCGATGGTGAGGGGCTCGGTGGCGAACCGCCAGGTGGCGAGCTCCACCGGCCCGTCGTAGCGCAGCAGCTCCTCGACTCCGGTCGCGAGGAGCGTCTCGTCGCCCGCGGCGAGGGCCTTGTGCAGCCGCTCCCGCTGCTCCGGGTTGCGCAGCAGCGCGTACGTCCCGTTCCCGATCAGGTTGACCGTCGTCTCGAACCCGGCGAACAGCAGGATGAACGCCATCGCCGCGGCCTCGCCCTCGGTCAGGTGCTCGCCGTGATCACTGGCCCGGATCAGTCCGGAGATCAGGTCGTCGCCGAGGTCGGCGCGCTTGCGGTGGATCAGCTCGGCGAGATAGCCGCGCATCTTCTTCACCGAGCGGGCCACCCCGCCACGCGGCCCGCCGCCGTGGCCTCCTCGGGGGCCCGGGGGTCGTCCCCCGGAATGTCGCAGCATCATGCCCGCCCAGTCGCGGAAGTCGTCCTGGTCCTCGGCGGGAACGCCCAGCATGTCGCAGATCGCGTAAATGGGCAGGGGAAAGGCGAACTCATGGATGAGATCGGCTTCGCCCCGCTCCGCGAAGGCGTCGATCAGCCGGTCGGTCAGCTGCTGCACGCGCGGCGCGAACTCCGCGACCCGGCGCGGTGTGAACGCCTTCGATACGAGGCGGCGCAGGCGGGTGTGGTCGGGCGGGTCGATGTTCAGCAGATGCGTCATCAGCTCGGCGCCGCGCTCGCCGGGAATGCCCACCTTTCCCTTGGCGTGGGCTCTTTCGCTGTGGTGCACGGGGTTCTTGCTGAGCCGCTGTTCCGCGAGCGCCTGCCGCGCGTCGGCGTACCGCGTGACCAGCCACGCCTCGACCCCGCTGGGAAGCGTGGTCCTGTGCACCGGGGAGTGCTCGCGCAGCCAGGCGTACGCGGGGTACGGGTCGGCGGCGAACTCCCACGTGAAGAGCGTGGGCGAGGTGGGGGCAGTGGAGTCGTCGTGCACCCTTCGACCGTAACCGGCCTGCTCCAGGGCAAGGGATCCGCTTCATCTTTGCCTGTTGTCTCCTGGGAGCCACATGCCGGGGCCGGGGTTGCCGTTGAGCGCGCTCTGCACGGCCATGACACGTGGCAGGCCTATGCGACGGGGGGCGCGGCCTCGCTCCTGATGCGCCCGAGCGCAGTCCGGGGCCGGCCGTGGCTGTCCGTCCGAACCTCTCCGCCACCCATCCCGTTTCCACGTGCGATGCAGCGCCCTGATGTGGGATGCCCGGGGCGGCATCGAGTGCAGGGATATCCACCGGAAGGGCTGCGGGAATGGTGTCAGGGAACTATAGGAAGACGACCATCGGCTGGATCGCCGGAATCGCTTTGGCGGCGACGGTCCCGGCTGTCACAGGATGTTCGAACAATGTGGATTCCGCCGCGGAAAAGCCGGCCGCACGGGGCTCGGCCGCCGCCGACCCGAAGAAGAGGGATGGTGCGGCGGCCTCGCAGCCATCGGCCACCAGCCAGTAGATCATCCTGTCCCACTCCACCGGAGTGGAGCCGGAGGAGCTGGACGTCAAGATCGACGCCACCGAGATCGATGGCTCCTGGTGCGTGACCAATCTCGAATTCAACATCGGCTCGACTTCCGGCTCTGACTCCTAAGGCACCCGCACCGCGGCGCCGGCACCTTGGTACCCCTTGTCGGCCCAGCAGCGCAGACCAGCCTCGGCCGGGGCGTCCTCCAGGATGACGAACGCCTTTCCGCGCTGCTGCTCGGGCGGCGGCGCCAATTCACTCATGATCGGCGTGAAGTCGAGTTCCAGCGTGCCTGCTCGCGCAGCCAGGGCGGTACGCGGCGCCGTGCTGATCCGATCGGCGTAAGAGTGCGTGACCTGTCGTGGCCCGCGGCGTTGTGGCGTATGCCATCGCGCCATTTGCGCGAACGGTTCCTTTCTGCAGAGGAGACAGACATGTCACGCATGGCCAAGGCCATTGCCGTCACGGCCGCGGCGGGTGCCGTGGTCGCCGGTGTCGCCGGCACCGCGGTTGCCAGCTCGGATTCGAAGGGCGCGGCCGTTAACTCCGGGGGCGTCATCTCTGGCAATGTGATCCAGATTCCGCTCCACATCCCGATCAACATCTGCGGCAATAACTTCAATGAGGGTCCGCTCAGTATCGGCAACGCGACGATCGGCAATGTCTGCATCAACGCCGAGAACGATCACCACGACAAGAAGCACGACAAGAAGCACGAGAAGAAGCACGACAAGAAGAGCTACAAGAAGGACCACGGCAAGAAGAAGCACAGCTGGTAGCGATTCCGCGCGCCGGCGGTGCGCCGCGGCCCGGCCGGCCTCAGCCCACCCTGCACCGGAACGCACTCGGATGCCGGAACGCGGTCGGTGGCCTCCCGCTCCAGTGGGAGGCCACCGTCGCGTTTCACGGAGCGGGTTCCGGCTTCCCCCGCGCCTCGGCGAACGGGGGCGGCGGGAGAGCCGCCCGATGGTGAGCGGCTCGCGGGCCGTCGTCGTTCATGGTCCGGAGTCCCGGCCTTCCAGCGGCTGGAGATTCACTGGAGATTCAAGCGGCGGCGGCCACCCTTGCGTCGGTGTGCTCGAGCCAGCCGGAGGCGATGAGGTACTGGCCGAGGAGGTAGCCCGCCATGATCAGGACCTCGTGGGCCTCGCGGGAGGGGAGCTCACGGCCCGCCGCCTGGAGCCCGATCAGGAGGTCCGAGCCGAGGAAGGCGGCGGCACCCGCGGCCACCTTGCCGCCGACGCCGAGGGCGGCGGCGCCCATCACGGTCAGCGCGAGGCTGTATCCGGCGACGGGCAGCCGGAGCCGCTCGTCGAGCGTCGGCCCGAGCAGCGCGTTGACGGCCGCCCAGCCCGCCAGGCAGCCGACCGCGGGCCACGGCTTCCTCGCGATGCCGCGGAGCGCGCCGAGCTTGCGGGTGTAGCCCGCGGTGTAGCTGACCTGGGTGCCGAGGAAGGCGGCCATGCCGAGGAGGAAGGCGGGCTCGTGCTCGTCGAAGAGGAGCGCGGTGTCGCCTGCGGCGGCGAAGGCGAGCCCGGCGATCAGTGCCTTGGGGAGGGGCTCGGAGGTGTCCTTGCGGCGGCGCAGTACGTGTGCCGCGAGCGCGGGCATGAGCAGCGGCTTCGCCGCCCTGCGGAGGCCGCGGGGGCTGCGGGCGACGGCGGCCAGGTCGGCGGCGGCCAGCGCCCCGAACGCGGCGAGCGCGCCCCGTCCGTGCCCGTCTGGCCGCCCCAGCCGAGCCACGGCCTCGAGGACCCCGTTGCCGTACCGTCGACCGCGCTGCCGGGTGATCGCCATGCGCGGCAGTCTCCCGATGCCGGTGACGCGCCGTCAACGCCCCGGCCCTGTGACCTCGCCCGTTCCCGGCCAACAGGGCGCGCTCTCCGGGCAACCATGGCGCGAATTCCCCGCCCGCCCGCCGCTGGAAGCCCCCTGCGCGCAGCGCCAAGTGGAGCCGATGGACAGCCGCGGCGAGCCCGCCCCGGCCCAAGGCCGGTGCGCGACCGGCATGGGCGCACGATCGATCGGCATGGGCGCACGATTCGGGCACGGCTGGCCGCCAACCTTTCCTCCCCCCGAGGGCGTGGGTAGCCGAGGCCCCTGGCATGGGTAGCCGAGGCCCCGGTCACCCAGCGTCGGACTGGGACCGGCAAGCACCCGCGCGGCCCGTCCGCTGAGGCCCCCGCGGCGGCCGGAGCGCCGCCAGTCCGGGCAGGGCCGGGGCCGCATGCCCCGGTTTGCGACCATCGGGTGGGGTCGGGCGAGCCGTGTCCCCCCAGTTGCTCGCGCGCGGAGCGCGCGGTCAGCCTGTGCCGTGGCCGCTGCCGCCGCGGTCCCACTTCCTCGACTCCGGCTCCCCCTCGTCCGCCGCAGATTCCGACCGCTGGTTGTCGAACTCGTACGGCATGTGCCGGATGCCGTTGTGCGGTACGTCGTGTGGCCTGCGGCGCTCGTGGAAGTCCGTGCGCGGGCGGGCGACGTCCTGGTGACCCGGCCCGTGATTGGGCGGTGCCTCGCCCGTCTCGTGCTCGTCGTGGGTCCCCCACGCGCCACCCCGCCGCTGCGGCTCCTTCGGCGGCCCCGGCTCGCGCGCCCGGACCCGGAGGCCGAGGACGACCGCTCCGAACAGCACGAGCACGACGAAGATCCCGATGACGAGGGGACCGATCCCGACCAGGTAGTCCCGCCGCACGGCAATGTCCATGGTCAGCTGCAACATGCGCCACGAGTACCCCCGCCGGGGAGAGTCAGTCGGCGGCCGGGAGTCAGCCGGCGCGGGGAGTCGCGGAGAGCCAGCGGAGAGTCAGTCCGTCCCCTCGGCCGTACGGATCGCGTCCCGGTAGGCGCGGGCCGCGGCGCGCAGGGCCGACTCCGGGTCCGTGCCCTCCTTCTCCGCCCGTACGGCGAGGGCCAGCAGCCGCTCACCGACGCCTCCCCCGTCCCCCGCCGCAGGCAGCGGCACGGCAAGCCCTGCCGTCCGCACCCGCGCCGCGAGCTTGGCGGCGAGTGCCAGCGCGGGCTGGCCCAGCGGGATGCCGTCCGTGACCGACTCGCGCTGCTTCTCGGCGGCCTTCGTGCGCAGCCAGTGCGCCTTCACGTCTTCCGAGGTCTCGGCGGTCTCCGTACCGAAGACGTGCGGGTGCCGGTGGATGAGCTTCTCGACGATCGTGCCCGCGACGTCGTCGATGGAGAACGGCTCGTCCGGGTCCTCCTCGGCGATCCGGGAGTGGAAGACGACCTGCAGCAGCACGTCCCCCAGCTCCTCCCGCAGCTCGTGCCGGTCGCCCGCCTCGATGGCCTCGACGAGTTCGTACGCCTCCTCGATCCCGTACTTCGCCAGGCCCTCGTGAGTCTGGGTGCTGCTCCACGGGCACTCGGTGCGGATGGTGTCCATCACCTGCACGAGGTCGAGGAGGCGCGCGCCCGGCAGGTCGTACGAGGCGGGCAGCAGCTCGAGGTCCGGCATCTGCACCCGGCCGGAACCGGCCATCCGGGCCAGCCCGTCGGTCAGCTCCGGGTCGCCCTCGCCGGACGGGATGACGACAACGGTACGGCCTCCCGCGCAGTACTCCACCAGCTCGCGGGCGGACGGGGCGGCGTGCTCGACCTCGATGCCCGCCTCGTGCAGGTACGGCAGTTGAGGGTGGTCCGGGTCGGGGCACAGGACGCGGTCGGCGCCCCGCAGCGCCTGCCAGGCGGGCCAGGAGAGCAGGCCCGGGGCGACCCGGTGGCTGGTGGTGAGCAGGATGATGCGGCCGGGGGCCTCTGCTGCTCCTGCTGCGTCGGCTTCTGCTGCGTCGTTCGCATGTGCTGCTGCGTTCACGGGTCGAACGTAACCCACCGCTCACTCCCCCTGGGCGGACGGGATGTCGTCGAGGTGGTCCTCCACCCAGGTGCGCAGCCCTCCCAGGGGCACGGCGAGCGCGCGCGTGGGCTGCGCGCGAGTGCGTTTCTGGTGGAGCCGGACGGCGCGGCGCTGGCGCGGATCGCGGAGCTGATCGACGCGGGGGCTGTCGGCGCCGAGGTCGAGGACGTCCTGCCGCTGGACCGGGCGGCCGAGGCCCACCGCCGCGGCGAGGACGGCGGCACCCGCGGCAAGCTGGTCCTGACCGTGACACCCCCGCGCAACCAGCCGGCCACCGCCCGGCAGTTTCTCCCCTGCCCCGCCCCTTCCCGAAACCGGGGGCTACGCCCCTGGGCCCGGGGTCTCGGGCCCAACCCGAGCCCGGAAATGGCGCGGCGGCCGAGAACCCCACCGCAGGCGAGCTGATCGCCGCTCCCGCGCGGCGGGCTCTGGCCACCCGGGTCTGGCGCTTGAGCCCCGGTGGGGAAGGGGGAGGGGTTGGGCGGACCGATCACCGGGCCCGCGGCGGCCCCCGGCCCTCGGGGGCGTGGGGCTCACCAGGGGCGGCGGCCCTGGCCCCGGGGGCTGGGGCCGGGCCCAAGATTCGGGACGGGGCGGGCACGGGGAATCCCCCAGCAGACCGGCTGATCACCGGAACCCGCGCGACGGCCCCTGGCCTTGGGGTCTGGGGCCGGGCCCCGGATTCGGGGAGGGGCGGGGTGGGGAGAAAGCTGCGCGCAGACGGGCTGATCACCGGACCCCGCGCGGCGTGTCCCTCGCCCTGGGGCCCGGCGGCCGCGCCCCAGATTCGGGAAGGGGATGGGGGAGATAGCCGTGCGCAGACGGGCTGATCACCGGGACCGCGGCCGGGCAACCGGCCCACCGGATCCTGGGGCTCAATCCCAGGCCGGGGAATGGCCATCAGGCGAGAAACCCGCCGCAGACAGACGATCGCCGGGCCCCGCGGGCCTTGGCCCCGGGGTCTGGGGCTGGGCTCCAGAAGGGAAGGTCGGGAGAGAAGCCCGCGTCGGTGGGCGGCCGCGCGGCGTTAGGCCTGGGCGGGCTCCGTGGGCGTTGGGCGGAGCCAGGGGGTCTTCGCGTTGCCCAGCTGGACCTTCTTGGAGTCCCACGTCCCGTAGCGCGGGTTGACGTCGACACCCAGCTTCGTGGAGGCCTCGCTCAGGGCGTCCACCAGCTTCTGCACGCCCTGAGGGCTGCTGCGGTCCGCACCGAGCGACTGCGCGAGCTTGTCCATGGCGACCTGGTTGCGGATCGCGGCCTCCACCTGGCCGGGCGCGATGGCGTACTGCTGGAGCCACTGCTCGCGCAGCCGGTCGGCGCCGCCCGCCTGCCGCTCGGCCGTCGCCTGCGCCTTCTGTACGTCGCTGCGGCTGACGCTCACACCGGCGTCCGCGGCGGCGCGGTCGAGAATCCGGTCGAAGATCATGCTGCTGAGGGTGGCCCGGCTGAGCTGGCCGCTGTCCTGGATCAGCTGCGCGGGCTGCGCGGAGCCGCGCTGCGCCTCCCGTACGGCCTCCACCTGCGTCTGGAGCTCGGAGACGGTGATCCGGTCGCCGTCGACCACGGCCGCCGCACCGGGGTGCGAGGCGCTGCCACAGGCAGCCAGCAGCGGCGACGCGGCGAGCAGCGCGGCGGCGGAGACGGAGAGCGCGGTCCTGCGGCGGATCAGGCGGATCAAGTGGGCCTCCCGGCGGCAACGGTTGTGCGACGGTGCACCGACCTTGCGGTGATCGATGTTAGGCAGTCGGCGTGGTCTGGGCCACTGATTCGGGCAACGATTCGGGGCATGCTTCGGATACGCGGCTCACCCGGCACGAGCCCGGCAAGCCGCCGCCCTACCGGGCCGTGAAGCGCGCCGGCGCCTCTGTGGGGTTGCCGCCGGTCGGCAGCTTCTCCCCCGGGCAGCGCGCCAGCACCCGCCGCATCGCGTCCCGCTCCGCCTGCGTCACCCACAGCCCGTACTTCTTCTTCACTCCCACCTGCCGGGCGACGTACGGGCAGCGGTACGTCCGGTTCGGCGGAAGCCAGGTCGCCGTATCGCCGTCGCTCTTGCCGCGGTTGGTGCTTGCGTCGACCGCGAGAAGGTTGAGCGGGTCGTTGGCGAACGCGATGCGCTTGCGCGGCGCCCACTGCTGGGCGCCCTTCTGCCAGGCGTCGGACAGCGCGACGAGATGGTCGATGTCCACCTCGCTGCGCCCGCCGCGCCGGAACTCCACGCGCCTGCCGGTGTACGGGTCCGCGGCCAGCGCCCCGGACTCCACCACGCACTCCCCGTCCTTCCCGGCCTCCCCGTCCTCCCCTGCCCGGAAGGTCACCGCGTCCAGGTCCCGCTCGAGTATGTCGTCGCGCGTCGGGCAGCCGTTGCTGTCGGTGTCGGCCCACGGCGAGCCGAACCGCTCCCGCTCGTAACCGGTCCTGGGCGCCCGCCCCTTGACGGTCAGGCCGTCGACGGCCTTCAGCGCCGAGCCAGAGTCCGGGCCCGCATCCCCTGTGGCGGACGGCTCCGGCCGACCTCCGTCGCTCCCGCCGCCGTCGGGCACGCACCCGCCGACGGCCAGGAGGGCGGTGAGAGCAGCGGCGGCGTACGCGGTGCGGGCGGGGAGCGAGGACCGTATCAAGGCGGTGTCCCGTCGGGAGGCGGAGGCGGAGGCGGAGGCCTAGGCGGAGGCGGGCTGGGCGCGCGGCATTGCGCGCCCAGCGCGAAATCCTAGGGACGCGCCCCGCCCTTGTCTCCGTCCGCCCCCCGCCCCTGTCTCCGTCCGCCCCCGCCCTCAGCCGCCGAGAATCGTCGTCAGGAACTCGCCCGTCCACGCCAGCAGTTCGCGCCCGACCAGCGGCTTCCCGCCGATACGGGCCGTCGCCGGGCGGGGCACCAGGACCTGCTTCGTGGCCGGCTTGATGACAGAACGCGGGTGGAGGCGCTTGAGGCGCAACTCCTGCGACTCCCGCAACTCGACCGGCGAGAAACGGACGTTGGAGCCCTGGAGGGTGATGTCCGAGACCCCGCACGCCCGCGCGAGCAGCCGCAGCCCGGCCACCAGCAGCAGGTTCTCGACGGGCTCCGGCAGCTTGCCGTACCGGTCGGTGAGCTCCTCCCGTACGGCCGCGATGTCGTCCTCGGAGTTCGCGGAGGCGATGGCCCGGTACGCCTGGAGACGCAGCCGCTCGCCCGGCGCGTAGTCGTGCGGGACGTGCGCGTCGACCGGGAGCTCGATCTTGACCTCGAGCGGCGGCTCCTCCTCCACGCCGCCCTCGAGCGAGGCGCGGTAGTCGGCGACGGCCTCGCCCACCATCCGTACGTACAGGTCGAAGCCGACGCCCGCGATGTGCCCCGACTGCTCGCCGCCGAGCAGGTTTCCTGCGCCGCGGATCTCCAGGTCCTTCATCGCCACGTACATGCCCGCGCCCATCTCCGTGTGCTGCGCGATGGTGGCGAGCCGCTCGTGGGCGGTCTCGGTCAGCGGCTTCTCCGGCGGATAGAGGAAGTACGCGTAGCCGCGCTCGCGCCCCCGCCCCACGCGGCCGCGCAGCTGGTGGAGCTGCGAGAGGCCGAAGTTGTCGCCGCGCTCGACGATCAGGGTGTTGGCGTTGGAGATGTCGATGCCGGACTCGACGATCGTCGTCGAGACCAGCACGTCGTACTTCTTCTCCCAGAAGTCCACGACGACCTGTTCGAGGGAGGACTCCGACATCTGGCCGTGGGCGGTGGCGATACGGGCCTCCGGAACGATCTCGCGGAGCCTCGCCGCCGCCCGGTCGATGGACTCGACGCGGTTGTGGATGTAGAAGACCTGGCCCTCGCGCAGCAGTTCGCGGCGGATGGCCGCGCCGATCTGCTTCTGCTCGTACGGGCCGACGAAGGTCAGCACCGGGTGCCGCTCCTCCGGCGGGGTGGTGATCGTCGACATCTCGCGGATGCCGGTGACCGCCATCTCGAGCGTGCGCGGAATCGGGGTCGCGGACATGGTCAGCACATCGACGTTGGCGCGGAGCTTCTTCAGCTGCTCCTTGTGCTCGACGCCGAACCGCTGCTCCTCGTCGACGATGACCAGGCCCAGGTCCTTGAACTTCGTCTCGGAGGAGAAGAGTCGGTGGGTGCCGATGACGACGTCGACCGAGCCCTCCCCCAGGCCCTCGGTGACCGCCTTCGCCGCGCCGTCGGACTGGAACCGGGACAGCGCCTTGACCACGACAGGGAACTGCGAGTAGCGCTCCGAGAAGGTCGCGAAGTGCTGCTGCACGAGGAGCGTGGTCGGGACGAGGACGGCGACCTGCTTGTCGTCCTGGACCGCCTTGAAGGCCGCCCTGACCGCGATCTCCGTCTTGCCGTAGCCGACGTCGCCGCAGATCAGCCGGTCCATCGGGACCGACTTCTCCATGTCCTCCTTGACCTCGGCGATCGTGGTGAGCTGGTCCGGGGTCTCGGCGTACGGGAACGCGTCCTCCAGCTCCCGCTGCCAGGGCGTGTCGGCGCCGAAGGTGTGGCCGGGGGCCGCCATGCGGGCCGAGTAGAGCTTGATCAGGTCGGCGGCGATCTCCTTGACCGCCTTCTTCGCGCGCGCCTTGGTCTTCGTCCAGTCGGCGCCGCCGAGCCGGTGCAGGGTCGGGGCCTCGCCGCCGACGTACTTGGTGATCTGCTCCAGCTGGTCGGTCGGGATGTAGAGCCGGTCGCCGGGCTGGCCGCGCTTGGCCGGGGCGTACTCGACGACCAGGTACTCGCGGGTGGCGCCCTGCACGGTGCGCTGCACCATCTCGATGTAGCGGCCCACGCCGTGCTGCTCGTGCACGATGTAGTCGCCCGCGAGCAGGGTCAGCGGGTCGATGGTCTTGCGGCGGCGGGCCGGCATCCGGGCCGCGTCCCGGCCCGCGGCCTTCTGGCCCGACAGGTCGGTCTCGGTGAGGACGGCGAGCTTCAGGCCCGGGTCGACGAAGCCGTACTCGATGGAGCCGCAGGCGACGTGGACGACGGACGGGGAGATCCCGGCGAGGTCGCCCCTCTTTTCATCGGACACAGCGAGGCGGGCGGCGATGCCCTCGCCGCCGAGCACCTCGACCGTACGGGCCGCCGGGCCGTGCCCCTCGGTGACGTACACCGTGCGCCAGCCGTCGGCCAGCCAGCCCTTGGTGTCGGCGAGGGCGCGGGCGGTGTCGCCGCGGTAGCTCTCGGGGGCGCGCATACCGAGCCGGAGGGTGTCGCCTTCGGTCCCGCCGGGCTCTTCGAGCTCCGTGTCGGTGACGAAGGGGCTGACCGTCCAC
This sequence comes from Streptomyces sp. 7N604, assembly GCF_052245475.1. NCBI lineage: Bacteria > Bacillati > Actinomycetota > Actinomycetes > Kitasatosporales > Streptomycetaceae > Streptomyces > Streptomyces sp. 7N604. Next base: position 68,463 of record NZ_JBQQBX010000031.1, on the reverse strand, counting down.
CACATCATGCCGAGCTCGCGGGCCCGGTCCCGTACGTCCGCGATGCCCCACAGGGACGCGGCGCCCACGTCGATCGGCGCCTTGCCTCCCCCGGCCGAGGCGGCCCAGGAGGCCTGCAGGAACTCCCGGGAGGTCGCGACGAGGTCGGCGGCCCTGGTACGGACCCGCTCCGGGTCGCAGACCACCGCCATGCTCCCGGCCGGGAGGACGTCCAGCAGCAGCTCCATGTCGTCGACGAGCACGGGAGCGAGGGACTCCATACCCTCGACCGCGATGCCCTCGGCGATCTTGCCGAGCAGCTCGCCGAGTTCGGGGTGGCGCTCGGCGAGGTCCGCGGCCCGCTGCCGTACGTCCGCGGTGAGCAGCAGCTCGCGGCACGGCGGGGCCCACAGGCCGTGCTCGGCGACCTCGAGGGAGCGCTGGTCGGCAACCTTGAAGTAACGGATCTCCTCGATGTCGTCGCCCCAGAACTCGATCCGCAGCGGGTGCTCCTCGGTGGGCGGGAAGACGTCGAGGATGCCGCCGCGCACCGCGAACTCGCCGCGCTTCTCGACCAGCTCGACGCGGGAGTACGCGGCGGCCGCGAGCGCGTCCACGACCTCCTCGAGGTCGGCGGTCCCGCCGGTGCGCAGCGCGACCGGCTCCAGGTCGCCCAGCCCCTTGACCTGCGGCTGCAGCACGGAGCGGATGGGAGCGACGACGACGCTGACCGGCCCGGCGGCGGGATCGTCGGCAGCCGGATGCGCGAGGCGGCGCAGCACGGCGAGGCGGCGGCCGACGGTGTCGGAGCGGGGGGAGAGCCGCTCGTGGGGCAGCGTCTCCCAGGACGGGTACTCGACGACGCCTTCCGAAGGGAGGAGCGAGCGGAGGGCGGCGGCGAGGTCCTCGGCCTCGCGGCCGGTTGCGGTGACGGCCAGCACGGGGCGGCTCGCAGACCTGGCGAGGGCGGCGATGGCGAAGGGGCGCGCGGCGGGCGGGCCGACGAGGTCCACATGCGGCCGGTTGCCGTCGGCGGCGGCCTTCACCGCTTCGGCGAGCGCGGGATCATTGACGACGACGTCGAGCAGACCGTGCAGGCTCATGAAGGCTTTCCCGTCCCGGGTGATCACTTGGCTACGCAGACTTACGAATCGCGGACCTCAGGCGGACAACGCGAATCGCCCGACACGTCATACGGGCCGGGGTGCTCCAGCGTACGTCGCCCCGCCGACAAGCGGAGCCGAGTCCTGGGGAGGGGTGGGCTGAGGGTGGGTGTCCAGGGCACCGATCGGCCTTTCCCCGCTTTAACCCCCGCAGTGCCCCTACAGCTGGTTCCGCCCGCGGGCGCGGCCCTACAGCTGGTTCCGCCCGCGGGCGCCCGGCCCTACAGCGGTTCCGCCCGCGGGCGCCCGGCGCCCCGTCCCGCGGCTTCGATCTGCGGCTCCGTCGCGTGGCAGGGAAGCAGCCCGGCGCAAGTGCCATGAGCCGCCGGACACGTCCTAGCGTGGAAGTATGCGGGGCGACCTGGTGACGCTGTTTCTCTGCGGCGACGTGATGCTCGGCCGGGGCGTGGACGCGATCCTTCCGCACCCTGGCGACCCGGCGCTGAGGGAGACGTACATCCGGGACGCCGACGGCTACGTCGAGCTGGCGGAGGCGGTGAACGGTCCGATCCCGCGCCCCGTCGAGTTCTCCTGGCCCTGGGGAGACGCCCTCGACGCGCTCGACGAGGCCGCGCCCGACGTCCGGGTGGTGAATCTGGAGACGAGTGTCACGCGGAGTGACGACTTCGAGCCGGGGAAGCCGGTGCACTACCGGATGACCCCGGACAATCTCCCCTGCCTGGCCGCGGCCCGGCCCGACGTCTGCGCCCTGGCCAACAACCACGTGCTGGACTTCGGCCGGAGCGGGCTCGAGGAGACGCTGGACTCCCTGGCCGCAGCGAAGCTGCGGGCGGTGGGAGCGGGGCGGTACGCGGACGAGGCGCGGCGCCCGGCCATCGTCCCGGTCGACGGTGGGGCACGCGTTCTGGTCTTCTCCTTCGGAATGGCGTCCAGCGGCATCCCGGCGAGCTGGGCCGCCACCGCAGACCGCTCCGGGGTCGACTTCGTCCCCGAGCCGTCGTACGCCGCGGCGGCCGAAGACGCCGACCGCGTACGGCAGGTGAAGCGGTCGGGCGAAGTCGCGGTCGCCTCGATCCACTGGGGGTCCAACTGGGGCTACGGGGTCCCCCGGGAGCAGATCCGCTTCGCGCACGCGCTGATCGACGGCGGGGTCGACGTCGTGCACGGGCACTCGTCGCACCACCCGCGCCCGATCGAGGTGTACCGGGAGAAGCTCATCCTGTACGGCTGCGGGGACTTCATCGACGACTACGAGGGGATCTCCGGCTACGAGGAGTACCGGGACGACCTGCGGCTGCTGTACTTCGTGTCGGTGGACGCGGACACGGGTGAGCTGGCCGGCGCGCGGATCGTGCCCATGCAGGCCCGGCGAATGCGGCTCCGGCACGCTTCGCGCGGGGACGCCGAGTGGCTGCGCACGGTTCTCGACCGGGTCAGCCAGGGGTTCGGCTCCCACCCGGGCCTCGGCCTCGAGCCGGACGGCACGCTCACGCTTGGGCGGGAGCGGCCGGTGGGGCCGGTGGGGCCGGTCGGGCGAGCGTGAGGACGGCGAGCCATGATGGAAGCGGATTCGCCCGAGGGTCCCGAAGGTCCCGAAGGTCCCGAACACCTGGTCCGAGCCATCCGGGCGGCCGGCATCCGCGACGAGCGCGTACTCGAGGCCGTACGGAGGACGCCGCGCGTCGGCTTCGTCCCCGCGAGCTACGAGGCGGACGCGTACGACGACTCGCCCCTCCCGATCGGACGCGGGCAGGTCACGACACAGCCCTCGCTGTCGGCGAGGATGATCGAGGGCCTCCAACTCGCCGGCGACGAGCACGTACTCGAGGTCGGCACCGGCTTCGGCTTCCAGACCGCGCTGCTGGCCCGTCTGGCCGCCGACGTCGTGAGCATCGACAGATGGCCGGAACTGGTCCGCCAGGCGCGGCAGAACCTCGCCGGTCAGGGCATTCGGAATGTGGAGCTGTGCGTGGGGGACGGCAGCCGCGGCGTACCGCAGCGCGCTCCGTACGACGCCGTCGTCGTCTCGGCGGCGTTCCCGGAGGTCCCCCCGCCCCTGATCGAACAACTCCGCGCCGGCGGCCGCCTCGTGCAGCCCATCGGCTCGGGCGGGGACGAGGAGGTCGTGTCGTTCCGGCGCACCGCAGCCGGGCTGGCACGCGAACAGGTCCTCACCTGGGCCAGGTTCGTTCGCCTCCACGGGGAGCACGGCTTTCCGCCCTGAGAACACGCATCCACGTATGGCCGGGGGCCGCAGGCTGCTCGAACGTGAAGACCGAGCCGGACTTCCTCAGCACCACCCGGGCGTTCCACGACGCCGTGGCCACCGACTACGCCGAGCGCTTCCGCGACGAACTGGCGGCCTGGCCGCTGGCCCGGGCAATGCTCGCCGCTTTCGCCGAACTCGTACAGGCCGCCGGCGCCGGTCCGGTGGCCGACCTCGGGTGCGGCCCCGGCCGCCTGGCGGCACACCTGCATGCGCTGGGGTTGTCCGTGTTCGGGGTCGACCTGTCACCGCAGATGATCGCGCTGGCCCAGCAGGCGCACTCGGGCCTGCGGTTCGAGGAGGGTTCGATGACGGCCCTGAACCTGCCGGACGGCGCACTCGGCGGCGCTGACCGCGCTGGTCCGCACGTACGACAAGCTGCGTCCACCTCGCGGGAGGGCAGGCTGCCGAGTTCCGGATCGGTGGGGGATGTTCGGCGCCCTCACCCGCCGCGCTGCCGCCCATCCCTTCCCTGCCCTCAGGTGCTCTCGTGTCTGCGGAACAGCACCCTGCGCGCTCCAGTCACGGGAAACAGCGTCGGCTGACGCCTGTCAGCCCCTTAGCCGATAGGCCCCCAGTCGCGACGCGGCCGCGACGGTTCGGTCCCGTGGACGGACGCAACGGAGGCTTCCCCACGCCGACGAAAACGCGTCAGCAGCAACAGCACCAGCCCCATGACGACGGGCAGCCCGAACAGCGCCGCGAATCCGATGGAGAACCACCCGCTGCTGTCGCCCCGGCTCAGGGCACGCACACCGGTGACGGCAGCAGCCGCAGCCACCACTATCGGAGGCGGCAACCAAGGCCATGGATCGGGTTGGGGCACCGGTTCGGCACGTCGCCCTTCGCAGAAGGCCGCGTACCAGTAACGAGCAGACCACCAGGCGAGCAGGTACCCCGACACCGCGCCCGCCCCGAACCCGGCGGACGCCAGCAGGGAACCGCCGTTACCGCTGACCGCGACGGCGGTCAGGACCGCCCCGGCGCCGAGCATGAAGAGGAAGAGCATGGTGCCGACGGCCAGGCGGTGACGCCGACTGCCGTCGAGTGCGCGGGGAGAGATGTACACGGCCTCACCCTATGAGGGCCATTGCTGCCGGCCCCTGCGGGTCACCGATCCGTGACGAAGGACCCCATGCCAGGGTCGTGGCGGCTGCGCTGGGCGGAGTGACCGTCCGGCGCATGTAGGGCAGGCCGAGCCATCAGGCAGCGTCGGCACGATCGAACGCCGCCGCAGTGGGCCTGACGAGCCACACCAGATGTGAGGTGATGCCCGCCCCTCGCTCGAACCACTCCGCTGCCCGCTCGGAGGAATCGAGGCTGAACTGCCGCCTGCCATCCACGCTGATCACATCTGCGTGACCATCGTGGTACGCCACTCCCCACGCCGCGACCCATACGTCCGCCTCACCTGCCTCCAGGCCACGTTCCTGGACAACGGCGAAGAGGCGGGGCGCCAAGCTGACTACGAGCGCGCATAGTTCTGCTTCAAGGTTCTCCGGTGGGCGGGTCGTGCGGTCGGCTCCTGGAGGCTCCAGCACGGCGCTTTCGGGCGCGCCTGGGGATGCGAGATCGGGCTGGTCGGATGATCCAGAGCCGGGGCACTTCGGGGATACGGTGGTCATAGAAGTCTCCTGCTGGGAGGTGGAGTTGGTTGGACCGGAGCAGAGTGCTGACAGAGCCGAGAGACAGGGCCATGCGGTGGCATTGCCGCCCTCCCGCTGCAGCCGGGCAGGGCGGTGCGCTTCCGACGAAGTGGCACTGCCGGTGGGTGACTTGACACACACCGTAGCGCCGCCGATGTAAGTTATTCCATCGAATCTTGGAAATTCTTCCATGTAGCCCGTGCGGGTGACTCGGGCACACCCAGTACGGCCGATGAGGGGACCTCGATGCCGCCGAGCACCAACCCCACCCTGCGTCAGCAGCGCCTCGGCGTCGAGCTACGCAAACTCCGCGAGCGCGCAGGGCTTGCCTCAACCGCAGCCGCATCCCTCCTCGGTGGCAACCAGGCCCGCATCAGCAACATCGAGGCGGGCCGATACGCGGTGAGCGCTGATCGGGTGCGAACGTTGGCCCGTATCTACACGTGCGCGGATCAGGAGTATGTTGACGCCCTCGCCGGAATGACCGGCGGACGGAAGCGCGGCTGGTGGGAGGAGTACCGAGAGACCCTTCCCAGGGCTCTCGTCGACCTCGCCGAACTCGAATACCATGCGGACGCCTTGCGCGTGGCCGTCATGATCCACATGCCTGGGCTGCTTCAGACGCCGGAGCACGCCCGCGCGACTTTCCGCGAAAACGTTCCCCGGCTCCGGCCACACGAGGTGGAACACCGCGTCTCATTCCGGATCAAGCGGCAGGAGATCCTCTACAGAGACCATCCCACTCCGTACACAGCGATCGTCCACGAGGCCGCCTTGCGCATGGGGGTCGGAAGCCCTGACACAGTCCGAGAACAACTCGGCTTCCTCATCGAGATGAGCGAACACGACCACATCTCTATCGTCGTGATCCCATTCGGGGAGGCAGCCTTTCCGGTGTCTGGCCAGCCCATCGTCTACGCCTTCGGCCCCACGCCTCAGCTTGACACGGTCGAGCTCGACACCGAGTACGGGTGCGAGTTCATCGACGCCGAGGCACAGTTGGCAAAGTACCGGACGGTGCTGGACCGCATGGAGGCACGCGCCCTCAAGCCAAGCAAGTCACGCGACCTGATTCACCGCATCGCACAGAGCATCTGAGAGGAATCAACGTGTCCACGTACGACTGGCAGAAATCCTCGTACAGCAACGAAGGCGCAAACTGCATCTTCGTCGCCGCAGCCGACGATGGCTCGATCAAGCTCCGCGAGAGCGATGACCCCGATGTCATAGTCACAACGACGCCCGAGAAGCTGAGAGCGTTCATATACGGCGTCAAAGCGGGCGAGTTCGACCACTTCGTCGGGCACTGAGCAACGTAGCGAACCGCCACCACTGGGAGACTCAACCCAGCACGCGAACGCCAGACTGCGCCAGCTCCTCGGCAAACGCCCGGGGTTCAGGTGTGCGCAGCTCGATGGCCTCACCGGAATGCAGAAGCAAGTCGACAGAGCCGGTGAGCCAGGCGACTCCGGAGGGAATGACAACGGCCCCGATAAGCTCGGTGAGAGGCAGGTCGAGAGCAGAGCCGTCTGTACCCCGCAGTTGGAGAGTGCCTGAGGTTACGACAACTGCGCCGGTGCGGGAGGGGCCGTGGTCCCAGTCGGCTGTCCCTGCACCACTCAGACTGGCGTCGTTGAGGCCGTACCGCACGGGCCGCACTCCCCCGGTGGCCCCATCGAATGCGGTGGCGAGCCGGTCTGCTGCCGACGCCATGGCTTGCCGTTCGCGCTGGCGCTTAATGATCACGATGGGCAGGCCGAGAATCAGGATGGCCACGGCGATCGACGCAATGACGCCGAAGCCAGCGGCCATCCTCGGGCGTGCCGTGAAGTAGATCAGCGTGACGATGACGGTGGGAGCGAGGAGCAGCGCGTAGAGGAGAGCAGGGTGGAGCCCTTGCACGGTGCTGGTAGGAGGCTGGCCAGCTGCTAGTTGGCTTCGCTGCTGCCAGCGCCTCCGTTCCCGGCCTCGGACCAAGCGTTCAGTAAGACACCACCGGTGACGCTTGATGTACGTAGCCGTGACGCACCAAGCAGCCACCGTGACGACCGTAAACAACAGGAGCAAGCCGATCAGCCCCGAGTCAGCAAGATCTCCCGCAGCCACGGGAATAGCGATCACAAGCACCACCCCGACCATGCAGATCGCCGCCCCCGTAATACCGCGGCCGTGGGGGTAGGCGGAAACCCCGTAGACGTCGGGTACTTCCGTGCTTTCGACGGCGGAAGTCGGCGGCGCTCCCGAACGTTCCAGGTCGTATGCCATCGCGAGACTGCCCGGTATATCCCCAGGCGGCAGCGCACGCGCCTCCGGCCGACGGTCCAAGACCACCCACTCCTGGATCAGGGACCAGCGTTGCATCCCCCGGGCGCGCATGGCGCGCAGCACCAGGGCAGGGGTCACTCCGAAGATGGCGATCACGATGAGCGCCCCGACCAAGCCCGGTGCAGCATCCGTGACTCCGCCCTGGTCCGAGGCAAGAGCGTCGCCGATCAGCTTGGGCACAAGGGCTGCGGCCAGACCAAGCGCTGCAACAGTCAATAGGAATCCAAGCCCCCTACGGCGTGAGACATCCTCCCCCACCAGAGCATCCAAGGCTTCGGACCGCTCGTGGAGCAAAGTGGCGCGATCGGCGTAGGAGTTGACAGAGCGAGGCGCTGGTGGAAGTTCCTTGCGCCAGAACCGAGAAGACCCGTTCCGCCCACTCGTACGCCCAGCATCCGTGGTCGTCATGCCATTGCTTCCTTGGGAGTCCCCTCGTTTCGATTCCTGAGTGGCCAGGTCCCGGTCATGCCGGGCTGGTCAGCGGGTTCTCGAAGCTGACCATGTCGGCGATCTGATGGAGCATGCGGCGATAGTGCTCGCGACGGCCAACGGCCATGGTGCTCAACGTGAGGACTGCCAAGCGCTTGCCGTCCGGATGCGGAAGGTGGGCGTAGATCTGGAGAAGGGGTTCCTGGGGAACGCCGCTGTCGGCAGGGGCGGTACGTACCATCTCGCTGAGGGACGCCGGGCCACAGGGCAGGTCGAGGTACTCGATGTGGGTGTGGCCCTCGGCGGTGACCACAGCGCGGGCGGCGGCTATGGCGCGCGGGGCCCAGGCCGTTTCCCGCCAGGAGAGCGTGAAGAGGGAGAGAAGGGGGCGCCCGTAGCCGCTGTCCGTGTCGTCGACGTCATCGCGGTGCAGGCCGAGGGAGCAGTGGACGGTACCGACCTCGTGCAGCGCGAGCAGGAGTTGCTGGCCGGCAGCGAGCCGTGCGGTGAACTGCTGACGGGTGATCTCGTCCGGGACTGCTTCGATGACCGGGGCGAGGGCCTGGCGCAGTTCCTCGGCGGCCGGGGAGCCGGGTGGGGCGAGCAGGGCATCGAGCGGCATCTCGGTGAAGCCTTCGGGGACGGCGAACCAGATGCTGGCGTGGGGGTCCTTGGCGGAGTCGTGGATCGTGAAGCGAGGAGTCAACATTAGGGACTTCTTCTCGGGCTCAGATCAGGGCCGAGGGTCGCCAGCGGGGTGGATACCGGCTCGCCGACCACGATCAATGTCTTCCGGGGTAACTCCCCAGTCAGAGAGAGAACGGCGGCCGCCGTCCGACCCCATCTGCTGCTGGAGGACGTGCAAGCGGCGAGGCGCCCTACCATCAGAGGTAGGCGCGGCGACGAGACCGATGAAACGGGGATCGCCTGCGAACCACACCACGTCAATTTGCGCCTTCAGTTGAGGCTTGGCACGGGGGGCCATACGGCGGTGCCACCAGCCGACCCGCATGTGCCGGGGGAAGACCAGCGGCAATCGCTGCTCAGCGCGACCCGGATTAGGAAATTCGAACCATCCGTATTGCCTGCCCAGAACTTCCGGGTGCTTGGTCAGTCCACACGGAACGCCTTTCAGTACCTGCCATGGGTACTCTCGCAAGATGCGCATCATGCGCACAGCCCACGGAAAGTAGAATAGTTGAACAAACGCCCGATAGAAGGTATAGATCAGAAACGGGACGAAGAGGAAAGTGAAACCCGGGGACAAGAACACCACCAAGACTGCCAGCAGGCCAAACCAGGCGGCAATCCATCCGATGAGGCCTACGACGTTCATCGCCATGTGTTTCATCCACGCGTTTCGGGCTGGCGGGTGGTCCCAGGCGGTGGGGTAGTCGGCGGGATCCATGTGGGTCACTCTCTACGGAGGGGTCAGAAGAGGTGGCGGGCGAGATCGAGCAGCCCGCCGCTGTCCATGCCGAACCGTACGCCGTCGATTCCCGTGGCGCCGTCCTTGGCCCCGTCATTATCGGCTGCGTCCACGGTGTTGGCGACCAGGCCGTAGCCCGCGGTGAGCACGCCGGCGGAGGCAGACGTAACCTCCATCACCCTGCCTACCTTCGCGGGGTCTCCCGCACCTCGCACCACGAGGTCAAGCACTGGGTTGCTGAGATCAGAGACAGTCCGGGCTTCTTGCAGGGTCTTGGTACTGAAGGTGGCCAGCTTCTGCGTCAACGTCAAGGTCTCGCCACTGGCACGAACGGCGCTCACCGTTTCTCGGATCCCCAGTCCCACCGCGCCAAATCCCGGGAGTGCGCCAAGGACATCGCCTCCGACGCTGACGAGGTTGCCCCAGAAATCTGAGTCGAATTCACCCTTGGTAAAGCCGTCCTTCAACGACGCCACGACCTCGGGGTGGTCGAAGAGCCGCAGCGCCAACGCCCCCGCGCTCATCGCCGCTGCCGTCAGGAGCAGTACCGCCGCCAACGTCCCCCCCGACAGAACGAACAGCGCCACCAGGCCGATGACACCCGCCGTGAAGCTGAGGATGTCAGGGAGGTTCTCGCTGATCCACTCACCGATCTCCTCGAAGAGGCCCGGCTCGTGGGGCGCGAGCTTGTCCGTTGCGTCACGGATCCTGTCGGCCCGCTCGGCGGCCTTGTCCTCGTGCTCCTGGGCGAGTTTGCGGGCCTTGCTCAAGATGCGTTCGAGATCAGCGCGGGCGTCGTCCACGTGCCCGTTGGCACGCTTCAGCGCCTTCTGCGCGTCGTCGTGCCGGGCTCCTTTCTTGTCCAGGTCCGGGTCGTCGCCCGCCCGGCCGGCCCGCGCCTCGGCGGCGTCCAAGGCCGCCCGGGCGTCCTTCGCGTCGTCGTTCAGGCGCTTGGCGCGGCGCTGGAAGTCGTCGAGTTCGCCTTCCCAGTAGCCGAGTTGCTTCGCCGCCTTGCGGATGGAGTGGGCGGCGTTCTTGAGGTTGAGCGGGAGCGGGCCGCCCTCGATCTGCTCGCGGAAGGCGACGGCGGCGTCGCCCTCCCAGTAGCTGCCATCCATCAGTCTGCTGACCAAGCCGTGGGTCTCTTCGAGGGTCTTGGCGCAGTTGGTCAGCTTCTTGTGCAGGGCGCGTACGGTGTCTGTGCTGCCCGGCACCGGATTGAAGCCCAGATCCGGGTAGTCGGGATTCGGGATGTGCGGGGAGGACTTGAGGCCCTGAGGCTTCGTGAGGTCGTCCACGTAGTTGCCCCGGCGCGGGGGTGTGGTCGGCTGCGGAGGTTCTATGCCGGGGGGATACGTCACTTCGCATCACCGCTTCGGCCGCCCTTGCCCTTACCCTTCTTCAGGGCCTCCTCCAACGCTTTGTCGACTTCCCGGTAGCTGTCCTTGCTCTCGCCCACGATCTTTGCGAGTTCCTCCGTCTGCTCACCGATCTGCTCGGCGCCATACTTCCAGTCGTTCTGGAAGTCCTCGCACGCGGAGTCGAGGTTGTCGGTACCGAGGCCGGTGACGGTCGCGTCGCTCAGCGCCTTGCGCAGACCTTTCAGCGAATCGGTCGATTTCTTGAGCAGTTTGATGAAGTGCCCGAGTTCATCGCCGTCGACGGCTAGCCGCTCCGCCACCCCCACCTCCAGAATCGTCTCTTGCCGCATACGTAAACCGGGCGACGGTATCGGTATCGCCGCCGCCCGGTCGCCCAGCCCCTGCGCTGGACAGAGGCGCGTGTTCACTCAAGGGTCCACTGGTCAGCGGTTGATGGCCTGGACCTCTTGGACGGTGACGTCGGTCGTCGTGCCGAAAGTGCCGTCCGGGAGGTCACCGCCCGTGCCCCCCGAGCCCTGCCAAGAGATCTTCCAGGTCAAGGTCGCCTTGAGCCTGTGCGGCGGGGCGTTGTTGGTGGAACGCAGGTACGTGATGCCGCACGGCGGATCCTGCTTGGCCTTGTCCTTGGTGTACGGAGTTCCAATGCTTCCGTCGTCGTTGATCGGGCAGTCACCCGAGGCTGGGAAGACCTTCGCGTCCTCCGTACCAGGGTCGAGGTGGAGACTGACCGGCTCGGCTTTGGTCGCAGCCCACATTCCGGTTCCGGGCAGTTCGGCCCTGACTTCCACGGGCTCGAACTTAGCTTTGTCCAACCAGATCCAGGAGGGCAAATTGACCGTCTGCTTGCCGTCCGGGTTCATCTCAACTTCGGTGTCGGGGACCTTGTTTTGCTCGTATGCGAGTTGGGCAAGCATCTTGGTGTCGATGGCTTGAGGTTCGGCCGGGGCCCTTCCGTTGTCAACCCAGAATGCCGGCTTGTTGCACGACCTCGATTTTGGATCATCCTTCATTTCCGGGTTCACGACACCTATCCACCACCTCCCCTTGCCCTGCTTGCTTACGTTGAAGTCCTTGTAGGGCTTTCCGTTCTTGTAGCGATCTTTCGTCTTGCTGTAGTCAGGGGCGTCAAGCCCCGCGATCTTTGCGTTCGACTCGGCTATCGACCATTGAGCTTCAGTGACCGACTTGAAGTCTTTCGCGGTCCAGTACGGTTCGTACCAGCAAGGCGGCGGAGACCAATTGGTGTCGACTGGGGCGATGGGGCCACTAGAAGAGGGCTTGCCGCCTTTGACCTTGAACGCAACTCGGGAGCTCAGCGTTGGGCCACTGGCGTCACCTGAGGGTTTGCCTGCTCCAGCATCAGCTGCCGGCTCCTCAAAGGCGACAGCTGCGTGCGCCGACACAAGAGTCGCGTATGCGGCAAGTGAGGCCACAAGGAAGGAACGGAACTTCACGCCCTGCACTCCTTGGCGCCGACCGTGACCGAGACGTCCGAGACTTTCCAGACGCCCTTCGGATCCTTGCGCAGCCCCAGGTTGTAGAGGACAAAATTACGCTCATCCTTGGGGTCGGTCTTCTCAACCTTGCCGGATTCCGTGTTCTTACTGTAAAGCTTGCTTTGGTCGCGGCAGGTCACAAGACCAGCCGAGCCCTTCTCAAAGACGGCCACTTTCCCATTGAAATAGCGATCGGTACCAGTCGGAGCCAGGCCACCTTCGATGTTCAATTTGATTTGCTTAATGGCGTACGACAGCCCCTCGTCACCGGAGTAGAACGAGTACGCGGGGTCCTTGAGGTCGTGGTTTACGCTGGCGCGCTTCAGCCCGCGAAAGTACTGCTCGGTGTCGGCGAAGACGGCATCCGCTGCAGGCTTTCCAGTTTTGTTCCACTCAAAGTCCATGCGCAGGTCCTCGGGCAACTCCGTATTTGGTCGCGCGCCATCCGCAGTCGGAGATGCGCTCGGAGTGCTGGATGTATCAGAGCTTTCGGCTCCAGCGATCTTGTCGTCCTTTGGCTTGTCCTCGCCACCGCTGCAGGCGGCCAGCATCATGGCGGCCGCAACGGCGCAGGCCGCAGCGGTGATGGGCAGGCTTCGGGCAGACACGGGGTTCCCCCTCCAGTACGCGAGACACGAAGCGTTCACGCTACTGCAGCGGCCTGTCAGTTCAGCAAAGAGGTCAGCACAGTCCGTAGTCGTCTCTGGTCAGTTGGGCTCGCTGATCTGTCCAAACGGCACGTAGCAGCGGACAACCTCGGCGGTTCGCAGGCATTATGGGCAAACAGGAAAGCCCCGGCGCGCTCGGGATGAGCGCACCGGGGCTCCGGCGGGTTGACGGGGCGGGCGGGCGGCGGGCGCGGGCTGCCCCCCGCGCAGCCCGCGCCCCTGGTCCCCCGCCCCTCCCCCTACTCCGTCGCGATCGCGTTCAGGACGTTCATCCGGCCCGCCCTGAACGCCGGGACCAGGGCCGCGATCAGGCCCACCAGGGCCGAGCCCACGAAGACCGTGGTGATCGTCGGCCACGGGATGTCCAGGACTCCCAGGCCCTCCAGGGCCAGCAGCTTCTGTGCGGCCGAGCCCCAGCCCATGCCCAGGCCGAGGCCCAGCAGTGCGCCGAACAGGGCGATGACCACGGACTCCAGGCGGATCATCCGCCGCAGCTGACGGCGGGAGAGGCCGATGGCCCGCATCAGGCCGATCTCCCGGGTGCGCTCGACCACCGACAGGGCCAGGGTGTTCACGACGCCCAGCACCGCCACGATGATCGCCAGCGCCAGCAGCCCGTAGACCATGTTGAGCAGCTGCCCGACCTGGTCCTTCAGGTTCTGCTTGAAGTCGGTCTGGTCCCGCACCGTGTACTGCGGGTAGTCCTTCATGGAGTCCTTGAGGGCGGCGTAGGCGGCCTTCTCCTTGCCCTCCTCCGCCTTCGCGAACATGATCATGTTCAGCGGCATCCGGTCGGCCGGCACGTACCGCTCGGCGGTCGTGATGTTGGTGTACATCGCGCCCTTGTCGACCGAGGTGTCGTCCGAGGTAATGGCCGCGACCTTCAGCCGGGCCGTTTCACCGTGCTTGAAGGCCACCGTCATCTCGTCGCCGACCTGGACGCCGTGGTCCTTGGCGAAGGCGTCGCCGACCGACATGGCGTCCTTGCCGTACGCGGCGGACAGCTCGCCCGAGGTCGTCTCCCGCCGCAGGTCCTGCGCGTACGTGGGGTCGGCCGCGGACAGTTCGGTGTCCAGGGACTTCCCGTCCGGTGCGGTCAGCTTCGCCTCGACGCCCTTGTAGTTGGTGATGTGCGCGATGCCCTGGGCCGACTCGAGGGCCTTGGCGGCCTGCGGCTGGATCAGCTGGCCGGTGTCGGACTGGACGATGAAGTCCGCGCCGACCGACTTGTCGAGCTGGTCGGTCGCGGAGGCCACCATCGAGGAGCCGACGACCGACAGGCACGCGACCAGCGCGAGGCCGATCATCAGGGCCGCGCCCGTGGCGCCCGTACGCCGCGGGTTGCGCAGCGCGTTGCGCTCGGCCATCCGCCCGACCGGGCCGAACACCCGCAGCACGACCGCGCTGAGCACGCGCACCACGAAGCCCGCGAGCACCGGGCCGATGAGGACGAAGCCGATGAGGGTGAGGAGCACGCCGAGGCCGAGGAACACCGATCCGTCGCCCGCCTTGTCGGCGTTCGCCGCGAGGTAGAGCCCCGCGCCGCCCGCGCCCGTGAGTACGAGGCCCACGGCGGCCCGTATCCAGCCGGACTTGCCGTCCGCCGGGGTCCCGGAGTCGCGCAGCGCGGCCATCGGGGAGACCTTGCCGGCCCGTCGCGCGGGCAGGTACGCGGCGAGGACGGTGACGACGACGCCGAGCACCAGGCCCACGACCGGGGTCGTCCACCGCACCGTCAGGTCGGCGGTGGAGAGCTCCATGCCCATGGTGCTCATGAGCTCCATCAGGCCGACGGCGAGGCCGACTCCGGCGCCGACACCGATCACCGAGCCGAAGAGCCCGAGCAGCAGCGCCTCGGTCAGCACCGAGCGGTTGACCTGCTTGCGGCCGGCCCCGATGGCGCGCATCAGGCCGATCTCGCGGGTGCGCTGGGCGACCAGCATCGAGAAGGTGTTGATGATGAGGAAGATGCCGACGAGGACGGCGATTCCGGCGAAGCCGAGCATCGCGTACTTCATGACGTCCAGGAAGTCGCCCACGTCCTCGCGGTTGGCGTCGGCGGCCTCCTTCTGCGTCTGCAGCTGGTACGTGCCGCCGCCGAGCCCGGCCGCGAGGTTCTTCTTCAGCTGCTCGTCGCTGACGCCCTGGTCCGCGGTGACGGCGATGCTGGTGAACGCATCGCGGGCGCCGAGCAGTTGCTTCTGCGCGGTCGCGGTGTCGAAGTGGACCACCGCGGCACCGGGGTTGGTGACCTTGAAGGCGGCGATACCGGAGATCTTCGCCCTGAAGTCGCCGGTCACGGCGATGGTGCGCAGCTCGTCGCCGAGCTTCAGGCCGTGCTTTTCGGCGGTGTCGGCGTCGACCATGACCTCGGTGGGCCCGCGCGGGGCGTGGCCTTGGGCGATCTCCATCGAACGGAGCTCGTTGCTGGTCCAGTTGCCCGCGATCGTCGGGGCTCCGGTGGTGGAGCCCATGTTCTTGTTGTCCGCGTTGACGACGGTGACACTCATGCTGGTGACGGCGCCCTCGGCGGACTTCACGCCGTCGGCCTTCCGCACCTCGGCGACCGTCGAGGCCGGCAGCGACTCGGGCCTGCCGTTCTGCGGCCTCTCGTCGCCTCCCTTGGCGCTCTTCGGGCTGACGGTGACGTCGGCCGAGGTGGCGGCGAAGAGCTTGTCGAAGGTGGTGTTCATGGTGTCGGAGAAGACGAGCGTGCCGCACACGAACGCCACCGACAGCAGGACGGCGATGGCCGACAGCGCCATCCGCCCCTTGTGCGCGAAGAAGTTGCGCATCGACGTCCTGAAGACGGTCACGACACCCTCCCGCGGGCGTCGAAGTCCTCGGGGGTCCGGCTCGCGGCGCCAGCCGCCGGTGTCGCAGTGCCCCCAGGCGAAGAAAGATGCAGCATGCGGTCGAGGACCTGCTCGGCCGTGGGGCTGTACATCTCGTCGACGATCCGGCCGTCGGCGAGGTACAGCACACGGTCCGCGTACGAGGCGGCGACCGGGTCGTGGGTGACCATCACGATGGTCTGGCCGAGCTCGTCGACGGAGCGCCGCAGGAAGCCGAGGACCTCCGCGCCCGCGCGCGAGTCGAGGTTTCCGGTCGGCTCGTCGCCGAAGATGATCTCGGGGCGGGAGGCGAGCGCGCGGGCCACGGCCACGCGCTGCTGCTGACCGCCGGACAGCTCGGTCGGGCGGTGCTTGAGGCGGTCCGCCAGGCCGACCGTCTCCACGACCCGGCCGAGCCAGGCGCGGTCGGGCTTGCGGCCCGCGATGTCCATCGGCAGCGTGATGTTCTCGATCGCGCTGAGCGTCGGCAGCAGGTTGAAGGCCTGGAAGATGAAGCCGATACGGTCCCGGCGCAGCTGAGTGAGCTTCTTGTCCCTGAGCCTGGTGATCTCGGTCTCGTCGACGAAGATCTGACCCGAGGTCACGGTGTCGAGACCGGCCAGGCAGTGCATCAGCGTCGACTTGCCGGAGCCCGAAGGGCCCATGATCGCGGTGAACTGGCCCCGGGCGATGTCCACATCGACGTGGTCGAGGGCGACGACGCGCGTCTCGCCGGACCCGTACGCCTTGACGACCTGTCGCGCCCGCGCGGCGACGGCCGTACGCCCTCCACTGCCCCCGGCCCTGGGAATGGTCACAGCCGTAGTCACGGTAAGTCTCCTATGTCGTATACATGAAGGAAGTCGGATCCTGCTTCGGTACGGGTCCGAGTCTGCTGCTGGGATGCGGTACGGCGCGCTGGTGCCCAGCGCCGTATTCAGCGGGGGGTAAGCCCCACCCCCCGGTTCCCGCGGGCCCCTCCAGGGGCCGTACGAGAAGGCTAGGGTCCGCACGTCATCCCGCTCCTCCTCCAGCGGGACGAACCACGACTGCCCAGAAGTACGGAACTCCCCCTAAGGGAGTCCGCCTTGTGGCCGAGCTCGTGCCGGGGTCGAGACTGCACCCTCCCCCGACGAGAGGATCAAGCGCAGCCGTCTCACCGGCCGGGATGCGTGGTTCCGTACCCTGAGGCCGGCATGGAAGGGTGCGTAGTACATGGACTTGTGGAGGGGGGCACGATGAGCGGCACCGCGAGACGTACCGGCCGGGACGCCGCCGCGCCCGGGACGGGCCGTGCGCCCGCCGCCCGCCGCGGCCCCGTGGCCGCGGCCCTCATGCTCGCCATGGCCCTGGCCGCCCTCGACGGCACCATCGTCTCGACCGCCGTTCCGCAGATCGTCGGTGACCTCGGCGGCTTCTCCGTCTTCTCCTGGCTCTTCTCCGGCTATCTGCTCGCCGTGACCGTCACCCTCCCCGTCTACGGCAAGCTCTCCGACACCTTCGGCCGCAAGCCGGTCCTCATCTGCGGGATCGCTCTCTTCCTGCTCGGCTCCCTGCTGTGCGCGGGGGCCTGGAGCATGGCGAGCCTGATCGCCTTCCGCGTCGTCCAGGGCCTGGGCGGCGGTGCGATCCAGGGCACGGTCCAGACGGTCGCCGCCGACCTCTATCCCCTGAAGGAACGGCCGAAGATCCAGTCCAAGCTCTCCACGGTCTGGGCGGTGTCGGCGGTGGCGGGTCCGGCGATCGGCGGGCTCCTCACCGCCTACGCCCACTGGCGCTGGATCTTCCTCATCAACCTGCCCGTCGGGGCGGTCGCCGTCTGGCTGATCGCCCGTAACCTCCGCGAGCCGGCGGCCCACAGCAGCCGCCTCCCCCGGGTCGACTGGGCCGGAGCCCTGGCCGTCTTCGTCTGCGGCGGGCTGCTGCTCACCGCCCTGGTCCAGGGCGGGGTGGCCTGGCCCTGGCTCTCCGCGCCCTCGCTCGGCCTGTTCGCCGCCAGCGCGCTGTGCGCCGCCGCGACCGTCGTCATCGAGCGCCGGGCGGCCGAGCCGGTCATCCCCGGCTGGGTCTGGAAGCGCCGTACGATCGCCGCCGTCAACCTCGCACTCGGGGCGCTCGGCCTGCTGATGGTCGCGCCGACCGTCTTCCTGCCCACCTACGCGCAGTCGGTCCTGGGCCTCGGCCCCACCGCCGCCGGGTTCGTCCTCTCCGTCATGACCCTCAGCTGGCCCGTCTCGGCAGCGCTGAGCAGCCACGTCTACAACCGGATCGGCTTCCGGCGGACCGCGCTCACCGGCATCGGCCTCGCGGCGCTGATCCTCCTCGCCTTCCCGCTGCTGCCCTTCCCCGGCGAACCCTGGCAGCCCGCCCTGATCATGCTGCTGCTCGGGGCGGCGCTCGGCCTCTTCCAACTGCCCCTGATCGTCGGCGTCCAGTCGACCGTGCCGTGGGCGGAGCGCGGTACGGCCACGGCATCCGTCCTCTTCAACCGGCAGATCGGGCAGAGCGTGGGCGCGGCGCTCTTCGGCGCCGTCGCGAACGCCACTCTCGCCGGGCGCCTGGCGGACGCGCCCGCCGCGATACGGCCGGGTCTGCCGGGCGACCTCGACTCGGTCTCGCAGGCCCTGGAGCACCCCGGTGCGCTCACGGACGCGGCGGCGGACTATCTGCGGCGGGCGGTCGCCACGGCCGTGGACCACGTGTACATCGGCGCGGCGGTCGCGGCCGCACTCGCGTTCCTGGTCTTGTTGCTGCTGGCCCCGCGCCGCTTCCCGGTCCTGCCGGACGGAGAAACGGACTGAGCCGCGCTCCCCTCCCTTTGAGGCGGGCGCGGCCCAAGTGCGGTGCGGATCCGGTCAGTCCTCCGCGCTCGGTGCCGGGCCCGGCACCGGCTGCGCGTCCCCGAGGTCCGCGACGCCCTCCACGTTCCCCATATCCCCCGCATCCCCCGCGTCCGCTTCCCCGAGCCCGAGCCCGATCCCGGCCCCGGCCCCGGCCGACAGCGCCGTCAGGCTCCCGCGTACGTGCTCCAGGTGCCTGCGGACCTCTTCCCTCCGCTCCGCGTGCTCCCGCAGCACCCGCTCCGTCTCCCCCGCGACCCGCTCCTCCCACGCGTGCGCCCGCGCCAGCAGCTCCGCGGCCTGCGCGTCCGCGGCCTGCCTGCCGTAGCGCGCCGCCTGCTCCGTCTCCGCGTACTCCCGCTGCGCCTGCGCGAGACCGCTCTCCGCGCGCTCCACGAGCTCCTCGACCCGCGCGTCGAACCCGGCCTCCTGCTCGGCCTGCTCCCGACCGGCCTCCTCCCAGCGGGCGGCGTGCTCCTTCTCGGTCGGTGAGGAGCTCCGCGGTCCGCTGCCGCATGTCCTTCAGCGCCGCCACCGCCTCGGTCCGCCACGCCTTGGCGTCCTGCCGGGCCGTCAGCCGTACGTCGTCGGCCACGCGCTGCGCCGCCACCCGGCGCTGCTCGGCCCACGCCTCCGCCTCGCCCCGCACCTCGGCCGCGTAGCCGCGCGCGGCGTCCCGTACGGCCCGGGCGAACTCGTCCGCCTGGCCCCGGAGATCGTGGGCCGCGGCCTCGGCGGCGTCCCGCAGGTCCACGGCCTCGGCCTCGGCCGTGGCCAGCAGCTCCTGCGCCCGCGGGCCCAGGGCCTCGTACGTCTGCGGAGGCAGCGCCACGACCTGGTCGCGCAGTTGCCGCGCCTTCTCCTCCATCTCCTCGACGACGAGGGTGAGCCGCGCCGCGCGCTCCCACGTCTCGTCACGGGATGCCGCAAGCCCGCCGACGATGCGGTCGACCTGCTCGGGCCGGTAACCGCGGTCGCGGCCGCGTACCGCAGCGAAACCGTACGGTGACACAGACGCACTCATCCTGAAGCCCCTTTTATCCGTCATGGTGGTCATGCAACGCTCTGCGGCGCACATCTTTCTGGATCAGAGCGAATCCCCCATAACGCGACACTCCGCGCGGTCCGGCGTGCAGAGGTCGTGCAGGGGTGCAAACCCGGCGGAAAATGCGCGGGCCACGCCCGTACGCTGGTCGGTATGACCACAACGGGGGCAACGGTGGCAAACACGGAAGCCGGGGCGCGGGGCGCGCCAGCGGGGGCGTGGTGGTGGGCACGGCGGCGGAGCATGGTGCTCGACGTCCTTCTCGCCGCCGCATCCATGGCGGAGTGCGCGACCGAGGGCATCCCCTTCGCGCGCGAGGCGCAGGTCCCGGTGGCGGCCGGTGTCGTGCTGGGAGTGGTGGCCGGAGGGACGCTGATCCTGCGGCGGCGCTGGCCGATAGCCGTCGTCCTCGTCTCGATCGCGGTCACCCCGGCCGAGATGGGCTTCCTCCTCGGCATCGTCGGCCTCTACTCGCTCGCCGCCTCCGACGTGCCGCGCCGGATCACGGTCGTGCTGGCCGGGATGGCCATGGCCGGGACGCTGCTGATCACCTTCATCAACTTCCACCAGGACATGGGGAGGAGCGGCTACTCCCCGCCGTTCTGGGTCACGCTGCTCGTCTCGGTGCTCATGGCCCTCGGCCTCACCGCGCCCTCCCTGCTGCTCGGCCTGTACGTCGGGGCGCGGCGGCGGTTGGTGGAGAGCCTGCGGGAGCGGGCGGACGGCCTCGAGCGCGAGCTGTCGCTGCTCGCCGAGCGGGCCGAGGAGCGGGCCGAGTGGGCGCGCAACGAGGAGCGGACGCGGATCGCGCGGGAGATGCACGACGTGGTCGCCCACCGGGTGTCGCTGATGGTGGTGCACGCCGCGGCCCTCCAGGCGGTGGCGCAGAAGGACCCGGAGCGGGCGGCCAGGAACGCCGCCCTGGTGGGTGACATGGGGCGGCAGGCGTTGACCGAACTGCGGGAGATGCTGGGGGTGCTGCGTACGGCGGAGGGTTCGGCGACGGCGGAGGGTTCGGCGACGGCGGGCCGCTCCGGGGCCGGGGCCTCCGGGACCGGCGGCCCCGGAGGCTCCCGCGGCTCCGTCTCCCGCTCCGGCTCCGCGGGCGGGGTGCGGGCCGACGGCCTCGCCGCCCAGGCCCGGCTCGCGGAATTCGCGGCGAGCGGCAGCCCGGGGGGCACCGGCAGCGCGGGCAGCACTGGCATCACCGGCAGCGGCACAACAGGCGATACGCGCCCCGCCGCGGCCTCGGCGCACGACGCTGCCTCGGCGCCCAACGGGGACGGACCGGTGGAGGGCCCCTCCCTGAGCGAGCTGGAGACGCTCATCGGGGAGTCGCGGGCAGCGGGCATGGCCGTCGAGCTGTCCGTAGAAGGCGAAGAGCGGTCGTACGCGCGGCAGGTCGAGCAGACCGCCTACCGCGTGGTGCAGGAGGCCCTCACCAACGTCCACAAGCACGCCGCGGGCGCCAAGGCGCAAGTGCGGCTGGCCCACAGGGACGCCGAGGTAGCGGTGCTCGTGGAGAACGGCCCCGCGGCCGAGGGCGTCTCGAGCGCGGGGCTGCCGAGCGGCGGCAACGGCCTGATCGGCATGCGGGAGCGGGTTACCGCCCTCGGCGGCGGGTTCGTGTCCGGGCCGACGGAGGCGGGCGGCTTCCGCGTCTCGGCCGTGCTCCCGGACCGCACCGCCGGTGCGAGCGGGGCCGCCTGACCGTACGGGACGAGCGGGGCCGCCTGACCGTACGGCGCGCGGCGAGGGCGGGCCCGGACGCGTGAGGACCGTACGGCCGGTCAGTCGCTCGTGCTGAGCCTTGCCGGGCGCGTCCCGGTGATCAGCCTGGCGAGGGCCTGGTCGATGTTCTGGCCCAGGTACCAGTCGCCCGTGTGGTCCAGGCTGTAGACCCGGCCCCCGGAGTCGATCGCGAGGACCGCGCCCGCGCCGCCGGTCTCGGCGCCCAGCGGGCAGATCTCCGTCTCCAGCGCGCGCCCGAGGTCGGCGAGCGTACGGGCCAGGTGCAGCCCGTGCATCGGGTCGACGAGGAGCGGCGTGGGTGCGATGTGGCGCCCGGGCCCCGGTCCTTTGATGTGCAGGCCGCCGAACTCCGCCCACGCCTCGACCGCCGCGGGGAAGACCGTGTGCCGGTGCCCGGCGGGCGAGGCGTAGGCGCGCAGCGCATCGGCCCATATCTCGGCCTGCTTTATGTCCCAGCGGCCGGGGAGCCATCCCGCCTCGCGCAGGGCCGCGTCGACGGCCACGGGGAAGCGGGTCGCCACGGTGCGTTCAAAGGCGCGCACGTCAGCCCCCGTCGGTCGCCGGGTCGACCGCGCGCACCCCGAAGTGGGCCAGCAGCGGCTCGCACGAGCGGCAGGGCGGGGCATACGCACCGTGCCGCGGGTCGCCGTCCTCCCGGATGTGCCGGGCCGTGACCTTGGAGTGCTTCAGCGCCCGCCGTGCCTCGCCCTGGGTCAGCGGCTTGCGGGAGGCCCGCTTGCTGCGCGCCGCCTCCGCGCCGGTGAGGTAGCGGGAGAGGAGGACGGCCTCGGGGCAGCGGCCGGTGAAGCGTTCCCGCCGGTCGCTGGTGAGCGTGTCGAGAAAGTCCTGGACGAGCGGGTGGAGGGCGGGCGGCCGGCCGCCCTTGGTCGCCGTGGCGGTGAGGGTCTCGCCGCGTACGGAGAGCGCGGCGGCGACCGCGGGCAGGATGCCGTCGCGGCGGTGGCGGAGCACGGGCGGGGTGCCGGCGTCGTCGGCGCTCCAGCTGAGCCGGGGATCGCCCGGCGGTTTCGCTGTGACGTCCGGCGCGCCGGCTGCGTCGGACGCTTCGATCTGTGGTGCGGCGCTCATGGTGGTGCTCTTTCCCTCCCGTGCAATCCCCCGAGTTGCGGGGACAGCCTGCCAAATGTGCAGGCAGATGGGGAAGTCGGCGACACGGAACGCGCGTCGCGCGGGTGGGGGGTTGCGGGCGGGGCGCGGAGGCGGAAGGGTGCCCGGCATGCGCACCCGGACCCGTACTCGTATGCGCCGCGCCCTCGCGGGCCTCCTCGCCGCGCCCCTGCTCGCGCTGTCCGCGGTCGCCTGCACGGGGGACGGCGGGGACTCCGCGGAGGGGAAGAAGGAGGACGGCGGGAAGGGCGGCCAGGCACGCGACGGCGGTACGGAACCGGGGTCGGGGCCGGGTTCTGGCGTACGGCCTTTGACCAAGGCGGAGTTGGAGTCCGCGCTGCTGAGGAAGGGTGACATCTCCGGGTACGACGTGCAGCGCGCGAAAGCCGACGATATCGCTTCCGAGGACCCGGCGGAGGTGGACCGGAAGGAGTGCCGGCCCATCGCCGAGGCGCTCGCGTCCAAGTCCTCGTACGCGCGCACGGCGACCGCGAACGGCACGCTCGCGAAGGGCGGCTTCGGCGACGGCGCCGTCTTCCAGGCGCTGCTGCTGTCCGCGTACGACGACGGCGACGCGCGCCGGTGGCTCGGGGAGCTGAAGAAGGCGGTCGGCACCTGCGAGGCGTTCACCGGAACCGAAAGCGGCGGTGACGCGACGGACTTCACGGTCGGCAGCGCGCCGGGAGCGACGGCCGGAGACGAGTCCGTGACCTTCTCCCTGACGCAGAAGGGGGACGAGGCGGCGGTCGTGGTGACGGTCGTCCGCACCGGCGCCAACACGGCGACATATCTGTCGATCCCGCTGTCAGGGAAGGCGACCGCGGTGGAGCGGAGCGTCGCGGCCAAACAGCACGAGAAGCTCGTCGCCGCGGCCGGGAGCTGAGCCGGAAACCGGTCGGGAGCCGAGCCGGAAGCAGGGTCGGAAGCCGAGCCGGAACCAAGTCCGAAGCAGGTCAGGAAGTTGAGCCCGAGCTGAGCCCGAGCTGAGTCCGCCCCCGCGTGAGGCGGCGCGGGACCGGGGAGACACCCCCTGTGGCGGCAACGCATAGGCTGTGCGGGAACAGTCGTACGCAGCAGGGGGCAACCGCCATGACGACAGGTCGGCTCGGGCAGGCCGCGCCACCGAACTCGGCCTACGCCGGGCAGGTCGTACATTTTCCGGACCCGGTCCGGGCCGCCCGCCACACCAGAGGCGTACGGGTGGACGAACGCGGATTCCCGGACTTCTCGCTCTATGCGCGGGCGGCGGCCGAGATCGCCGAGCCTCCCGAGGGGTTCGGCGTCGACGAGCTGCGGCTGACCGACTACGTGTCGGCGAACGCCGCGCTGCACGCCGGGGGACACGAGCTGTGGGCCAGCCTCCCGCCGGTCGCGACCCCGCACGGCTGGACCTGGCACCACGTCCCCGGCACCCGCCGTGTGGAGCTCGTCCCCGCCGAGGTCAAGGCGCTGCTGCGACACCACGGCGGCCTCGCGACGGCCGCCGTCGACCACGACAAGCGCGGTACGCGGCCGCTCCAGGAGACCCGGCCCGTGCACTTCGGGCTGCCCAGCAAGGCGCTTTCGGTCAGCGAGGACCAGATCCTCGGCGTCGAGGAGGACCTCGGCTACCGGCTGCCGGGCGCGTACCGCTCCTTCCTCAAGGCTGCGGGCGGCTGCGCGCCCGTGGGCGTCGCGCTCGACGCGCAGCTGGGGCTCCTGGTCGACCAGCCGTTCTTCACGGTGCGCGACGAGGCGGCGGTCAACGACCTCGTCTACGTCAACAAGTGCCTGCGCGACCACTTCAGCAAGGACTACCTGGGCGTGGCCTTCGTCCAGGGCGGCGTGCTCGCGGTGAAGGTGAGGGGACAGGCGATCGGGTCGGTGTGGTTCTGCGCGTACGACGACGCGCGCGACCGCGACGGCTCCACGGTCCAGGAGCGGGTGGAGCGGCTGCTGCTGCCCTGCGGCGACGACTTCGACGACTTCCTGCAGCGGCTGGCGGGCAACCCGCCGGAGCTGGAGACCGTGGCGAACCTGATGGTGGACGGCGGCTTCGCGCACGCCGTCCCGGTGGAGGGGTGAGGCGCGATGGTGACATTCGCGCAGGCGCAGGAGCGCGCAGAGCGCTGGGTCAACGGCGACGTGCCCGCGTACCAGCACCGCGAGGTGCGGGTACGGGAGTTCGACCTGGGCTTCGTGGCCTGGGCCGAGGACCGCGAGGACGGACCGATCTCGGACGGCGGCCGCACCCGGCTGGTGATCGCCCGGGACAGCGGCGAGTCCACGCTGTGGCCGGGGCTGCCGGTGGGCGAGATCATCCGGCGGTACGAGGAGGAGTACGGCGCTCCGTCCGACGACGGCGTCGTTCCGGCGGCCGACGCGCCGCCTCAGCGGATCGACCTCGAGGCGACGTCCTTCCTGCTGACGCCGCCACAGTGGCTCCAGGAAGCAGCCGACCAACTCGGCATGCCGGACCACCGCTCGTCCGGCCACGGCCGCTCGGCGGCACCGGGCCCTGCCGGCGCGGGCGGGGAGCCTGGCACGGGCGGGACGATTGGCGCGGGAACGCCCGGCGCCGGGCAGTCGGACACGGCGAACGCCGGCGCGGGGCCAGCCGGTCCCGGGGGGCCCGGCGTGGCAACGCCTGACGCAGCGGCAGCAGGTGCCGGGGCACCTGGCGCAGGGATGCCCGGAGCCGGGGCGCCCGGTGTCGGGGCCACCGGCGCTGCGGATCCCAACTCCGGGGCACACAGCGCCGGATCACCCGGCGCAGCGGTGTCCGGTGCCGGGGCAGTCGGGCCCGGGACGCCCGGTGGTGGCTCCGGATCGCCTGCGGCAGGGGCTGCGTGGCCGGAGGCTGGTTCCGGGGCCGTGCCGTATGAGCCCACCACAGGGGCCTCCGCGTCGCAGCCGGGCGGCGGCCCGTCCCGGCCCGGTGGTTCCACCGGTAGCGGCGGCAGTCCCGGCGCGCCCCTGGGGGGCACGCCGTGGGCCGACGCCAACACGCCCAGCGATGACGACGACCGGTCGGTCGGCCTGCCCGCCACGGTCTTCGCACCGCCGCTCGTCGGCTCCGACGACGATGACGCTCCGCCTCCGCCCGGCGTAAGCGCGGACGCCAAGACCGAGCTGATGTCGAGCGGCAGCCGGCTGCCCCGTACGACCGTCGCTCCTGCCCTCGACGACCCGGGCTTCCCGGGTCAGGCGGGACCCGGAGTACCCGGTGCCCCGGGCACGCCCGGCGCCCGCGGCGGCAACCCCGGTACCCCGCCGCCTCCGGGCGCCCCCGGCACCCCGGGCGCCGGAGCGCCCCCGGCCTCGCGCCCAGGCGCGCCCGGCGCGCCCGCAGCCGCCGCACCCCCCGGACCCGGGGTCCCCGGCGCGCCGCCGCAGCCGCCGGGTGCGCCCGGCGCCCCTGGGGCACCGGGCGTGCCGCCGGGTCAGAGCGCGGGCGACATCGCGGACGCGGCCACGGCCAAGGCGCCCCGCGGCCCGAGCCGCGGCGGCGCGGGCGCACCCCCGCCCCCTGGCGCCCCGGGCACGCCCGGCGCCCGCGGCGGCAACCCCGGTACCCCGCCGCCTCCGGGCGCCCCCGGCACCCCGGGGGCCGGAGCGCCCCCGGCCTCGGGCCCCGGCGCTCCCGGCGCACCGGCCGGTGGCTACATCCCGACCCAACTGGTCTCGGCCCTTTCCCCCGACGGCAGTCCGGGTACGCCTCCGCCCGCTCCCGGCCAGCCCGGTGCGCCCGGATCCGGCGGCCCTGGCGGTCCCGGCGGAGTGCACGCCGCCGCCACGATGCTCGCCGACTCCTCCGGCCCCGGACACCCCGGCACCCCCGGCGCCCACGGACCCGCCGGACCCGGTGCACCCCAGCCCCCCGGCCCGCCCGGAACCCCTGGCGCCGGTGTCCCCAACCCGCCCGGCCCGCCCGGAAGTCCCGGCGTCCCGGGGCAGCCGGGCGCTAGCGACCCGAACGCGCCCGGTACCGGCGGCCCCTCGGGTCCGCAGCCTCCGGGTACTCCCGGCGGCCCTGGCGGCCCTGGCGGTCCCGGCGGAGTGCACGCCGCAGCGACGGTGCTCGCCGACTCCTCCGGCCCCGGACACCCCGGCACCCCCGGCGCCCACGGACCCGCCGGACCCCAACCCCCCGGCCCACCCGGCACCCCAGGCCAACCCGGCACGCCCCATCCGCCCGTCCCCGGCCAGCCCGGCGTCCCCGCCGGACCCGCCGGACCCGCCGGACCCGCCGGACCCGGTGGCGTACATGCGGCCGCCACCATGCTCGCCGGTGACCCCGGCGCCCCACCGGCGCCCGGGCCGGGAGCCCCGGGGATGCCGCCCGGTGCCCCGGGCGCCCCCGGAATGCCAGGCGCGCCCGGAATGCCCGGCACGCCCGGCGCCGCCGGCATGCCCCCCGGCGCCCCCAACGCGTACGGCTACCCGCAGCCCCCCGTCGGCCAGCCGATGGTCGGCCCCGGCTACATGGCCGTACTGCGCTACCGCGCTCAGGACGGCTCCGAACAGCAGCTGATCCGACGCTCCGCGCCCGGCACCCCGCACCCCGAGTGGCAGATCCTGCACGAGCTGCGCGCCATGGGCGTCCCGCCCCAGCAGGTGCTGGAGCTGCACACCGAGCTGGAGTCCTGCGATCTGCCGGGCGGCTACTGCGCCCGCATGATCCGCGAGACGTGGCCGCAGGTACGGATCAGCAACACCGCCCCGTACGGCCGTGACCACGCCACGCGCCAGCAGGGCGTACGGCACCTGATCGAGCACCAGGGCGAGCTGCACCAGGTCGCGGACGGCCCGGCGCGGCCCGCCCCGAACCGGGTTCCGCTGCCGCACCCGAACCAGGTGCCGCCGGCCCCGCCGGTCCCGCCCCAGGCGCTGGCGCAGGAGCTGCTGCAGTCGTTCGGCCCGCAGGGCGTCTTCCGTTTCGACCAGCGGGCGGTGTCCCGGCAGGGCGTGCCCGAGGTGGTCGCGCAGACGCTGGTCTGGGCGGGTCTGCCGGTGGACTTCGGCCCGTTCTTCTGGGCGCAGGCCCAGCCGGGCCGCCCGGTGCCGACGCTGGCCGAGCTCGCCGCGGAGCGGGGCGTTCAGCCCGCGCCCGATGCGGGGTCGTACCTCGTCATGGGCAACGACTTCGGGCGCCAGCTCTGCGTCCAGTACGGCACGGCGCACATCGTCGCCGTACCGGTCGAGGCCGGGCCCGGCGGCCAGCCGGCACCGCCGCAGTTCGCCAACTCCGGGCTCCCGGAGTTCGTCCGCTGCCTGGCGCTGCTGGGCCGGATGTGGCGCCTGCGCTTCGGACTGACGCCCGAGCAGGCGGGCCGCTGGACCGTCGACTTCCAGGCCCAGCTGGCCTCCCTGGACCCGGCCGCCCTCTCCAACCCGGAGAACTGGTGGTCGGTCCTGCTCGAGCAGATGTGGGACGGTCTCCTGTAAGCCGCCAACCACGCCCGCCCCAGGGCACCCGCGACCCCGTACACCTACGGGACGGCACCGCCGTATACCGTCGCATCGAAGGCCGCTGGTACGGCATAGTGGTGGGGGCTCATTCGGCGATCTAGCTAGGCGTCCGGATTGGCCCAATTAGCTATCCGCTGTGGTGTAATTGGCAACACTGTGGGTTTTGGTCCCATCATTCCAGGTTCGAGTCCTGGCAGCGGAGCTCATGGGGAGCTCACAGCTCTTCGCGCAGCTCATCGTTCACTTCAGCGGGTCCTGACTCCTAGGTCAGGACCCGCTGCATTTCCGGTGCAAAACGCCCCGGTATCCTGCGAGTGTCCACCACCCGAAGCCGAAGGGCACACCCGTGAGCGCCAACCGCCCGGCAGCCGTCGTCGTCCTCGCAGCGGGTGAGGGCACCCGTATGAAGTCGGCGACACCCAAGGTCCTGCACAGCATCTGCGGCCGGTCCCTCGTCGGCCATGTGGTGGCCGCCGCGCGCGAGCTCGGCCCCGAGGAGCTCGTCGTGGTCGTCGGGCACGCCCGTGAGCAGGTCACCGCGCACCTCTCCGAGATCGATCCGGGCGTCCGCACCGCCGTGCAGCACGACCAGAACGGCACAGGTCACGCCGTACGGATGGCTCTCGAGGAGCTCGCGAAGAAGGCGGGCGGCGAGCCCGTCGACGGGACCGTGGTCGTCGTCTGCGGCGACACCCCGCTCCTCACCGGCGACACCCTCCGCGGCCTCACGGACGCGCACACCGCCGACGGCAACGCCGTCACCGTTCTGACCGCCGTCGTCCCCGACTCCACCGGCTACGGCCGCATCGTGCGCGACCCGGCGGGCGGCGCCGTCACCGCGATCGTCGAGCACAAGGACGCCACCGACGCACAGCGCGCGATCAACGAGATCAACTCCGGGGTCTTCGCGTTCGACGGGCGGCTGCTCGCGGACGCGCTCGGCAAGGTGCGTACGGACAACAGCCAGGGCGAGGAGTACCTCACCGATGTGCTCGGCATCCTGCGCGAGTCGGGCCACCGGGTGGGCGCGGCCGTGGCGGACGACCACCGGGAGATCCTGGGGATCAACAACCGCGTGCAGCTCGCCGAGGCGCGCAGGCTGCTGAACGAGCGGCTGCTGCGCACGGCGATGCTGAGCGGTGTGACGGTCGTCGACCCGGCGACGACGTGGGTGGACGTGACGGTGACGTTCGAGCCCGACGCGCTGATCCACCCCGGCACCCAGCTGCACGGCGCCACGCACCTCGCGGCGAACGCGGAGGTCGGCCCGAACTGCACGCTGACCGACACCGCGGTGGGCGAAGGTGCGCGGGTCAGCAACGCGGTCGCGGACGGCGCGCAGGTCGGCGCGGGGGCGAGTGTCGGCCCGTTCGCGTATCTGCGGCCCGGGACGAAGCTCGGCCGGAAGGCGAAGGCCGGGACGTACGTGGAGATGAAGAACGCCGACATCGGCGAGGGTACGAAGGTGCCGCACCTCTCCTACGTGGGTGACGCGACGATCGGCGACCAGACCAACATCGGCGCGGCCAGCGTGTTCGTGAACTACGACGGGGTGGCCAAGCACCACACCACGGTCGGCTCCCACTGCCGGACCGGTTCCGACAACATGTTCGTGGCTCCCGTCACGGTCGGGGACGGCGCGTACACCGCCGCCGGCTCGGTCATCACCAAGGATGTGCCCCCGGGTTCGCTCGCGGTCGCCCGCGGCCAGCAGCGCAACATCGAGGGCTGGGTCGCCCGTAAGCGCCCCGGGAGCGCGGCCGCCCGGGCCGCGCAGGCTGCTCGCGAAGCACCGGAGGACGAGCAGTGAGGCGAGCGTCGGCCGACCGCGGGCACATGCGCCCGGGGCGTACCGTGAGAACAGGTGCCCCCACCAACCCCACACCCATTTCTGCTGGCAAGGAGATTGTTCTGTGACCGGGATCAAGACGACCGGCGAGAAGAAGCTGATGCTCTTCTCCGGCCGCGCTCACCCCGAGCTGGCGGAGGAGGTCGCGCATCAGCTGGGCGTGGGCCTGGTCCCGACCAAGGTGTTCGACTTCGCCAACGGCGAGATCTACGTCCGTTACCAGGAGTCGGCGAGAGGCGCGGACTGTTTCGTGATCCAGAGCCACACGGCTCCGATCAACAAATGGATCATGGAGCAACTGATCATGATCGATGCTCTGAAGCGGGCCTCCGCGCGGAGCATCACCGTGATCCTCCCCTTCTTCGGCTACGCCCGGCAGGACAAGAAGCACCGCGGCCGCGAGCCGATCTCGGCCCGGCTGATCGCGGACCTGCTGAAGACGGCGGGCGCCGACCGGATCCTCACGGTCGATCTGCACACCGACCAGATCCAGGGCTTCTTCGACGGCCCGGTGGACCACCTGTTCGCGCTGCCGGTGCTGGCGGACTACGTGGGCGCGAAGGCCGACAGCGAGAAGCTGACGGTCGTGTCGCCGGACGCCGGCCGGGTACGGGTGGCCGACCGCTGGTGCGACCGGCTGGGCGCGCCGCTGGCAATCGTGCACAAGCGGCGGGACAAGGACGTCGCGAACCAGGTGACCGTGCACGAGGTCGTCGGTGATGTGAAGGGCCGGGTGTGCGTCCTGGTCGACGACATGATCGACACGGGTGGCACGATCTGCGCTGCGGCGGACGCGCTGTTCGCCAACGGCGCGGAGGACGTGATCGTGGCGGCGACGCACGGCGTGCTGTCGGGCCCGGCCGGGGACCGGCTGAAGAACTCGAAGGTGAGCGAGTTCATCTTCACGAACACGCTGCCGACGCCCGGCGAGCAGGAGCTCGACAAGATCACGGTGCTGTCGATGGCGCCGACGATCGCGCGCGCGGTGCGCGAGGTGTTCGAGGACGGCTCGGTGACCAGCCTCTTCGACGAGCAGGCCTGATCACAGACGCCGAAGGGGCGTCTGCTGATCGATCGATTTCTGAGGCGGCCTCCCCGCCGGGTAGACTCATGGAGTTGCTCGGCGAGGGAGGCCGTACGCGTGTCGTACGGCGGTCCGTAATCGACGCGCTCTTCGTAGCAGGTCTGTCGTGGGCCGGGTGACGGCCGTCGAATCGAAGTCTTCTACGAGGAGTGCAGCATGGCTGAGGTCAAGATCTCCGGTGAGATCCGCAAGGAGTTCGGCAAGGGCGCTGCCCGCCGGATCCGTCGTGACAGCAAGGTTCCCGCCGTCGTCTACGGGCACGGGGGCGACCCGGTCCACGTGACCCTGCCGGGCCACGACCTCTTCCTCGCGCTCAAGACCCCGAACGTTCTCATCTCCCTGAACGCGGACGGCTTCAAGGAGCTCGTGATCCCGAAGGCCGTGCAGCGCGACCCGCTGAAGGGGTTCATCGAGCACGTCGACCTGCTGCTGGTGAAGCGCGGCGAGAAGGTCAACGTCGAGGTGCCGATCCACACCGAGGGCGAGCTGGCCCCGGGCGGCAACCTGCTGGAGCACGTGCTGAACGCGCTGCCGGTCGAGGCCGAGGCGACGCACATCCCGGAGTCCGTCTCCGTCTCCGTCGAGGGCCTTGAGGCCGGCGACTCCGTCCTGGCGAAGGACATCCAGCTGCCGAAGGGCACCACGCTGGGCGTCGAGGAGGACGCGGTGGTGCTGCAGGTCCTGGCCGCGCAGGCCGAGGAGCCGACGGCCGAGGAGGAGGCCGAGGAGGCCGAGGCCGCCGCAGAGGCCGCCGAGTCCTGAGCCCTCCGGCAAGGGCACCGAAGCCGGACCGCCCAGCCGGGCACGATGGCCGGACCGCCCCGTCGGAGGCACACTCCAGGCGTGGCGATCCGCTGGGCACGCGACCCGGACCACCCCGGCCAGGGGCCCCGAGCCGGGGCAACCGGACCGCCCCGCTGAGGCACACCCGAGGCGTGGCGACTTTCCGGCTCGTCGGCTGCTGAGGCTCTGCCTCAGCGTCGGTGGGGGCCGGGGCCTCGCCCCGGGGAACCCTTTCCAACCGCTGTCTCGCGTCGCAGGCGCGAGACAGCGGTTGAGCCGTTGTTCCGCGCCGGAGGCGCCGGGCCGCTGAGCCGTCAAGGAGACAGGCAGATGAGCGATGTGGACAGCCCCTGGCTGATCGTGGGTCTGGGCAACCCCGGCCCCGAATACGCGGCAAACCGCCACAACGTGGGCTACATGGTGGCCGACCTGCTCGCAGAGCGGATCGGCGGCCGGTTCAAGGCGCACAAGGCCCGCGCGCAGGTCGTCGAAGGGCGGCTGGGCGCCCCGGGCCCGACGAGCCGCCGGGTGGTGATCGCCAAGCCCATGTCGTACATGAATCTGTCCGGCGGCCCGGTGAACGCCCTGCGCGACTTCTACAAGGTGCCGGTCGGCAACATCGTCGCCATCCACGACGAACTGGACATCGACTACGGGGCGCTGCGCCTGAAGAAGGGCGGCGGGGACAACGGGCACAACGGCCTGAAGTCGATCACGAAGGCGATGGGCCCGGACTACCACCGGGTGCGCTTCGGCATTGGCCGTCCGCCGGGCCGGATGGATGTGGCCGCGTTCGTGCTGAAGGACTTCTCCTCGACAGAGCGCAAGGAGCTGGACTACTTCGTGGACCGGGCGGCGGACGCCGTGGAGACGCTGATCGTGGACGGCCTGGAGCGGGCGCAAGGCACGTATAACTCCTAACGGGGCCACGAAACGCCTAACGGGACAGCCCCTCCCAAGGCGCGGTCCGACGGTTGACCGAGTGCTTCCGGATGGCCAAGGATCGCCGCCATGGCCAAAACCACCAGCATCCGACGCAACCCTGTCCGCCGTGCCAGCGAGAGCGCTTACGGCCTGCTGCTGGTCGGCAAGAACGTGGCGATGGCGAGCGTGGCGCTGCTGCTGCTCGCCGCCGGGGTGTGGACCTCGTGGGGGACGGCGCAGCACTCGATGCTGACCAAGGGCCGGGAGCGGGGAACCGTCACGATCACCCGGTGCGGTTCCGACACGTGCACGGGGCCGTTCGTCCCGGCGGACGCGGCGGGGACGGACCGGCCGATGGTGTCGATCGACAAGTCGGTCACGCACAAGACGGGCGAGCGGCTGCTGGTCGCGGTGAAGCCGGGCACGAACGAGGTCGTACGAACGGGGTGGGGCGGAGCCCTGTACGCGTGGGTGCCGTTCGGGGGCGCGCTGCTGCTTGCGGCGCTCGTGGTCGCGGGCGGCCTGCGGATGCGCCGTACGGCATGGGCCATCGGCCTGCTGGGCGCGGCCCTGCTGGTCGCATCGTTCGCGACGCTATGAGACCCGCCCCGCGGCCGCGCACCGCCCTCGCGCGCCGAGGACCGTGCCGCCCCGGCCCGACGGGCACCACCCCGCCACCCGCAGCTGACGGCCCGCTGCCACCCCGACGGCCAAAACCCGGCCACAGCCGACGCCCCCCGCCCACCCCGACGGCCAAAAACCCGCGCCCACGACCCGACGGCCAAGACCTTGCCACGCACGGGGCGACGGCCTGGACCCGCCACCCGCAGGGCGATGGGCGGGGCTGATCCTGGGCGACGGGCGAGGCTCCGCCTCGCCGTTATCGCGGGCACGGGCTTGCGCGCGAGTCCTTTCAACAACGGCTGCCCCGCGCCGTAGGCGCGGGGCAGCCGTTGTTCCCTGTGTGCGGAGCAGGTCACCCCGTGTTGCGCAGGCCCGCGGCCACACCGTTGACCGTGAGCAGCAGGGCACGCCCCAGCAGCGGGTCCGGCGCTTCGCCGCGCGCGGCGGCCTTCCGCTGCCGGTCCAGCAGCGTGACCTGCAGGTACGAGATCGGGTCGAGGTAGGCGTCGCGGACCCGGAAGGTCTGCTGGAGCACCGGGTTGTGGTCCAGCAGCGCGCGCTCGCCGGTGATCCGCAGCACCTCCTGGACCGTGAGTTCGTGCTCGGCCTCGATCGCCGCGAAGACGTGCTTCAGCTCGTCGGGCACGAGCGTGTCCACGTAGTGGCGCGCGATCCGCAGATCGGTCTTCGTGAGCGTCATCTCGACGTTCGACAGGAAGTTGCGGAAGAAGTGCCACTCCCGGTGCATCTCGCCGATGACCCCGTCGAGCCCGGCCTCGCGCGCGGCCTTGAGTCCGGAGCCGACCCCGAACCAGCCGGGCACGATCTGCCGCGACTGCGTCCAGCCGAAGACCCACGGGATGGCCCGGAGCCCGTCGAGCCCGGCGCCGGAGTCGGGCCGCCGGGAGGGCCGGGAGCCCAGGTGCAGCTCGGCGAGCTGGTCCACGGGCGTGGACGCGAAGAAGTACGCGGGCAGGTCCGGGTCCTCGACCAGCCTGCGGTACGCGGTGTGGGCAGCCTCCGAGACCGTGTCCATGGCCGCGTCCCAGCGGGCCAGGGCCTCGTCGGACTGGCGGGGCGCGGTGTGCAGGGCCGAGGCCTGGAGGGTCGCGGCGACGGTCAGCTCGAGGTTCTCCCGGGCCAGGGACGGCACGAGGTACTTGTCGGAGATGACCTCGCCCTGCTCTGTGACCTTGATCTCGCCTTCGAGGGTGCCGTAGGGCTGGGCGAGGATCGCGTCGTGGGTGGGGCCGCCGCCGCGGCCGACGGTGCCGCCGCGGCCGTGGAAGAGCCGCAGCCGTACGCCGTAGCGGTGGGCGACGTCACGCAGCCGCCGCTGCGCCCGGTGGATCTCCCACTGGCTCGTGGTGATGCCGCCGAACTTGGAGGAGTCGGAGTAGCCGAGCATGACCTCCTGGACGTCGCCGCGGAGGGCGACCAGGCGCCGGTAGGAGGGGTCGGCGAGCATGTCGTCGAGGATGACGTCAGCGGCGCGCAGCTCGTCCGTGGTCTCCAGCAGCGGGACGATGCCGATCTTGGCCCAGCCGGCGTGCAGGTCGATGAGGCCCGCTTCGCGCGCCAGCACGGCGGCGGCGAAGACGTCGTCGGCGCCCTGGCACATGGAGATGATGTAGGACTCGATGACCTCGGGGCCGAAGCGCCGCAGGGCCTTGCCGATGGTCTCGAAGACGCCGAGGGTCTTCTCGCCGGCGGCGTCCAGAGGCGCCGGGGTGGGGGCGAGCGGGCGGCGGGAGCGGAGCTCCTTGGCGAGGAGCTTGGTCCGGTAGTCCCGGGGCATGTCGGCGTACCGCCAGGACTCCTCGCCGAGCCGGTCGAAGAGCTGCCCGAGGGCGTGGTGGTGGGCGTCGGCGTGCTCCCGTACGTCCATGGTGGCCAGCTGGAGGCCGAAGGCGGCGAGCGTGCGGATCGTACGGTCCAGGCGGCCGTCGGCGAAGAGGCCGCCGCGGTGGGCACGCAGGGAATCCTGTATCAGGACGAGGTCCTGGATCAGCTCGGCGGTGCCGAGGTAGTCGCGCCCGGGCTCGTGCGCGATGCCCCGGGCGAGCCGCTCGCGGGTGTTGACCAGCTTCTGCCGGATGCAGGTGGCCTTGAGGCGGTAGGGCTCCTCGGCATTCAGGCGCTTGTAGCGGGGGCTGATCTCGGGCAGCAGCTCCAGGTCGGTCTGGAGGGAGGAGAGGAGCTCCTCGGTGGCGCCGGTGTAGCGGATGGAGTTCGAGAGCAGGCCGCGGAGGCTGTCGACGGCCTCGAGGGCGTCGGTGATGCCGTGCTCGTGCTGGAGGATCAGCACCTCCCAGGTGACCTCGGGGGTCACGTTGGGGTTGCCGTCGCGGTCGCCGCCGATCCAGGTGCCGAAGGTGAGGGGCCGGGTGCCGCCGGGGAGCTCGACGCCGACCCGCTCGAGCTCGGCGGCGAGGTCCTCGAGGACGTCGCCGACGGCGCCCTGGTGGAGCTCGTCGAGGTAGTAGATGGCGTTACGGGCCTCGTCGGCGGGCTCGGGACGGACCACGCGCAGCTCGTCGGTCTGCCAGATGAGATCGATGTTCTCGGCGAGGCGCAGGTCGGCGCGGCGCCGGTCGCCGCCGTCGACGGGCGTGTCGAGCAGGGCGGCGATACGGCGGAGCTTGTTGAGAACGCTGCGACGGGCGGCCTCGGTGGGGTGGGCCGTGAAGACGGGCCGGACGCCGAGGTGCTCGACCGTGCGGCGCAGGTGCTCCGGGTCGGCGTCCTTCAGCCGGTCCGCGGTACGGGCCAGGAGTCCGCCCTCGGCGGCGCGCCGGGTGCGCAGCTCCTTCCCGCGGTGCACCTGCTCGGTGATGTTCGCCAGGTGGAAGTACGTGGAGAAGGCGCGGACGAGCTTGGCCGCGGTCTCCAGATCGGTGTCACGGAGCAGGTTGGCCGCAGCCTCGCCGTCCGTACGGGTGAGGGCGCGGACACGCTCGACGAGGTCGAGGAGATCGGGCCCTTCCTGACGGACGAGGGTCTCTCCCAGCAGGTCGCCGAGCCTGCGGATGTCGGCACGCAGCGCTGCGTTGTCCGAGGTCTCAGGGGTGATGTCGGCACTGCTCACAGGTGCGGCTCCTTGCAGTGGATTGCACGATGGGCGGGGTGCGGACCGCGCTGTCCGACGCCACCAGGATAGGTCGCGGTCACCACGCCGTTATCCACAGCCTCTTGCCCGGACACCAAGCCCTGCCATACTTACGATGCCGTAGGTTACGGAACCGTAGCCATGCCCAGCCCGATGAGGGACGCCCCCATGACCACAAGCCCCGATGTGATCGAAGACGCCCCGAAGGCGACCGACACCACTCCCCTGCCGTCCGCCACGCTGAGCGGGGACAGCAAGGGGTCGCTCGAGCAGATCACTCTGCTGCTGTTCATCACCGTTCCGTTCGTCGCGCTGGTCGCGGCGGTGCCTTTGGCGTGGGGCTGGGGGGTGAGCTGGCTGGACCTGGGGCTGATGACCTTCATGTACTTCCTGGGCTGCCATGGCGTCACCGTCGGTTACCACCGCTATTTCACGCACGGCTCCTTCAAGGCGAAGCGCCCGCTGCGGATCGCGCTCGCGCTGGCCGGTTCGCTGGCGGTCGAGGGGCCGCTGGTGCGCTGGGTGGCCGATCACCGCAAGCACCACAAGTTCTCGGACGCCGAGGGCGACCCGCACTCGCCGTGGCGGTACGGCGAGACCGTACCGGCCCTGATCAAGGGCCTGTGGTGGGCCCACGTCGGCTGGATGTTCGACGAGGAGCGTACGCCGCAGCACAAGTACGCGCCCGACCTGATCAAGGACGCGACGATCCGCGCGATCTCCCGGCAGTTCGTCGTGTGGACGGTCATCTCGATGGCCTTCCCGGCGCTGGTGGGCGGTCTGGTGACGTGGTCCTGGACGGGTGCCGCGACGGCGTTCTTCTGGGGCTCGCTCGTCCGGGTCGCCCTGCTGCACCACGTCACGTGGTCGATCAACTCGATCTGCCACGCGGTCGGCAAGCGCCCCTTCAAGTCGCGTGACCGCTCGGGGAACGTGTGGTGGCTGGCGGTGCTGTCGTGCGGCGAGTCCTGGCACAACCTGCACCACGCCGACCCCACCTGCGCGCGGCACGGCGTGATGAGGGGCCAGGTGGACTCTAGCGCCCGGATCATCCGCTGGTTCGAGCAGCTCGGCTGGGCGCACGACGTGCGGTGGCCGGACGCCTCGCGGATCGAGGCCCGGCGCAAGGGCGGTATCTCGGATGAGAGCGACGCCGCGAAGGCGGCATGATTGACGGCGTGGCGATCGACAGCAGCAGCGACAAGACCCGGCCCTCCTCGCCGGGAGCCCGGCGCGCCCGCCGGGTGCGGATGACCGGCAAGGAGCGCCGGGAGCAGCTGCTGGACATCGGTCGCACGCTGTTCGCCGAGAAGGGTTTCGAGGGCACGTCGGTGGAGGAGATCGCGGCGAAAGCCGGGGTCTCGAAGCCGGTGGTCTACGAGCACTTCGGCGGCAAGGAGGGGCTCTACGCGGTCGTGGTGGACCGGGAGATGCGGCAACTGCTGGAGATGGTGACGGGCGCGCTGACCGCGGGGCATCCGCGGGAGCTGCTGGAGCAGGCGGCGTTCGCGCTGCTGGACTACATCGAGTCGTACACGGACGGGTTCCGCATCCTCGTACGGGACTCCCCCGTCGCCCAGTCGACGGGCACCTTCGCCTCGCTGATCAGCGATATCGCCACGCAGGTGGAGGACATTCTGGGCCTGGAGTTCAAGGCCAGGGGCTTCGATCCGAAGCTGGCGCCGCTGTACGCGCAGGCGCTGGTGGGGATGGTGGCGCTGACCGGCCAGTGGTGGCTGGACGTGCGGAAGCCGAAGAAGGCGGAAGTGGCGGCGCACCTGGTGAA
This sequence comes from Streptomyces sp. 7N604, assembly GCF_052245475.1. Lineage (NCBI taxonomy): Bacteria > Bacillati > Actinomycetota > Actinomycetes > Kitasatosporales > Streptomycetaceae > Streptomyces > Streptomyces sp. 7N604. The sequence goes on along the minus strand of NZ_JBQQBX010000031.1, from coordinate 30,510 downwards.
TCTGGCCTGGCACGGGCTCGACGGCCTGGAGCCGAAGCCCCGGCTGATAGGCCACCGCCGGAGCTAAGCGGCCCCGGGGAAGTAGGCGTGACGTCCCGCGTCGTCTGGTGCAGGGGGCACCTCCCAGCGGTAGCTGGGGGAGCATCGCAAGCGGCGGTGGGGGTACCCCCGGACGGAGTCCGGGGGAGATCGTCCTCCGGCGGCCGGCCCTTCCGGGGTTCTGCCCCGCGCCGCCGCGAGCCGGACGTGGCCGGTGGCACCGGCGATTCAGGCGACCCTTCGCGCCACGGCGAAGATCCGCCGGAACGGGAAGACCGTGCCGTGCGGGCCTGGCGGATAGGCCTTGCGCAGCAGGTCGCGGTACTGGGCGAGGAACTCCTCGCAGGCCGGCTCGTCGTCCGCCAGGGCGGTCAGGACGGGCCGCAGGGCGGTGCCCTTGACCCAGTCGAGGACCGGGTCCTCGCCCTGGAGGAGCTGGATGTAGGTGGTCTCCCAGGCGTCGGCCTCGCAGCCGAGGTCGGTGAGCCGGGTCAGGTACTCCCACGGTTCGAGGACGTGGACGAAGCGCCGCCCGTGGCTGCCGAGCCGCTCCCGCCACTGCGGGCTGTCGCACAGCTCGCCGAGCAGGGCATGGCTGGGGGAGACGAAGTTGCCCGGGACCTGGAAGGCGAGGATGCCGCCGGGGGCGAGCGCCTCGGTCCAGGCCGGGAAGGACTCGGCGTGGCCTGGCACCCACTGGAGCGCGGCGTTGGAGACGATCAGGTCGTACGGCTCGTCGGGGACCCAGCCGGCGGCGTCCGCGGAGCGGAAGTCGAGGCTGCCGCCGCCCTCGGTGGGCCCGGCGTGCTCGGCGGCCTTGGCGAGCATCTCCGGCGAGTTGTCGAAGCCGGTGATACGGGCTCGGGGCCAGCGGTCGGCGAGGAGCGCGGTGACGTTGCCGGGGCCGCAGCCGATGTCGGCGATGCGGGCCGGATGGCCTCCCGTGGGGAGGTCGGGTATTCGGGCGAGCAGGTCGTGGAAGGGGCGGGTCCGGTGGCTCGAGTGGCGAAGGTACTGTTGCGGGTCCCATGTGGGAGCTGGCATGTCTGTCCCCCTTGTTCTGGCGCGTGAGCGGAAGTGGAAATTCACTTCCTCGCGCCGACATTGCCCATCCGTTGACCAGACTATCTCTCGACGTCAAGAGACTTCATGTCGACAGACCTACTACACTGATCGCCATGGAGGACGAGGTCGATCGGCTGGTCGCAGCGTGGCGGAGGGAGCGCCCTGACCTCGACGTGGAGCCGCTCGAAGTGCTCAGCCGCGTGAGCCGTCTGGCGCGCCATCTCGACCGGGCCCGCCGGCTCGCCTTCTCCGAGCACGGGCTGGAGTCCTGGGAGTTCGACGTCCTGACGTCACTGCGCCGCGCCGGGGCCCCGTACCAGCTCTCGCCCGGGCAGCTGCTGACCCAGACCCTGGTGACCTCGGGGACCATGACCAACCGCATCGACAGGCTTGCCAAGAAGGGCCTGGTCGAGCGGCTGCCGGACCCCAGCGACCGGCGCGGCGTGCTGGTCCGGCTCACCGCCGAGGGCCGCGACCGGGCCGACCAGGCGCTGGCCGGGCTGCTCGAGCAGGAGCGGGCCATCCTCGGCGAGCTGTCGCGCGCCCAGCGCGCCGAACTCGCGGGACTGCTACGCCAGCTGACCGCCCCGTTCGACAACGTCCCCGGCTAAGCGGTCCGGGGGACGCAGGCACAACGCCCCACGCCGCGCCCCTGGCCTTCGGCATGGGGAACCCCAGAGGACGATCTCCCCCGGACTCCGTCCGGGGGGAACCCACCCGCCCTGCGATGCTCCCCCAGCTACCGCTCGTTGGGGTACCCCAGCCGTAGCTGGGGGAGTGCCCCCTGCGTCAGACGACGCGGGACGTCGCACCCACTTCCCCAGGACCGCTCAGGTCCACCGGTCCGACGCCCGCCCTGCGGGCCAGGGCGACCGCGGCGAGGGTGGAGTGGACGCCGAGCTTGCCCAGCACGTTCTGCATGTGCGTACGGACCGTGTGCGGGGAGAGGTAGAGCCGTTCCGCGACCGCCTTGCGGCCGAGGCCCGCCACCATGCAGCACAGCACCTCGCGCTCCCGCGGGGTCAGCGACTCCACGAGCCGCTCGCTCTCGGTGCGGTGCTTACGGGCCGCGGTCAGCTCCCGGAGCACGCCGGTGAGCAGCGCGGGCGGCAGGTGCGTCTCGTCGCGCAGCACTCCGCGGATCACCACCAGCAGCCGGGACAGCGAACAGTCCTTGGCGACCCAGCCGGAGGCGCCGGCCTGGAGGGCCGCGGCGGCGCGGCGCGGATCATCGCGCTCGGCGAGGACGACCGTACGCGCGCCCTGATGGGCGGAACGGACCGTGGTCACCAGGGAGATGCCGTCGGCCGTGCCGTTCGGGGACGGCTGCCCGGGCACTCCCGGCAGCGGGCCGGGCACGCCTGCCACACCGCGGACGGCGGCGGGGCCGTGGTTGCCGGCGGTCCCTGCGGGGCCGGGCACGCCCGCGGTGCCGGTGTCGTGCCCGCCCAGGTCGGCGTCGACCAGCAGGACGTCGAAGCGGCGGCCGTCGGCGGCTGCGCGCTCCATGGAGCGCAGGGCCGCGGGCGCGCTCCCGGCGGCCGCCACGTCCACGTCCGGCTCGGCCGCGAGGGCGGCTGCCAGCGATTCGGCGAAGATGCGGTGGTCATCCACCACCAGGACCCGGATACGACTCACGAACGACCCCCCAAGTCTCGGGGAACGGGCAGTTGGGGTACGGCGCCGGGAGGGGCACCACGCAGTCGCGCGGCCGCCGCCACGCCGTGACTGCTACCCCACCCAGAGCGCCGTACCCGACTGTCTCGCCCCCTGATCAGCACCGGCCCCCACCGGTGCTGTGCATCAGCGTACGGCCGCCCTCTGACATCGGAAGAGGATTGGGAAAAGTGTTCGTCCTGGTCGCTCACGTCGGTCCCCATGCTCCATAAAAGGACACAAGTCGACAAGGAGCGCCAGGACTTGATCACACGCCAAGCGCAGGACCTGGGCGGGGAGTTGCCCGCAGTCCGCAACGCGGGGATGCGGAGCCCTCCGTCAGGCCAGGCGCCGGGCGCCGGCCGACGGCACCGCCGTGAAGACCCGCGGCGCGCGGTGACCGGCCTCCGCGAAAGCCTCCGTCACCGACTTCGCGACACCCTCCGCCCGGGCCTCCTCGACCAGCACGATCGCCGAGCCGCCGAAGCCGCCGCCCGTCATCCGGGCGCCGAGCGCCCCGGACGCGTTCGCCGACTCGACCACCAGGTCGAGCTCCGCACAGGACACCTCGAAGTCGTCGCGCAGCGAGGCGTGTCCGGCGGTGAGGACGGGTCCGATGGCGCGCGTCTCCCCGCGGTCCAGAAGCCCGATGACCTGCTCCACGCGCGCGTTCTCCGTCACCACATGGCGGACGTAGCGGCGTACGGCCGGGTCTTCGAGGGCGGCCAGTACCTCGTCAAGCTGCTCCAACGCGACGTCCCGCAGGGCCTGTACGCCCAGCGCACGCGCGCCCTCTTCGCACCCCGCGCGCCGACGCGCGTAGGCCCCTTCGCCGAGCTCGTGCTTGACACGGGTGTCGACGACCAGCAGCCGCAGCCCTTCGGCCGCGAGGTCGAAGGGGACCTGGCGCTGCGCGAGGTCCCGGGTGTCCAGGTGCAGGACGTGGCCCGCGGTGCAGCAGGCCGCGGCGGTCTGGTCCATGATCCCGCAGGGAACGCCGACGAAGACGTTCTCCGCGCGCTGGCTCAGCCTCGCCAGCTGCCAGGGGCGCAGGTCGAGGCCGAACAGGTCGTTGCAGGCGAGCGCGGTGACGACCTCCAGGGCCGCGGACGACGACAGGCCCGCGCCGGTCGGCACGGCGGACCGGACGTGGACGTCCGCGCCCGTCACCGTATGCCCGGCGTCGCGCAGCGCCCACACCACACCTGCCGGATACGCGGCCCAGCTCCCGCCCGCGCCCGGCTCCAGCCGCTCGGCGCGCAGCTCGACGACCCCGCCGTCCACGTCCCCCGAGTGCAGCCGCAGGATGCCGTCGTCGCGGCGGGCGACGGCGGCGAGTGCGGTGTGCGGCAGGGCCAGCGGCATCACGAAGCCGTCGTTGTAGTCGGTGTGTTCGCCGATCAGGTTGACCCGGCCGGGGGCGGCCCACACGCCGTCGGGCCCGGAGCCGTACAGCTCCCGGAACGCGGCGGTGACCTCCGCGACCCGCCGTTCGCTCACGCTCGCTTCTCCGGACTCTCCAGCCGCTGCGCGAAGTCCCAGGCGTCGGCGACGATTCCGGCGAGGTCGGCGCGGCTCGGCCGCCAGCCAAGACGCGTACGGGCCTGCTCGGCGGAGGCGACGAGCACGGCCGGGTCGCCGCCGCGGCGCGGGGCCGGGACCTCGGGGACCGGATGCCCCGTGACCTGGCGGACGGTCTCGATGACCTCGCGGACGGAGAAGCCGTTGCCGTTGCCGAGGTTGCAGATCAGGTGCTCGTCGCTCTGCGCAGCGTCCAGCGCCAGCAGGTGGGCCTCGGCCAGGTCGGCGACGTGGATGTAGTCGCGGATGCAGGTGCCGTCGGGGGTCCGGTAGTCGTCGCCGAAGACGGAGATGGCCTCGCGCCTGCCCTGCGCGACCTGGAGGACCAGCGGGATGAGGTGCGACTCGGGGTCGTGCCGCTCGCCGTACGCGACGCCGTCGGTCCCCTGGTACGCCCCCGCGACGTTGAAGTAGCGCAGGGAGACGGCGGCCAGGCCGTGGGCCGCGCACTCGCCACTGATCATGTGGTCGACGGCGAGCTTGGAGGCGCCGTACGGGTTGGTGGGTGCGGTGGCGGCGTCCTCGGTGATGGGGACCTCGGACGGCTCTCCGTAGGTGGCGGCGGTGGAGGAGAAGACGAGGGTGCGTACGCCCGCGTCGCGCATGGCGGCCAGCAGCTCGGTGGTGCCGCCGACGTTGTTCCGCCAGTACTTCTCCGGGTTCACCACCGACTCGCCGACCTGTGAGAAGGCCGCGAAGTGCAGCACGCCGTCGTAGCTGCGGTCCAGCCACTTGGCCGCGTCCTGGATGCGTCCCTCGATGAAGTCGGCGCCCCCGGGGACCCCTTCGCGGTGGCCCGTGGAGAGGTCGTCGAGCACGGTCACGGCGTGCCCGGCCTCGAGCAGATGCGCGGCGACCACGCTGCCGACATAGCCCGCCCCGCCGGTGACCAGGTACTTCTTCTGCCCGTTGCTCACTTGCTCGCTACCTCTCGCAGTCGCTCGGCCGCGGCCTCCGGCGGCACGTCATTGATGAACACGCTCATGCCGGATTCGGAACCCGCGAGAAACTTCAGCTTGCCGGAAGTGCGGCGAATGGTGAAAAGCTCGAGGTGAAGCGCGAAATCACCGCGGTCCTGCGCGCTCAGGGGCGCCTGGTGCCAGGCCGAAATGTACGGCGTCGGCGGCTCCCCCTCCCCGAAGATCCGGTCGAAGCGCCGCAAGAGTTCCAGATAGAGCTGTGGGAACTCTGTGCGCGCCGCGTCGTCCAGCGCCGGCAGGTCCGGAACGCGCCGGTTCGGGTAGAGATGCACCTCGTACGGCCAGTGGGCGGCGTACGGCACGAAGGCCGTCCAGTGGTCACCCGCCAGGACGAGCCGCCGCCCGTCGGCGAGTTCGCCGTCGACGACGTCGTCGAAGAGGTTGCGGCCGCCCGTGCGTTCGCGGTGCGCGGCGAGCGAGCGGAGCATCACGGCCGTACGCGGAGTGGCGAAGGGATACGCGTAGATCTGGCCGTGCGGGTGGCCGAGCGTGACCCCGATCTCCCTGCCGCGGTTCTCGAAACAGAACACCTGCTCAACGCCGGGGTGCTGGGCGAGTTCAGCGGAGCGGTCGGTCCAGGCGTCGAGGACGAGCGCGGCCTGCCCCTCGGTGAGGTCGGCGAAGGAGGCGTCGTGGTCGGAGGTGAAGCAGACGACCTCGCAGCGGCCGGCGTCGCCGGTGAGCGAGGGGAAGCGGTTCTCGAAGACCACCACGTCGTAGTCGTCGGCCGGGATCTCGGTGTGCCGGCCGTCGCGGGACGGGCAGAGGGGGCACTCGTCCGGGGGCGGGTGGTATGTGCGGTCCTGGCGGTGGGAGGCGACGATCACGGAGTCGCCGAGCAGCCGGTCGGGGCGGATCTCGGCCGCGGTCGAGACGGTGGGCAGGGGGCGCTTGTCCGCCGCGTCGCGCACGGCGTCGTCGCGGCGGTCGTAATAGAGGAGCTCGCGGCCGTCCGCGAGCCGGGTCGATGTCTTCTTCACCCTGGCGCTCCTCGCCATTACCATCATCCCCCGAACAGAAGCGAACACAACAAACCACAAGCCAACAGCGCCAGTCAATAGTGGCCGTCATAGAGGCCCGCCTCCTGGACAACTGCGCACAAAAGGCAGAGGTTCTTGGGCGATCGGATCGAAAAAATGCGGCGATTCTGGGGAATCGTCCTCAGACTCTCGAAGAGAGGTGATCCATGGCACAAGAAGGGCTGCGACTCCCCACCAACGCGCTCGACTACACCATCCTGTGGCTGCCGAACGGGGTTCTGGGCCTCGCCGTGACCGGGCTGCTCGCTGCCTTCATGGCCGGTATGGCCGCGAACATCTCGGCCTTCAACACGGTCTTCACGAACGACATCTGGGGCGCGTACATCCGTAGGGGCCGCCGGGACGAGCACTACCTGCTCGTCGGGCGCATCGTGACGGCGATCGGCCTGCTGGGCGGCATGGGGACCGCGTTCATCGCCGAACTCAGGGCCCCGCGGCCGCCCGGTCCAGCAGCCCCGTCCGGGCGGCCAGCGCCGCCGCCTCGAGCCGCGACCCGACGCCCAGCTTCATCAGCACGCGCTGCACATGCGTACGGGCCGTGCTCGACGCTATGCCCATCCCGGCCGCGATCAGCCGGGTGTCCTCGCCCTCCGCGACCCGTACGAGCACCTCGGCCTCGCGCGGGGTGAGCATCTGCAGCAGCCGGGCGGCCTCGTCGTCCGGCTGGGCGGCCGGGTTGAGCAGCTCGGCGAACGCACCCTGCAGCAGCTGCGGCGCCACCGCCGCCTCCCCCGCCCTCGCCTTGACCATCGCCCGCTCGACGCCTTCGATGCGCTCGTCGTGCCGTACGTACCCGGACGCCCCGGCCGCGAAGGCCGCGGCGATGCCGCGCGGGCTGGGCACGGGGCCGAGCACCACCACCGCGACCTGTGGCCGGTCCCGCTTGATCCGCACGACCGGGTCGAAGGCGCCCGGCTCGGCGGGCGCGGCCGTGCCCAGCAGGCACACCTCCGGCGCCCTGCTGACCACCAGCTCGGCGGCCCCGGCGCTGGGGGCAGCCGCGGCGAGCACCCGGTGGCCGCGCAGTTTGAGCGCGGAGGCGAGCGCCTCGGCGAGCAGACGGTGGTCGTCGACCACCATGAGCCGGACGCCCATGAGCTTCCCCCCAATCCCCCGACGCCCCGGGCCTCGTGTTCCCCGGAAGCTACACGCTCGATCGACATCGCGCGCCCCTTACCGGGAAGAAGCCTCACGGAAGGCAGAAATCCCCGCCATTCGGGGCCAGTTCCGGCGTGAGACCCGGCACGCGGGTGCGTGCCGGGTCTCACGAGCCGGGTCCCGAGGTGCTATTCGGCGCCGAAGACGACCGCCAGGTACTCCTCCTCACCGGCGATCGGCTCGCGGTCCGTGACGTAGTGCTGCCCCATGTAGAGGCGACTGTTCTCGAAGACGACGTCCGTGTTGAACTCAGGCCGGAAGTTGCTCTCCGTACGGGCCGAGGAGTCGTCGTTCCTCAGCAGCACCGACTGCTTGAGGGTCTTGGGATCGATGCTGACGATCTCGCCACCCTTGTCGTACGTCGGGTACTTGTACGCGATGATGTCGCCGCCCTCCAGCCGCAGCGGCACCATCGTGCGCTTCTCGCCCGCGTCGGCCTTGCCCTTGGACTTGCCGCCGTCGAGGCCGAACGCCATGATCTCGTTCGTCCGCGCGTACTCCGCCTTGCTCTGGTGCTCCTTGGTGGGCAGGTAGAGGGTGTCCTGGGTGACCGCGAGCAGCTTGCAGCCCTCGACCTCGGTCGAGCCGCACTCCGGCGTGTACTGGCCCTGCTGCGTCGCGATCCTGCCGCGCAGCCGGCCCGACTTACCGCTGTCGTCGACCGCCAGGAAGTCCGAGACACCGCTGCCGGTGTCGTCGCTGGCGTCGATGGCGACGACGAGCGGGTCGGTGGAGGCGACGTGTGCGTACTCGACGCCGCTGGGCACCTTGAAGACCGACTTCGGGGCGCCGGTGGCCGGGTTCAGCGTCTGGACCTCGAGCGACGGCTTGTCGTAGGCGCCGCAGCGCCGCACGGCCACCAGTTTCGTGCCGCCCGCGTAACCATCGTCCTGGCACTCGTCGTTGGCCTGCGGCTTCCACAGCTCCTTGCCGCCGGCGAGCTTCCAGGCCGCGCCGCCGCTCGTGCCGCCAGCGGCCACGGTGCCGCCGCCGAGCGTCACCTCGTCGAAGCGGACCTTCTCGTCCCCGTCGGTGGCGTTCTTCTGCCAGAGCTTCTTGCCCGCGTTGATGTCGATCACCGCGACCTCGGTGCAGCCCTGGTGCTGCTTCTCCGCGGTGGCCTTGGCGCCCTGGAAGAGCACCGCGGTCTTGCCGTCCTCGGTGACGTGGCGGGAGGACCAGCAGATCGAACCGTCCAGCGGGAGCGTCCACTTCTGCTGCTTGCCGGTCACGTCATAGCCGACGATCTTGTCGACGCCGGCCTTGGCGAAGACGGTGTCGGTCACCCACAGGCCTTCGGCCGTCACCTGCTCCGTGACCTTGGGCCGCGGGATCTTCGCGATCAGCTGCCCGTCGACGGTCTCGGTCCTGCCGGCCGTACCGCCGCCGTTGTCACCGCCCTCGCTGCTGCCGCCCGAGGAGTTCCCGGCCTCGTCCTTCTTGTCGTCGTCACCGCTCGTGGCGAACCAGATGCCACCGCCGACGATCAGCAGCACGGCGACGACCGCGCTGATGATGACCAGCATGCGCTGACGGGACTGGCCGCTTCCGGGCGGCGGCGTGGCGCCGGGGTACTGGGCGGGCGGCGGGTACATGCCGTACTGCTGCTGGCCGTACTGCGGCTGACCGTACCCCTGCTGGCCGTACCCCTGCTGGCCGTACTGCGGCTGACCGAACTGCGGCTGCTGGGGCGGCTGCTGGCCCGGGTAGCCGTACGAGGGCTGCGAGGTCTGCGGCGGAGGCGGCGTCTGGGGCGGCCCCTGCGGCGGAGGCGGAGCCTGCGGCGGCTGGCCCGGAGGCGGAGGGGTTTGGGGCGGGGCCTGCGGTGGGGTCTGCGGAGAGCCGTACGAGGGCTGGCCCGGCGGCTGCTGCGGATACCCGTACGACGGGTCCTGCGGCGCGCCGAAGCCGCCCTGCGGAGGCTGATTCGGCGGCTGGGGCGGCTGTGACATCAGCTTTCCTCTTCACGCGGGTCCATGTCCCGACCGGCCTCCCCCGCGCTCCCGGCGGCATCAAATCCCGCCGGGATGGAGCGAATCGGGCATGCGATCCCGCCAGTCAACAACAGTCGAGCGGGAGTTCTTTGTATCACTCGACACTGTCGAACGAGGGGCCGGTCTCAGACCTCTCGGGCAGCTGAGACCGGCCCGTGACGCCTCCGTTGCACAGCCATATGCGTGGTCGCGCGCGACCGGCGGTGGCCGGGCGAGGACCGGCGAAGCAGGTCCGCGGCCGGACCGCAGGGTCAGGCCTCCTCAGCCGTCAGACCTCCCCAGGCGTCAGACGTCCTCAACCGTCAGACGTCCTCGGCCAGTTCCAGCCAGCGCATCTCCAGCTCGTCCCGCTCCGCCGCCAGCTCCCGCAGCTCCGCGTCCAGCTTCGCCACCCGCTCGAAGTCCGTGGCGTCCTCCGCGATCTGCCCGTGCAGCTTCGACTCCTGGTCGCCGATGCGGTCCAGACGGCGCTCGATGCGCTGGAGTTCCTTCTGCGCGGCGCGCGAATCGGCCGCGGGCTTCCGCGCCTTCTCGGGGGCGGCCGCCGCGAGCACCTTGGCCGCTGCCGCCTCCTCCATACGGTGGCGGCGCTCCAGGTACTCGTCCACGCCGCGCGGCAGCATCCGCAAGGTCGCATCGCCGAGCAGCGCGAACACCCGGTCCGTGGTCCGCTCGATGAAGTAACGGTCGTGGCTGATGACGACCAGCGAGCCCGGCCAGCCGTCGAGGAGGTCCTCCAGCTGCGTGAGGGTCTCGATGTCGAGGTCGTTCGTCGGCTCGTCGAGGAAGAGGACGTTCGGCTCGTCCATCAGCAGGCGCAGGATCTGCAGCCGACGCCGCTCACCACCGGAGAGGTCGCCCACCGGCGTCCACTGCTTCTCCTTCGTGAAGCCGAACTTCTCGCACAGCTGCGAGGCCGTCATCTCCCGTCCCTTGCCGAGGTCGACCCGCTGCCGCACCTGCTCCACGGCCTCCAGGACCCTCCCCCTAGCTTCGCTGGGGGGACTCCCACCCGCGTCCAGTTCGGCGACTTCCTGCGAGAGATACGCGAGCTTGACGGTCCTGCCGACGACGACCCGGCCGCCCGCCGGCTGCGCCTCGCCGTCCGTACGGGCCGCCTCCGTCATCACCCTCAGGAGAGAGGTCTTGCCCGCGCCGTTCACGCCGACCAGGCCGATGCGGTCGCCGGGCCCCAACTGCCAGGTCAGGTGCTTCAGCAGCACCTTGGGCCCGGCCTGGACCGTCACGTCCTCCAGATCGAAGACCGTCTTGCCGAGCCGGGAGTTCGCGAACCGCATCAGCTCCGCGCTGTCGCGGGGCGGTGGCACGTCCGCGATGAGCTCGTTGGCCGCCTCGATACGGAACCGCGGCTTGCTCGTACGGGCCGGAGCGCCGCGCCGCAGCCAGGCGAGCTCCTTGCGCACCAGGTTCTGCCGCTTGGCCTCCTCGGAGGCGGCGATGCGCTCCCGCTCGGCGCGCGCGAACACGTAGTCGGAGTAGCCGCCCTCGTACTCGTGGACCGCGCCGCGCTGCACGTCCCACATGCGCGTACACACCTGGTCGAGGAACCAGCGGTCGTGGGTGACGACCACCAGCGCCGACCGCCGCGCCCGCAGGTGCCCGGCCAGCCAGGCGATGCCCTCCACGTCGAGGTGGTTCGTGGGCTCGTCGAGGACGATCAGGTCCTGCTCGGCGATCAGCAGCTTGGCGAGCGCGATACGGCGGCGCTCGCCGCCGGACAGCGGGCCGATGACCGTGTCGAGGCCCTCGCCGAAGCCGGGCAGGTCCAGGCCGCCGAAGAGACCGGTGAGAATGTCGCGGATCCGGGCGTCGCCCGCCCACTCATGGTCGGCGAGGTCACCGACGACCTCGTGGCGGACAGTGGCGGCCGGGTCGAGCGAGTCGTGCTGGGTCAGCACGCCGAGCCGCAGACCGCCGGAGTGGGTGACCCGGCCTGCGTCGGTGGGCTCCAGCTTGGCCAGGATGCGGATGAGGGTCGTCTTGCCGTCGCCATTCCGGCCGACGACGCCGATCCGGTCGCCCTCGCTGACGCCGAGGGAGACGCCGTCGAGCAGGGCCCGCGTGCCGTACACCTTGCCGACGGCCTCGACATTGACCAGATTGACGGCCATTTCACTCCTGATCCTGCGTCGCTACTGCTGACGCTGCGGTTGATCGACCTTCCAGGGTAGTCGCCGCCGATGGCGCCCGGTCACGCCTGGTAGCGCCCCACGCTCGGACCAGGCGGAACTGCGGGAACAGCCGTAACAGCCGCAACAGGCGGTTCTACGAGCCGGGGGCTGCGGTGCGGCGGACGGCAAAGCTCAGGAGCGGTGGCGATACGGACCGGGCCTGCGCCCACCAGGCGGGTGTCGCGGCCGCGGGAAGGGGCACGTCGAGCGCGAGCAGCGTCCCGTACACGCCGAGCATCGCGGTGAGGTGCCAGAGGAACGCGGTCATCGCCACGCCGTTCGCGGCGACCACCCCGCGCCAAACGCGTGGCCGCGCGAGGAGGCGTGCGGCGGGGGCGCCGCGGGACCGCGCAACCACGATCTCGCCCGCCCGGGCGCGTGGTGTCCGTGGCTGGCGCGGTTAGAGAAGTGTCGCGCCTGGGGCCGGGCTTGGGGCGGCGACCGCTGTGCGGCAGGTGCCCGAGGCGAGCAGGGCCTCGGCTAGGGCCGCCGCCCCCCGCGCGTCCTGCGCGAGGAAGGCACAGGTCGGCCCCGAGCCCGAGACGATCGAGGCGAGGGCGCCCGCCTTCGCGCCCGCCGCCAGCGTGTCCGCGAGTGACGGCCGCAGTGAAACCGCCGCCGCCTGAAGGTCGTTGCTGGAGCCCCCAGCCATCAGCGCCGACGCCAGTCCGACGACGTCCCCCTCGCCGAGCGCGTCCAGCAGCGCAGGCGACGGCTCCGGGTCCGGGACACGGTCGGCCGTCGCGCCCGCCCCCGACTCGGCGCGCAGCCGGTCGCACTCCCGGTACACCGCCGGTGTCGAGAGACCGCCGTCCGCGACCGCGAAGACCCAGTGGAAGGTCCCGCCGACGTCGAGAGGGGTCAGGCGCTCGCCCCGCCCCCGCCCCAGCGCCGCCCCGCCGACCAGGCTGAAGGGGACATCGCTGCCCAACCCGGCGCAGATCTCCAGGAGTTCCGTCCTCCCGGCACCCGTTCCCCACAGCGCGTCGCACGCCACCAGCGCCCCCGCCGCGTCCGCGCTGCCGCCCGCCATGCCCCCGGCGACGGGGATGTCCTTGGCGATGTGGATGTGCACGTCCGGCGACCCGATCCCGTACCGCGCGGCCAGCAGCTCCGCGGCGCGCGCCGCGAGGTTCGTACGGTCGGCCGGCACCTGGTCCGCGTCCGGGCCCGACACCGTAATGCGCAGCTTGTCGGCCGGGCTCACCCGCACCTCGTCGTAGAGGCCGACGGCCAGGAAGACATTCGCCAGGTCATGGAAGCCGTCCGGGCGCAGGCCGCCCACCGCCAGCTGGACGTTGACCTTGGCCGCGACCCGTACCGATACCGAGCTCACAGCGACGTCCCCTTCTTCTCCGCGATACGGGCGAACTCCTCCACGGTCAGCGACTCCCCGCGGGCCTGCGGCGAGACGCCCGCCGCCACCAGTGCCGCCTCGGCCTCCGCCGCCGAGCCCGCCCATCCGGCGAGCGCCGCCCGCAGTGTCTTGCGCCGCTGCGCGAACGCCGCGTCGACGACCGCGAAGACCTCGTCCTTGGTGGCGCCGGTCTTCAGCGGCTCGGCGCGCCGTACGAGCGAGACGAGGCCGGAGTCGACGTTGGGCGCGGGCCAGAAGACGTTGCGCCCGATGGCCCCGGCCCGCTTCACGTGCGCGTACCACGCCGCTTTGACGGAGGGGACGCCGTAAACCTTCGAACCGGGTGGCGCCGCGAGCCGGTCGGCGACCTCCGACTGCACCATCACCAGCGTCCGCTCGATCGTCGGGAAGACGGCGAGCATGTGCAGCAGCACGGGCACGGCGACGTTGTACGGCAGGTTGGCGACGAGCGCGGTCGGCGCCGGCCCCGGCAGTTCGGTGATGTGCAGTGCGTCGGAGTGCACCAGCGCGAAGCGGTCCGCGCGCTCGGGCAGCCGTGCCGCGACGGTGGCCGGGAGCGCGGTGGCCAGCACGTCGTCGATCTCGACGGCCGTCACCCGGTCCGCGGCCTCCAGCAGCGCGAGGGTCAGCGAGCCGAGCCCCGGGCCGACCTCGACGACCACGTCGTCGGAGCGCACATCCGCGGTCCGCACGATCCGCCGGACCGTGTTGGCGTCGATGACGAAGTTCTGGCCGCGCTGTTTGGTCGGGCGTACGCCAAGCGCCGCGGCGAGTTCGCGGATGTCGCTGGGGCCCAGGAGGGGACCGTGCTCGGGGCCTTGCTCGGTGCCCTGCTCAGGGCCTCGCTCGGGACCGTGCTCGTCGTAGGTGGGGCTGGTGCTCACTGGTGAAGCTTACGGCCGCAGTGCGGCCACGGACTCGCCCCCCGCTGCACGTAGAGCTTCTTGGCCCGGTAGGTCTGCTCGGCGGGCGGGGCGTCCTGCGGCCGGCCGCGCCCGCCGAGCTGCTGCCAGGTGCGGCTGTCGAACTGGTAGAGGCCCCCGTACGTCCCCGACGCGTCCACCGCGTTCGCCCGCCCGCCCGACTCGCAGCGCGCCATCGCCGTCCAGTTCAGCCGGTCAGCGCCCGCGACCGACCGCGGCGGAGGCTTGGTGCCGACGTGGACGACCTGGTCCCGCGGCCGCCGCGCCACCTCGGACCGCAGCTTCCGCGGCTTCTGCCGGACCCCGTTGACCGTCTTCAGCGCGTACGTGACGCGCTCGGCGCCCTGCTGCCCCTGCTGGACGACGACCTCGGTGCCCTGGAAGAGCGTGGGGTCGAGATGCCTGACCGTACGGAAGGGGATCGGCTCCTCGCGCACCTCCTTCGTGCCCGTGATCCGCATGACCGAGATCGTCTGGCCGTCGCGCGGGAAGCTGTCCTGCGGCACGGAGGTGGTGTCCTGGCCGCGCAGCACGATGCCCGCCTGTGCGACGGCCTCCCGGACGGTGGAGGCGTTCGTACGGATCCTGCGCTCGCGCCCGTCGGCCATGAAGGTCACGGTCCGCTCGGTCCACACATCCAGGGCCAGGCCTTGGCGCGAGATCCCGGAGCCGCGCGAGGCGGAGAGGTCCGCGCCCTCTGCGCGCACCCCGAGCTGCCGGAGCGCGCCGTCGACCGTGCCCGCGGTGGTCCAGACGCGGCGGGGGGTGCCGTCGAGGGTGAGGGTGACGGGGCGGGCGTGGCGGACGACGATCTCGTCCGCCGTGGCGAGGGCCTCCTCGGGCGCGGGGGCCACCAGGTCGTGCGGGCCGACCTCCACGCCCTCGTCCTCCAGCAGCTCCTGGACGTCGTCGGCGAAGGTGTGGAGCGTGCGCGACGTGCCGTCGACGCTGAGTCTGACGGACTTGTCGTGGGCGACGAACGCCGAGGTGCCGCCCGCGAGGAAGGCCACGACGAGCGCCTGCGGAACGAGGCGGCGCAGCGCCTCGGGCCGCTCGGCGGCCTTGCGGCGCCGGGCGGCGCGGCGCGCGGCGGCCCGGCCGCCGGCGGCGGGGAGGGTGGGCGGTGGCGGGGGTGGTGGGGGCGGCACGAGTGGCGCGCCGACGGCGGGCGGGTACTGGCGGGGCACCCGTCCGGGCCGCTCCCCCGCGCCGTATGGGACGGGGGCTCCGTACGGTCCGCGCCCCCCGTACTCGTAGGCCTCGTACGGGGTGTACGGCTCGTACGGTCGGGCGTGGCGCTTCGGGTTCTGGGCGCGGCTTCGGCGGGTGCTGCGCGCAGCGCGGTGGCTGCCCTGAGATCTGCTCACGACGCTCCCACTGGTCCGGCGGTCGGCCCGGCCCGGGACTGTATCGAAGGGGGCCGTCACTCTCCAAAGCGGACTCGCTACGCTGTGTTGTCACAATGCGGGCATTCGTTCTGCAAGGCGGAACGCACGCCCACACCCGGCGGGGTCAGTACGCGAACGCGCGAGCCGTGTTCGCGGCCACGGCCGCCGCGAGGGCGTCCTCGTCGAGGCCCTTGACCTCGGCCATGGCGCGCAGCGTGACCGGAATGAGATACGGGGCATTGGGCCGTCCGCGGTACGGCGCGGGCGTGAGGAAGGGCGCGTCGGTCTCCACGAGCAGCAGGTCGAGCGGGGCGACGGCGAGGGCGTCGCGCAGCGGCTGTGCGTTCTTGAAGGTGACGTTGCCCGCGAAGGACATCAGGTACCCGCTCTCGGCGCAGACCTTGGCCATCTCGGCGTCGCCCGAGTAGCAGTGGAAGACGACGGTCTCGGGCGCACCTTCCTCCTCCAGGACGCGGAGCACGTCGGCGTGGGCCTCGCGGTCGTGGATGACGAGGGCCTTGCCGTGCCGCTTGGCGATGTCGATGTGGCGGCGGAAGGACCGCTCCTGCGCGGCGATGCCGTCTGGCCCGGTGCGGAAGTAGTCCAGGCCGGTCTCGCCGACGCCCTTCACGTGCGGCAGCGCGGCGAGGGCGTCGATCTCGTCGAGGGCGGCGTCGAGGGCGGTGTCCCCGCCGGGCTCGCGCGCGCCCTGGCGCGACCAGCCATCGGGGTCGCCGAGAACGATGCGGGGTGCCTCGTTGGGGTGCAGGGCGGCGGTCGCCCAGATGCCGTCGTGGCGGGCCGCGGTCTCGGCCGCCCAGTGCGATCCGGCCACGTCGCAACCGACCTGGATCAGGGTCGTGACCCCGACGGAGGCGGCCTTCGCGAGGGCGTCCTCGACCGTGCCGGACTGCATGTCGAGGTGGGTGTGCGAGTCGGCGACGGGGACCCGCAGGGGCTGCGGCGGCGGGGGCGCGGCCTTGCCGTCCGCGCCGCCGTTCTTGTCCCTGCCGTTGCTGTTGCCGGGTGCCGTTGCCGCCATGGCGGCGATCCTATGCGGGCGGTGCGGCCGGTCCGCAGCCGCCCGCACAGCTCACCTGGCCGGGGTAGCTCACTTGCGGTGGAAGACGTTGAACAGGTCGGAGAGGTGCCCGCGGTGGGTGGTCACCTCGCCCGAGGGCTCCTCGGCGCGGGTCGTGACGGGCGGCTCCATCGGTGCTCCCGCGGCGCCCGCGGAACCCGCCGACGGCCGGCCGGGGCTCTCCTCGGAGGCGAGCAGCGGCCCGGCGATACCCTGCTGCGCCAGCCCCGCCGCCGCGGAGGGAATCTGGCCCGACCGCATGATGCGCACCACATGACCGTCGCAGTTCCGGCAGGTGGGGCGGGTCAGCGGGGACGGTACGCGCCGGCCGTTCGCGTGGTAGGTGACGAAGGCGCGGCCCTGCGGGTCCACGTGGTGCCGAATCTCGTACTCCTGCTCCCAGCCGTGTCCGCACCGCATGCAGGCGAAGGAGTACGCCTCGTGTGCGGGTGGCTCCGCGGCTGCGCCCCGCGGCATCTGGGGAACACCGCGCGAGGTGTCTGCGATCTCACTCATGCCAGCTCCTCTTGTCCAGCGGACAAGCCCTCCGGGACCGGACGTCCCACCTCCAGTGGACGCCCTTATCGGCGGGAACGCAGCAGCCCCGGCCACCTGTTGGTGCAGCTTTTGGGAGTTGGTTGTGGAAGAACCCTTCTGCGCGGCCAGGGCTTTGCCTTTCAGATTATCCCTTTACCTTCCGGTGGTCCCCTGTCGTGCGGCCGGAGCACCGGGCGCGGTTTCCCGGGGCCCGTTCCCCGGGGACAGGCGTTCCTCCGCTACGCGTTCTTCGCGGCCACGACCGCGTCGAAGACCTGCCGCTTGGGCAGCCCGGCGTCGGCGGCCACGGCCG
The DNA here is from genome assembly GCF_052245475.1 of Streptomyces sp. 7N604. Lineage (NCBI taxonomy): Bacteria > Bacillati > Actinomycetota > Actinomycetes > Kitasatosporales > Streptomycetaceae > Streptomyces > Streptomyces sp. 7N604. Next base: position 13,185 of record NZ_JBQQBX010000031.1, on the reverse strand, counting down.
CGATGGCCTCCTTGCGGCGCTCCCCGGCCTCCTCCCGTACGGCGACGCGCCGCGCGAGCTCGGCGGGGTCCAGCTCCTGCGGCCCCGGCGGCGCGGCGCCCTCGACGACGACCGTGATCTCGCCGCGTACGCCCTCCGCCGCCCACGCGGCCAGGTCCTTCAGCGGGCCGCGCCTGACTTCCTCGTACGTCTTGGTGAGCTCCCGGCACACGGCGGCGCGGCGCTCGGGGCCGAACACCTCGGCCATGGCGGCGAGGGTGTCGTCGAGGCGGTGCGGCGCCTCGAAGTAGACGAGGGTGCGGCGCTCGGCCTCGACCTCGCGGAGGCGGCCGAGCCGCTCGCCCGCCTTGCGCGGCAGGAAGCCCTCGAAACAGAACCGGTCGACGGGCAGCCCGGACAGCGCGAGCGCGGTGAGTACGGCGGACGGGCCGGGGACCGCCGTCACCTTGATGCCGTGCTCGACGGCGGCGGCGACGAGCCGGTATCCGGGGTCGGACACCGACGGCATTCCCGCGTCGGTGACCAGCATCACCCGCGCCCCGCCGGCCAGCGCCTCGACCAGCTCGGGCGTGCGGGCCGACTCGTTCCCCTCGAAGTACGACACGACTCGCCCCGCGGGCTGCACGCCGAGGGCCTGCGCGAGGCGGCGCAGCCGCCGGGTGTCCTCGGCGGCCACCACGTCGGCTGCCGCCAGCTCGGTGGCGAGCCGCGGCGGGGCGTCGGCGACGTCCCCGATGGGAGTCCCTGCGAGTACGAGCGTTCCAGTCACGCCCCCCATCCTCCCAGCCGCGGCGTGCAGGGCCGTGCCGCGCCTCCCAGCCGCATGGTTGCGGCTTCGTCGGCGGCCGCGGCCCGGTGGCCGGTTTGTGCCCACCCGTTCCGCCTTGCGGAACGACTGCCCACAAACCGGCGGTCGCGGACGGCGGGGAGGGGGCGTGCCCCCGCAACCAGGCCCCCACGGAGCGCTTGGCACGACCACAACGGTGCAGCGCGAGTCGCCCCCCGAGCCGGGAGCCCCACTCACACAGCCGCGTTCCCTACGATGGCGCGGTGACCAGTGACACCGCGACAGGAGCCCGGCCGGTGGTCGGCGACCACCAGGGCAGCGCGGCCGCGGCGGCCCGCGGGGCCGCGCCGACCGCCTGGCAACTGCGGCTGCGCCGCTTCGGGCACGTGGACCGGCCGCGGACGCCCGTACGGGACCGGCTCGTCCCCCCGTTCCCCGCCCCTGCCCCCCGTCCGTGGACCATGCTCGGCCTGAGCCCGCGGGCCGCCGACCGGCTGGCCCGCTGGTCCGGCTGGGGCGGCCCGGTCCTCGTCGCCCTGGTCGCGGGCCTGCTCCGGTTCTGGCACCTGGACCGCCCGAGGGCAGTGATATTCGACGAGACGTACTACGCGAAGGACGCCTGGTCCCTGCTCCGGTACGGCTACGAGGGCACCTGGCCGAAGAACGCCAACGACCTGATCCTGGCCGACCCGCAGCGCATCCCGCTCAGCCCCGAGCACAGCTATGTCGTCCACCCGCCCGTCGGCAAATGGACGATCGCGCTCGGCGAGCAGCTCTTCGGCCTGAACCCCTTCGGCTGGCGCTTCATGGTGGCGCTCCTCGGCACGCTGTCCGTGCTGATGCTGTGCCGGATCGGCCGCCGCCTGTTCCGCTCCACCGCGCTCGGCTGCATCGCGGGCGCCCTGCTCGCGGTGGACGGTCTGCACTTCGTGATGAGCCGCACCGCGCTGCTCGACCTGGTGCTGATGTTCTGGGTGCTGGCCGCCTTCGGCTGCCTGCTCATCGACCGGGACCGTACGCGGGCCCGGCTGGCGGCGGCGCTGCCCGAGGACGACAGCGGCACGGTACGGCCTGACGCCCGCGTCGGGGACCGGCTGCGGCTCGGCTGGCGGCCGTGGCGGCTCGCCGCGGGCCTGTGCCTGGGCCTGGGTTTCGCCACGAAATGGAACGGCCTGTACATCCTGGCGGCCTTCGGCATCCTCACGATCCTCTGGGACGCGGGCGCGCGCCGTACGGCCGGGGCCACGCGCGCGTACCGCTCGACGGCGTGGAGGGACGCGCTGCCCGCCTTCCTCTCCCTCGTACCGGTCGCGGTGCTCACATACATCGCGTCCTGGACCGGCTGGTTCGTCACCAAGGGCGGCTACTTCCGCGACTGGGCGTCGACCGAGCCGCACCAGGGCGGCGCCTGGAGCTGGCTGCCTGCCGGCCTGCGCAGCCTGTGGCACTACCAGTCCGAGGTCTACAACTTCCACGTCGGCCTGACCTCGCCGCACACCTACCAGTCCAACCCCTGGAGCTGGATCGTCCTCGGCCGCCCCGTTTCGTACTTCTACGAGTCGCCGCGCGCCGGCCAGGACGGCTGCCCGGTGGACACGGCCGGGAAGTGCGCGCGCGAGGTGCTGGCGATCGGTACGCCGGTGCTGTGGTGGGCGGCCTGCTTCGCCGTGCTGTACGCGCTCTACCGGTGGGCGTTCCGGCGGGACTGGCGGGCTGGCGCGATCCTGTGCGGGATCGCGGCGGGCTGGCTGCCCTGGTTCATGTACCAGGAGCGGACGATCTTCCTCTTCTACGCGGTCGTGTTCGTGCCATTCCTCTGCCTGGCGCTGGCGATGATGCTCGGGGCGATGCTCGGTCCGCGCGGGTCGAGCGAGCGGCGCAGGGCGCTGGGCGCGGTCGGCATGGGCGTTCTCGTCCTGCTGATTGTGTGGAACTTCATCTACTTCTTTCCGATTTACACCGGTCAGCCCCTGCCGATGGAGGAGTGGCGCAATCGCATGTGGCTCGACACCTGGGTGTGATGTCGTCCTGATGACGTAGAGTTCGCCGCGGTCGAAGCCTTAATCGGGTGGTTAAGAGCTCGAGGTCGTCCGTGGGTCACCGGAACTGTGGGGGTTCTGTAATGCGGAGTGGCGGGAAGATCGCCGCCGACATCCGCGGCGTGTTCGCCGCGCGGAGCGGCGGGAATATCGCCGTCATCGGCGGCGTGTTCGCCGCGATGGTGGCGGCCGCGGGATTTGGGGCGTACAGCCTTCTGAGCAGTGACGACTCGGGTGATCCGCTGAGCGCAGCCGCGGATGCCAAGCCGTCGCCGATCAAAACGGGCCCGCCCAGCGCGACCGAGGTCCAAACGACCGCGCGGAAGTTCCTCGCCGCGTGGGCGAAGGGCGATGCCGCACGGGCGGCCGCCTTCACCGACAGCCGCGAGGACGCGGCGGCCGCGCTGACCGGCTACCGCAAGGAAGCGCGCATCTCCGGCGTATCACTCAAACCGGGCCAACGCACCGGCCAGACAGTGCCGTTCGACGTCAGCGCCGTGATCTCGTACGGCGGCAAGAAGGCCACCTGGACGTACGACTCCGAGCTCACGGTGACCCGCGGGCAGCTGGGGCAGGCCCTGGTCGACTGGAAGCCCTCGGTCGTCCACCCGGGCCTGCGCCGCGGCGACACCCTCAAGACGGGCGAGGCCGAGGCCCCGCCCATCAAGGCCATGGACCGCAACGGCAAAGAGCTGACCGAGAAGGAGCACCCGACGCTGCACGGCGTGCTCGCGGGCCTGCGCGAGCGGTACGGCGACAAGTCCGGCGGCGTGGCGGGCGTGGAGCTGTGGATCGCGCGCGCGAAGGCGAACGCCGCAGGGGCCGGTGACGCGAAGGAGCGCCCGAACGAGACCCTGAAGGTGCTGTCCAAGGGCAGGCCCGGCACGCTCCGCACGACACTCGACGCGGGCCTGCAGTCGGCGACCGAGCGGGCGGTGAGCAAGCACGGCAAGGCGTCGGCGGTGGCCCTCAAGCCGAGCACCGGCGAGATCCTGGCCGTCGCCAACTCTCCGGCCGACGGCTTCAACACCGCGTTCCAGGGCTCCTACGCCCCCGGTTCGACGATGAAGGTCATCACCTCGTCGCTGCTGCTGGAGAAGGGCCTGGCGAGCTACGACAGGCGGCACCCGTGTCCCAAGTACGCGACGTACGGCGGCTGGAAGTTCCAGAACGACGACAAGTTCGAGATCAAGAACGGCACGTTCGCGCAGGCCTTCGCCCGCTCCTGCAACACGGCCTTCATCACCCAGGCCGAGAAGCTCGACGACAGCTCGCTGAGCCAGCAGGCGCGGGACGTCTTCGGCATCGGCCTCAACTGGCAGACCGGCGTCCCGACGTTCGACGGGTCGGTGCCGGTGCAGAGCAACGCGCAGATGGCCGCCTCCCTGATCGGGCAGGGCGCAGTCCGGATGAACCCGCTGAACATGGCGTCGGTCGCGGCCACGGTTCGTACGGGCACCTTCAAGCAGCCCTACGTCGTCGCCCCGTCGGTCGACAACCGGCAGCTGGCGAAGGCCTCCCGCTCGCTTCCGCCGGACGTGTTGAAGCAGCTCCAGTCCCTGATGCGGCTGACCGCGTCGGCGGGGACGGCGGCGGAGGCCATGGCCGGGCTGGGCGGGGACGTCGGTGCGAAGACGGGCTCCGCGGAGGTCGACGGACAGAAGAAGCCGAACGGCTGGTTCACGGCGTACCGGGGTGACCTGGCCGCGGCGGCGGTGGTCCCGGAGGGCGGGCACGGCGGCGATTCGGCGGGTCCGGTGGTCGCGCAGGTGCTGCGGGCGGGCGGCTGACGGATCGCGCGGGCACGGGCGGCTGAGGGGTCGCACGGGGGCGCGGGCGGCTGAGGAGCGAGACGACGGCGCGGACATCCGGGGCGTCCGGGAAGTCCCCAAATCCCACTCGCGTGGCCATTGCACGTACCGCTAGCGTCGCCCCATGCCCACAACTCCAGAGTCCAGCACGGACACGGCCCACCCCCCATGCGCGGCAGCGCTGCGCGAGCCCGGCCTCGAGGTCGAGGTGCGCCTGATCGCCGTACGGGAGCGCGGGGCATGACGCTGCTGGTCACGGCGGCGGTGCTCGTGGCCGCGGTCACGCACGCCAGCTGGAACGCGATCGCCCACAACATCAAGGACCAACTGGTCGCCTTCTCACTGATCGGCGCGGCGGACGTGGTCTGCGGCCTGGCGATGGCGGCGTTCGTACCGCTCCCGCAGGCCGCCGCCTGGCCGTGGCTGATCGCGTCCATCGTGCTGCACCTCGTCTACCAGGCGCTCCTCATGCGGTCGTTCCGGCTGGGCGACTTCGGCCAGATGTACCCGATCGCGCGGGGCACGGCGCCCCTGGTCGTCACCGTCCTGGCCGCGGCCTTCATCGGCGAGGTGCCGGACGGGTGGGCATCGGCGGGCGTCGTGGTCGCCTCGGCGGGCCTGGTCGGCGTCGCGCTGTGGGGCATCCGCGAGAGCGGGACGCGGCCGCACTGGCCGGCCCTGACGGCGGCCGTCGCGACCGGGCTCGCGATCGCCTCGTACACGGTGGTCGACGGCGTCGGCGTTCGCTCGTCGGGCACGGCCCTCGGCTACACCGCCTGGCTCGTCTCGCTCCAGGGCCTGGCGATCCCGGCGTACGCGCTCGCCACCCGCGGCCGCGAACTGCTCACCCAACTGCGCCCGGTGGCCACTCGCGGCCTGCTCGGCGGAGCCCTCTCCATATCCGCCTACGCCCTGATTCTCTGGGCCCAGACCCGCGCCCCGCTCGCCCCGATCGCTGCGTTGCGCGAGTCATCGATCATTGTGGGCGCGGCGATCGGCGCGATCTTCTTCAAGGAACGCTTCGGCGGCCCACGAATCGCGGCAGCGGGCCTGATGGTCCTGGGCATCGGCCTGATGCTGCACGCGAGTTGACGCGGGTTGACGCGCGAAGTGCGAAGTGGGGTCGACGCCCCGCGCGGCCCCGGAAGGTGCGAGTCTCAATCGAGCCATCGATCGAGGGTGGCGTGGAACTTGACGATCCGGCGTTTCACATCAGGGGATGCGTTGCGCTTCATCGAGCCGGCCGTCTTTGCAAGGCCCCGCAAGGGGAGAGAGGACGTCAGGGGGCCGATCCTGTGCAGGGATGATTCCAGTTCATCGACGGCTTCTTCCGTCCGCCCCACATCCCTCAGCACACTTGCACGCTGGTTGATGCTCCTCAGCGCGGACTCGGACAGGCCCACCCGGTCGGAGATCGTTATCGCCTCCGCCAGTTCATCGAGGACATCTGGCAGGACGGCGCGCGCCGATGCGCTGTCGGCCGCCTTGCCGTCGACACCTGCGGCGAGCAGCCACGCCGCCCTTGCGTACTGGGTCAGCGTATAAATGCGATAGGCCTCGTCGCGCATGAGGCGCGCCTGCGCGCGGTTCACGTCCGCCAGTTCTTGCGCCCGGCGGAGGTGATTCCGCGCCGCTGTGAGCTTACCTCCGCCATTCATCTTGTTCGCCTGAGAGAAATGTGCGCTGACGAGCGAGTTTCGAGCCATGATCTCATTCTCGCGCAGCCCGAGTTGCTCACTCACCTGAATACTCTTGTTCAGTTTCTCGATTCGCGACGCAGCGTCACCCGCGCACATCGCATGCAAATGCAGGGCGATCGCCTGGTAGAGATCGGTGATGTCATCCTGGATGACCGTGGAGAAGTGCAGAGCGGCCTCATCCCTTCGCCCCGCCACGTACGCGCGAAAGCCTTGAAAGAATTCGATCACTCGAGCATGCTCTTCAAGCAGTGGCGCTTGCCGCAAGGCAAGAGTTGACAGCCACATCCGTGCGGCACTCAGATCCCGGTAGGGAGCCGATTCAAAGGCTTCGCCGAATTTCTGCGCAGACTCCCCGGCATGCACTCCGGCCAGATAGAAGGCCAGCCGGCTCTGTACGAACCACCGCTCCATCTGGGCGAATGTGTCGTCGTCCTGCTGATCCAGGAGCTCAAGCTCGCTGATCGCTCTCGTCTCGCGCTCGGCAAGGATTCTGTGCGCCCGGCGAAAGACATCCTCGTCGTCCCGCATGAAACGAGCCGCAAGGCGGGGAGCGAGAGACTCATTGATACGCCACCCGGAAGCCGTCTCTTCCACGAAGGGTGCCTTCAGGAGACTGTCCACCGCAGCTTCGAGCTCTTCCGGCTCTTCCGGCTCCGAGTTCTCCCCGCTCCAGAGTTCACCGGCAAGCTCAAGTAAGTCTTCCCTGTCGGCGGACAGGCAAATTCCGAGCACCATGGCGACTTTGCCGTAGACAGCGCCTCCCATACCCAGCACCACGTCGGCGAGAGCTTCCCACTCATCCGGAACGGTCGCGTTGAAGTCCGCCGTCACAGCAGCTCACCATGGTTCTCGAGAGGAACGTAGGTCAGCAGCTCGAGGTGCGTGTAGGCATACACGGGAGAAATCTTTCCCTGGGCCGGATCAAAATTCTTCGCCACGTACTCTGCCACCCCGGCCGGGTTACCGCCCCGTTGCTGGATGATACTGCGAAGGGTGCCTGCCACCTCCTGCTTCGTAAAGCTTCGCAGCTTTATCGTCCTGCTCGCAGGGAACGCGCGCCACGACTTGCCGTCCTCCCCGATCACGACCCAGCAGCCCCCGACGGTTTCGCCCAGTCTGGCGAGGTAGGAGAGGTCCTGGGTATCGGGAGCGGCATCCTGGCCGAGCGCCGTGACAATGACGGCAAGGCCTGGCGATTCCGCTATCGGCCGCAGAGCTTTGGTGACGCGGTCAAAGAAACTCTCGAACGAAGTATTCGCGTTGCTCGCCTGGAGACTAAGTCCCGAGTACTGAAGTCCACTCTGCTCTATTGTCCAGCGAGCGAGATCTTCGAGGACGTAACGGACTGTATTCAGTCGGCTGTACCCCGCATCTCGCACATGGCGCGTACGCAAACCCGCGTTCTCAAAAACCGATTTCGCTATGTGCGCAGCGTGGGTCGGCCCCTTGGAGTTGTCGCCGAGAACAGCAAGCAGACCGCCTTGAGATGCCATGGCGGCACACTCCGAACGCAACTCCTCGCGATCAATTCCGAGCCAGATTCCCTCTATGGAATTCATACCGCACTCCCCCCGGGCGTACCACCGGCCACCGCTGCCTGAATCCGGAGCACCCGCCGCGCCTCTGGCAAGGCGGACTTCACTTTGTCGAGCGGCGCCATCAGCAGCCGTAGTGTTTCTTCGCGATAGACATCTCTGGTTGCCTCATCCGGAGCCAGTTGGCTGATCTGGAGGGCAGTCGGCACCAGATCGAGATGGTGATTCGCATGGCCCACCTCGCGATACAGGTGGCTGACCGCCTTCCGGCGCTTCTCGTTCATGTATCGACGATTCGGTGATTCGACCAGCGCTTCCCACGCTGTGGTGGGCAATGACGGATACAAGGGAACGGCAAGGTGAGGGTGGTTCAAGCGTTCCTCTATGGCCTTCGCAATGTCGGCTACCTCCTCCCGCAACAAGCCGAGCAGGAAGCGGTAGCCCCGGTAGTTACGGATGGCTCCGGTGACGAGCTGGGCAAGTACCGCAAGTACGGCCCCGCTCACCGCACCGACGAAGACCGCGATCGGGATCTCGGCTCCCCCGAGATGGACAACTCCCGCTGGAGCGTTCGGGGCCGGGCTGGACGTAGCCGTGAGAGCGAAGGATTCACACACGCCACCATGGGCCGCGGACAGGCATGCTGACGCCTTGAGCACTAAAGACAAGCCGCTGCAATCCTCTCCGGCCTCTCTGTGAGGCTCCTCACGTTTGTCGATGCTACTGGCCGCCCGAGCCCTGTGTCAGTGGAACGTCACTCGTCGTCAGCTGCCGCGGAATGCCCCGCGGCGCAGCGGTACGTACGCGGTCAGTGACCAGCGCAGATGTGCCGTGTGACGGCCGCAGCTCGCAGAGGCGGAAGCGGGCGCGCGAACCTACCGTGGTCTGTGAGAGTCATTGAGCGGAGCAGTCGGCCCGAGGAGGCCGTGATGGAGGAGCACTTCGTCTGGATGACAACGCGCCGCATCAAGCCGGGGAGGCTGGAGGACTTCGAGAAGGCGTGGCAGCCTGCGCCTTACCCCGAGGGGCTGCGTCACGCCTACGCGTACTGGTCCGAGGACGGACTGGAGATCATCGGGGTCTCGTTCTGGGATTCCAGGGAGTCGTGCGACGCCTGGCGGACCTCCAAGGCGGAGGCGCAGCGGCGTGCGGCGATGGCCCCGTTCGTCGTCGAGGAGCGGGAGGCGTTCTACCGCGGCCGCGAGCTCGCCGTCCCCGCGCGGCGGTAGCGCGCGCCCGCGCCCCGGATCCGGCGTCAGCCCAGGGTTGCGCCCGGCTCGACGGAGGCCGCGGCGGCCGCAGGCGCGGGCTTCCGCTGGGGCGCGCCGTGTTCGGGCCTGCGGGCCGCGGGCGGGTGCGGCTGCGGCGTGCCCGAGTGCCGCCGGCCCGGAGCGGCCATCAGACGGCGCTGCGGCAGTGCGGCCATCAGACGGCGCTGCCGCCGGCCCAGCCTCGGAGCCAGCCGGTACGCGGTGCCGAGCACCAGCAGGCCCGCGGCACCGGCGACGTACCCGGCCCTGCGCCGATACGGAGACCAGCGCGAGCAGCGCGACCGCCCGCCAGGACTCGGGCTGCGAGCGGCGGAGCCCGACGATCAGGTAGGAGCCGGCGACGGCGGTCAGCAGTCCGCGCAGCGGAGCGGTGGGGTGCCCGCCGGCGTACGTGGTCCCGAAGGCCGCGAGCAGGAGCAGCCCGATCGAGAGATCCAGCCAGGTGCGGAACGTGCCCGGCCGTGGGGCGCGTATCAGCACCGCGGCCAGCCCGGCCAGCCCGGCCAGCCCGGCCAGCCCGGCCAGTATGGCCAGGCGCGGTGGCGTGACGACACCGGTCAGCTGGTCGTCAGGGAGGCAGTCGGTCGCGGAGTCCAGCAGGACGACGGCCGTCGCCGCGAGGGGCACGACCTGGGCAACAGCTACAACAACCGCCGGTCGGAGCCCACCGACATGGTCCGCATCGATGCCATGTCGCCCAAGCGTGGCCCGGCAGCGGGTACGCCGAATGTCATGCACACGAATTGGCAGAGAGCGGGTACGCGACGACCGGTTCAGGTCAGGACCGGTTTCGGCCGCCTGATGCCGGGGGCGGGGGCGGCGGTGGGGTCCAAGGGTCCGCCGCGACCGTGGCGACGGGCCACCGCGGGTCGGGAGTCGCTCGTGGATCACGCTTCCGCAGCCGTTCGGCCCACTCCGCCGACCACCTGACCTGCTCGGTGTGCAGGGCGGGCCGCGAGAGCTTCCCGATGTGCGGATAACAGGCCGCGATGACCTGGGCGAGGACGAGGACGGTTTCGGCGTCGGATGCCGGGTGGCCAGGGCGGTCGTACGGAATGCCGTACCAGTCGGCGACCGCGTCACGTGCCCGGCCCCCGCTGCGGAATTGGTCCGCGTGCCGGTCCAGGACGAGGGGATCGGCGATGGGGGCGAGGCCCTCCGGGCAGCGGGCGGCCAGCGAGGGCAGGCCGTGGCGGAGCAGTTCGCTCTCCAGCAGGCTCAGCACCCAGGGGGCGTGCCACACCACAAGCGGGTTCTTCGTCGCGAGGTGCGCGGCGAGGGTGTCGGCGAGCCGGTCGAGCGCCTCCGCGGCCGGGGCGCCGCCGGTGCGGGCCATTTCAGCGGTGATGCCGTGGCGCTCCCCGACGGGGTCGAGCTGGACCTCGGGGCCGGGGTCGATGAGCAGGTCGAGGCCGGTGCTGCCGTCGGTGGACCGTACGGCGGCCGCGACGACGCGGTCGACCGTAGGGCGGTTGCCGGTGGCCGCGATGTCGAACGCCATCAGGGTGCGGCTGTGCCATCCCTTGTGGCGGCGGCGAGGTGGCGGGGCTTCCTCGGGGAGGCAGGAGCGGTGGTACGTGGACCAGTGGCCGTCGTGGCCGGAGCTGCGGTCCCGTTGCCTGAGTCCTTGTCCTGCGGGGACGGTGCGCAGGCAGACGGGGCAGGTGTCCTCGTACCGGTTGACGAATTCCGGCCGGTCGGCTTCAGGTCGGCCGACTTCCGCTCGGCCGCCTCCCGGCCGGTCGGCTTCAGGTCGGCTGGCTGCGCTGTACTGCCGCATGTCTCCAGGATGCGGCTTCCGCTCGCCCTCAGGGCGTCCAACGCCCGGTCGCGGCCGGGCACCCGCCTGCGGCCCGTTGGCTGACGGCCGTTGTCAGTGGCCTCGCCTAGCCTGCGGGAACGGGTGGTGGTGCTCGTTTTCCGCTCTGCTTCCGGCGGAGCCGACGGGAGGAATCATGGCGACGGCATTCCAGGTGACGATCGACTGCGCGGATCCGGCGCGGCTCGTGCGGTTCTGGGCCGAGGCGCTGGGGTACGAGCCCGAGCCTCCGCCGGAAGCGTTCGCGAGCTGGCGGTCGTACTGGCTCGACATGGGCGTGCCGGCGGAGGAGTTGGGGGATGAGAGCGCGGGCGAGGGGGCGGATTCGATCGTCGATCCGGACGGGGTCGGGCCCCGCCTGTGGTTCCAGCCGGTGCCGGAGGGCAAGGTGGTCAAGAACCGGGTGCACCTCGACCTGAAGGTGAGCGGCGGTCGCGAGGTTCCGCTGGAGACCCGAAGACAGCGGGTCGACGCCGAGGTGGAGCGGCTGGTGGCCGCGGGTGCGACCCGGCAGCGGGTCCTGGGGTATGCGGGGGTGGACTATTACGCGGTGGTGATGCAGGACCCGGAGGAGAACGAGTTCTGCGTCGCCTGAACCGCTGTCAGTCGGCGGGGGCCACGGGGCGCGCAACCCGCGTGCTGAGCCGCCGCGTTCACCCCTTTCGCCTCAACGGCCTTGCGCCGCATGGCAGTCACGGAGCGCCCGCACCAGGGCCTGGGCCCGGGGGTCCGCAGTGACGTTTTGCTGCATGCCGTTCGTGACGTACGCGAAGGCGGTGCCCGTCTCCGGGTCGGCGAAGGCCAGGGAGCCGCCGCGGCCCGGGTGGCCGAAGGAGGCCGGGGAAAGCAGCGGGGATGCGGGGCCGTGCAGCATGTAGCCGAGGCCGAAACGGGTGTTGACGACGAGGACGCGGTCCGGGCCCGCGGACTCCTCCGTACGCGCGAGGGTGAGCGTCGCGGGCGCGAAGAGCCGGCGCCCGCTGTTCGCATCGGGGCCGATCAGCGCCGCGTAGAAGCGGGCGAGGGAGCGGGCCGTCGCAACGCCGTTGGAGGCGGGCAGTTCGGCAGCCCGGTAGGCGGGGTCGTTCTCGTCCGGGAGGGGGTCGATGGCGCCGAAGGCGCGGCGGGTGAGGGAGGCCGGGTCGCGGTACGCGTCGGAGACCGAGCGCTTGGCGCGGACACGCAGGCCCTGGGCGGCGGGCGGGGTCGGCGTCTCGACGGCGGCCAGCCGACCGACTCGTGCCCGCTCGGCCTCCGGGAGGCCGATCCAGAGGTCGATTCCGAGCGGTCCCGCTATCTCCTCGGCGACCCAGCGGCCGATGCTGCGTCCGGTGACCCGGCGGACGATCTCGCCGAGCAGCCAGCTGTAGGTCTGGGCGTGGTAGCCGTGCGCGGTGCCGGGCTCCCATACGGGCGCCTGGGCGGCTACGGCCTCGGGCCCGGAGACCCCGTCGCCCGCCTCGGCCGGGGTCAGCGGGGTGTCGAGGACGGGCACTCCGGCACGGTGGGAGAGCAGGTGCCGTACAAGCACCCGGTCCTTGCCGTTCGCCTTGAACTCGGGCCAGTACGTGCCGACGGGCGCGTCCAGGTCGAGCTGGCCGCGCTGGTGGAGCAGGAGGGGGACGGCGGCCGCGACGCCCTTGGTGGCGGACCGTACGACCTGGGCGGTGTCCTGGGCCCAGGGCGCCGGACGGTCGGCGCCGGGGCCTGCGTCGGCGTCCGCCGTGCCCGCCCACAGGTCGACGACCTTCCTGCGGCCCACGTACACGGCGACGGCCGCTCCGCGGTCCCCGCGCTGCTCGAAGTTGCGGACGAAGGCCTTCCGGACCGGCTCGAAGCCGTCGGCCACCATGCCCTGGACGTCCACCACTGCTCTCGTACTCCCGCCACGAATGTCTTTGCACCGACCTCCCATGGTGCATGGCGGACGGCCGCGCCCCGCACGCGGGTCCGTCCGCGCCTCCGGCGCGGTCCTCCCCACCCACCCACCCATTGAGGGGCTCCGCCCCTCAACCCCACCCCCGCGACGCCGGGCGGGCGCAGCCGCCCCACCCGGGCGCCCCCAAACCGACGCTTCGCGCCGGGATTTCCCACCCCCTGCCCTTTCAAGGGCGGGTGGGGGATGCCCCGCCGCGGGCGCGGGCCCACCGCCTCTGTCGTGTGCGCGCCCGGTCGGCCCGCGGACGCGGGCCCGCCGCTGCCACGCGGAAAGCCATGCCCGCC